>JBDSJB010000402.1:0-8744 GCA_039917665.1 Binatia bacterium
GGCCACTACCGAAAATGGATGCGAGGGCTTGTCCGCCCCGATGGTCGACGGCTCGCGACGCTCTATCGAAACCGTGCTGCACGCCGCCTTGTCTCAGAATGGGCACCGGATGGGCACCATGACGCCCATCCGGCTCACAAGTCCTCGAAAACTCGACAGACGGAAAGTGGGGCGGGGGGAATCGCACTGCACCCGCAACTATTTACATTGACGGAGCCACATCGGTGTGGCTCTCGCGGCTTGCCCCCAAAGTTGCCCCCACGCCCCCTGCGTACCCTTGTTGCGCCGACGATCGACGTTCTCCCCGGGAAGTCCGGCCTATCGGTCCATCGCTTTCACACGGAGGGAACTGCTGCGCCACGCGAAAAGCCTCGGCATGGGATCGCACGACGAAAGGTAGCACCCGTGCCTACTGGATCACGGGCGCAAACGAAGGCACCCAGCGAATCGTCGACAGGTGCCGGAGACCCTCGGCGAAGACTCGCTTCTCCGACTCATACCGATCTTTAGCGCGCCAGGCGCTCCTACCTCCCCTCCTCGCCTCGAGCTGCAAGATGCGGAGGTCCTTTGCGGGCTTGTTGGGGGAATCTTCGCGCTATACGCTTCGCCCCGATGTCCCAAAGGTCGGTCGCCCTAGCGCTTGCGCTTGTCGTCTTCACCTACACGAGCCTCGCGAACTTCCTCGAATGCGGCATGCATCATGAGGCGACGGCCCATGAACAAGGGGAGCATCATCACCACCACGACCCCGCATCCTCGCATCACCCTGGCACCACCGAGCACGGGCGGCCTCCGGTTGAAGCCGCGTGTTGCCACGCGTCTCTTTTCAACGTCCATCTCTCCAGCGACCACGTGCTGGAAACCCTGCGGGCCCAGGCGTCCACACCGGGATACCGCCAGCTCGCGAGCGGGCCGGTGTCCGTGGTTCTCGCTGCGGCCAGCCCACTCGCCCATGCGACCGGCCCACCTATCCGCGGTGGACCAAGCACGCAGCGTTTTGCCGACCGACCGCTCTTCCTGACGTTGTCAGCCCTCCTGATCTGACCCTCCACAGCTCGCGGTAGCTTCTTGTGCCGTCCGGGTGCGAATGCGCCTGGCGGCCGAGGTGTCTCATTGCGTCCTGCCATCCGCGTACGGACGGTGGGCTAGCTGGGAGGTCGGTTCATGGTGCAAGCACACACGCGCGCGTGGCGCGCGATGAGGATGTTCCTAATCGGTGCGGGATCGTTGGGGTCGCTTCTGCTCCTCGGCGCCCCTCCCTCCGCGGCACTCGCCGCTGGTGTCCCGACGCAGGCCCCGCCCGCCAATCACACCGCTGCCCTGACCGCGGCCGACGCCATCCGAGAAGCGCTCGCCGGGAACCGCGACCTGCGCGCGGCAACCTTCGCGATTGCGCAAGCCCGCGCGCGCCTCGAGCAGGCAGGTCTCTGGCCAAACCCGAGCCTGCAGCTCGCGGGCGCTGACGACGTAGTCTTTGCGAATGAAGGCGATTACGACGCGAGCATCGGCTTCGAGCAGCGCTTCCCGGTCGCGGGGCGTCTCGCGCGCGGGCGGGATGTGGCACGGGTTGACATTGCGATCGCGGTCGCCGAAGTCCGCGACGCCACGCGCCTCCTCGTCGCGGAGGTCGAGATCTCCTTCTCCGAGCTGCTGGTCCTGCAAGAGCAGATCGCCGCGCGCGCGCAGTTGATTGCCGTTAACCGCCGTCTCGCTGACGTCTCGGCGCATCGCGCGGCACTCGCCGAGGTCTCGGCGCTGGATGTGAACACCGCACAGCTCGAGTTGCAGCGGCTCGAGCTCGAGCGGGATCTGCTCACCGCACAGGCACAAGCGCGATCCACCGAGTTGAGCCGGCTCCTCGGCCGCGACGCGGACGCCACGGTGACGGTCGCTGGCGAGCTCGTACCCGGGCCTCCACGATCGCTTGCCGAGCTCCGGGAAACCGCCCTTGCGTGGCGACCGGATCTCCAGCAACTGCGCCTCGCGGCCGATCGTGCGCACGCCGAGCAAGCGCTCGCCAAAGCCGAGCGCTGGGAGGACTGGACGCTCGGCTTCCGGTACGCGCGTACCCGCCAGCCGGTCGTGGGGGCGCCGTCGCAGCCGAGCGATCAACTCCTCGGGCTGACTGTCTCGATCCCGCTACCCTTGTGGAATCGGAACCGGGGCCGCATTGCCGAGACGCAGGCGCTCGAGGCACAGGCGCGCAGCCGGGCCGCCGCCTTGGAGCTCACGATCCTCGCGGACGTGGAGTCGGCACATCACCGGGTCGAGGATCTGAGCGCTGTGACCGAACGCTACCGGGCGCGGGTCACACCGCTCACCAGTGAAAACGTTCGGCTCGCGCAAGAGGGCTACCAGCACGGTCTCGTCCCCGTGACCCAGGTCGTGCAAGTGCAGCGGCAGCAGAGCGAACTCCGTACGGCGTACCTCGACGCCCTCGCCCAGTACCGGCGTGCAGCGATTGACCTGGAAACCGCGGCGGCCACGAGTCCTCTACTCGCGAATCCGGAGGAGATCCGATGAAATCCAACACAACGCGATCGGCGACGACACGATCGTTGGCGATCACCGCAGTCTTCGTTCTTCTCACGACCGTGCATCCCGGTCGTGCCGTCGGTCACGGCGAGCAAATGGCGACCGGGGGCGGCGGCGGACCTGTTGGGATGACGGCCGAGCAACGAACCGCCATCGGACTCGAGTCGGTCGAAGCGACGTTTCACGACATCGATACGGTCCTGTCGCTGAACGCCGTCGTCGCCTTGGATCCCGACCGTCACGTCTTCGTGAGCACGCGTGTGGAAGGACGAGTCGAGCGCATCCTCGTCCGCCTCGGTCAGCAGGTCGTGCGCGATCAGCCGCTCGCCGTCATCCAGTCACGCCTCCTCGGCAACCCGCCGCCGACGGTGACTGTCACGGCCCCCATGGCGGGCGTGGTGGACGACCGCCTCGTGGCGCCCGGTGAAGCCGTCGATCCCAGCAAGACGCTCTTTCACATCGCCGACCTCGCACAGGTGATCGTGCAAGCGGAAGCGTACGAGGACGACGTCGCCAAAGTGGCCCTCGACCAACCCGCTCGCATGCGGGTGCCCGCGTACCCTGGAGAATCCTTCGAAGGGACCGTGACCTATGTCGGGCAACAGCTCGATCCGGTGAAGCGGACACTGCCGGTCTGGATCACGGTCGCGAATCCCACCGGGCGTCTCAAGCCCGGGATGTTCGCCCAGGCAACGGTGATCCTTCAACAGCTCGCCCAGGTCCTCGCGGTTCCGCGCGCGGCCCTGCTCGAGGCGGGCGGCGAGCGCTTCGTCTTTGTCGATACCGGGAGCACCCTCGTCCGCACGGACGTGCGCGCCGGAGCCAGCGACGATCAGTTCGTCGAAATCGCCGAGGGGCTGGTTCCCGGCGACCGCGTCGTCACCCAGGGCGTACGCGAGGTGTACACCGCGTGGCTCACCGGCGGGCCGCCCCCGCAGGACGAGCACTAGGACCAGGGGCGCCCATGTTCAATCGCATCATTCACTGGTCGCTGCGCAATCGCCTCGTCGTGGTCGTCGGGACCGTCGTCTTCCTCTGCGCGGGTGGCTGGGTGCTCCAGCATATGTCCGTGGACGTCTTCCCCGAGTTCGCGCCCCCGCAGGTCGTCGTGCAAACGGAGGCGCCCGGCCTCGCGCCAGAGGACGTCGAAGCGCTCATCACGTTTCCCGTCGAGAGCGCCGTCAACGGAACCCCGGGAGTCGAGAGCGTCCGCTCGGCATCGTCGGTTGGTCTTTCAACCGTCGTGATCGTGTTCGAATGGGGCACCGATATCTACACGGCGCGGCAGCTCGTTGGGGAACGGACCCAGTCGGTGCGGGATCGCTTTCCTCCGGGGACCAACGCGCCGGTGATGCTGCCGATCACCTCGGCCGTCGGCTGGATGGTCAAATATAGCCTCCAGAGCCCGACCCGTCCGCTGATGGATCTCCGCACCATTTCGGATTGGGAGATCCGGCCCCGGCTGCTCGCGCTCGGCGGCGTGGCCTCGGTCGTCTCCATTGGCGGGGACGTGAAACAGTACCAAGTGCTGCTCGACCCCGCGCGGTTGTCGGCCTATGGCCTCACGGCGGAGGACATCCGCACGGCGCTCACGCGCTCGAACGTGAACGCCCCGGGTGGGTTCCTGACTGATCACGCCCAGGAGTACGTCGTGAGCGCAGTCGGTCGCATCACCTCCCTCGACGACGTCCGGAACACGATTGTGACCGTGCGCGACGGCACCCCCGTCCTCCTCCGGAACGTCGCCACCGTGCAGTTCGGCGGGGAGATCAAGCGCGGTGACGGCGCCTTCGGGCTCGAGCCTGCCGTGATTGGCACAGTCTCGAAGGCCTACGGAGCCGACACGCTCACGACCACGTACAAAGTCGAGACGGCCCTCCGGAGCATCCAAGCGACCTTGCCCAAAGACATCACGCTGAACATCGAGGTCTTCCGGCAGGCCGACTTCATCGAGTCGTCGATCCACAATCTCAGCAGGGCGTTGATCGAAGGGGCGATTATCGTCACCGCCATCCTCTTTCTCTTCCTAATGAACGTCCGCACCGCGTTCATCACCCTGGTCTCGATCCCCGCCTCGCTCCTCGGCGGCATCCTGACGCTCCACGCCTTCGGCATCGGCATCAACGCCATGACCCTCGGGGGTCTCGCGGTCGCGATCGGCGAAGTCGTCGACGACGCGATCATCGACGTGGAGAACGTCTTTCGTCGCCTCCGGCTCAATCGCGAGAGCCCCGAGCCGCTCCCCGTGATCGAGGTCGTCTTCACCGCCTCGAGCGAGATCCGGAACTCGGTCGTGTACGCGACCCTGATCGTCGTGCTCGTCTTCCTGCCGATCTTCTTCCTGACCGGCCTCGAAGGCCGCATCTTTGCGCCCCTCGGCATCGCGTACATCGCCTCGATTCTCGCCTCCCTGGTGGTCACACTCACGGCGGTCCCCGCGCTCTGCTCGCTGCTGCTCGGACGGGAGCGCGGCGGCGGCCACGACCGCGAAAGCGCCGTCGTGCGGGGACTAAAGCGCGTTTACGCGCGGGTGCTGCACGTGACCCTTCGGCACGTCTGGAGTGTGGTGGGCCTCGCCGTCGCCCTCTTCCTCGGCGCCGCCGCGATGGTACCGTTTTTCGGGCGGTCGTTCCTTCCCGAGTTTCACGAAGGAAATTTCATCGTCGTGATGAGCACGCTGCCGGGAACGTCGCTCGAAGAATCCATGCGCCTGGGGCGACTCGTGCGCGAACGCTTGGTGCGCTATCCGCAAGTCGTCTCGATCGCGCAGCGGGCCGGACGGAGCGAGCTCGATGAAGACGCGCAGCCGCCGAACTTCAGCGAGTTCGACCTGAAGCTCGACTACGCACGAGATCCGTCCATGCCACCCGAGGAGCTACTCCGACGCATCCGCGCCGATCTGGGTGACGTCCCCGGGGCGCTCTTCAATGTCGGCCAGTTCATCTCGCACCGGATGGACGAAATTCTGTCCGGAGTTCGCGCCCAGGTCGCCATCAAGCTCTACGGGCCCGATCTGACGGTCTTGCGGGCGAAGGGGCAGGAGATTCTCAAGGTCATGAAGACCGTGCCCGGCGTGGCAGATCTGCAGGTCGAGCCGCAGATCGACGTGCCGCAGCTCGTGATCCGCATCGACCGCGCGCGGGCCGCCCGCTACGGCGTCAAGGTCGGAGACTTGGCGGAGGACATCGAGACCTTCCTGAACGGCGTCGCCGTCTCCCAAGTCGTGGAGGGGCAGCGGACCTTCGATCTCTTCGTCCGTCTGGAAGAGTCCGCTCGCGGGAACGTCGACGCGATTCGCAACATCCTGGTGGACGCCGGCGAGCCCGGACGGAAGGTGCCCTTGCGCGCGGTGGCGGACCTGCAGCTCGAGCCACGCCCCTACTTCATCAACCGCGAAAACGTCCAACGACGGATCGTCGTACAGTGCAACGTCGCGGGGCGCGATCTGCAGAGCTTGATCGCGGAGGCGCAAAGCAAGATCGCGGCGCAGGTGCCCCTGCCCCCCGGGTACTTCCTTCAATACGGAGGTCAGTTCGAGAGCCAACAAGCGGCAACCCGCGTCCTCACCGCCCTCGGAAGCCTCGCCATCGTGGGCATCTTCTTGCTCCTCTACCAGGCCTTCGGGAACGCTCGGGAGGCCGTGCTCGTGATGTTCAACCTGCCGCTCGCCCTCATTGGTGGCGTCGTCGGCGTCTTTCTCGCGGGCGGCGATATGAGCGTCGCGTCCCTGATCGGTTTCGTTACCCTCTTCGGGATCGCGACCCGAAACGGCATCATCCTGGTGAGCCACTACAACCAGCTCACCGCCGAAGGGCTGCCGCTCGAACGCGTCGTGGTTGAGGGATCGATGGATCGTCTCACCCCGGTCTTGATGACGGCCACGACGGCCGCGCTTGGCCTGCTGCCACTCCTCTGGGGGGATCCGACCGGGAAGGAGCTGCAGCGGCCGCTCGCCGTCGTCGTCCTCGGCGGGCTCTTCACCTCGACCTTTCTCAACCTGGCGGTCGTGCCGACCGTCTACCAACAGCTCGAGCGCTGGCGCCTGCGCCATACCGCACCAGCGATCGACCACAACCCATGAGCGCGGAGCGCTCTGCTTGGAGGAATGTATGACCTATCGATTCCGAAGAAGGACGGTCTGGCTGGCCCTCGCGATCAGTCTCGTCGCGAGTCCCGGCGTAGGCCGCGCCCATGAAGGCGAGGACATGCCCAAAGAAATGCCGCATGTGGCCCCGGCCGCGAATGCCGACACCAGCCTCAGTAAGATCTGGACGCAGGTGCGCACGCGCGAGACCGCCCTGGCAGATCTCATCACGGCAAAGCAACTCGACAAGGTGCACGAGGCGGCGTTCGCCGTCCGCGACCTCGTCGCCACCATGCCGGCGCAGTCGAGCACATTGTCGCCGGCATCGCAGAGCAAGCTCAAGAGCAACGTCGCGTTCGTAGTGACGTTGGCCGGTCGCCTCGATGCGGCGGGGGATGCGAAGGATCAAGCCGCGACCGAGGCGAGCTTCAAGCAGCTCCAGTCGGTGTTGACGGGGATCGCGGGGCTCTATCCGGCGGGCACGCTCGAGGCCGGTGCTGGTCCGCATGCACAGCACAACGGGCCGATGGGTCGCGGGGCCCACGCGATGGCGCCGGAAGATGCCGGGCACATGGCGGAGGGAAGCTCATCCATGAGCGCCGCCGCGGCGGCTGATGGAACCACGACGGTGACCGGGGAGATCGTCGACGCCACCTGCTATCTCAAGAAGGGAGCCGCCGGCCTCGGGCCGGAACATCGGGACTGCGCTATCCGTTGCATCAAAGATGGCAAGCCGCCCTTCCTTCGCGACGAGGCGACCGGGCAGCTCTATCTGGCCACGTTGCCGAGCTCGACGCCCGCGGAGAAGGAGCAGTGGCTCGCGCAAGTCGGCAAGCGGGTTCGCGTGACGGGCACGGTGCGAGAGCGCGATGGGCTTCGGCTGATCGAGGTCGAAGAGCTGACAGGCGAACATCAGCACGGCGGCGCGCCGCATGGGGGCGTCATCGGCATGTCGGGCGACCACCACCTCGAGCTCGTCACCGATCCCACGTCGAAGGAAATCCGCATCTACGTGCTGGACGATTTCATGAAGCCCGTGGCGGTCGGCGACCTCCAGGGCACCGCCGTCGTCAAAACCAAAACAAAGGTCGAGCGTCATTCCGCGCTGGTAGCAGATGCCGGTCACAGCTTCTTTCGCGCTGCAGAAACAACCTATCAGCATGGCGACGACGACATCACGGTCACGGTCAACGTCGGAACGGAACCGCTGACGATGACGCTGCCCTTCCCGGAGGACAACGAGTCGGGACATGCCGTGCCTGCACCGCACCACCACTGAGCGAGCGCAAGGAGCCGCGATCGACCACCATGGCGGTTGCATTGTCCCCCGAAGCTGTGGAGTGAATGTGTGCGCACACGCGACTCGCGTGAAGGCGACCTGACGACATGGAAGCGACCTTTTCGTTCATCGACCTCGCGGGATTCACGGCGCTCACGGAGGCGCACGGAGACGAGAGCGCGGCCGACCTCGTCCTTCGCTTCGGCGAGCTCGTGCGAGGGACGCTCGACGACAACAGCCGGCTCGTCAAGAGCATCGGTGACGCTGTGCTCGTCACCTTCCCGCGCCCCGAAGCAGCTCTTGTCTCTCTGACGAGACTTTGGACCCGTACCAAAGAAGAACCCGCATTCCTTGCGCTCCGTGCCGGGGTCCACCACGGCGAGGCCACGGAGCGCGGCGACGATGTCTTCGGAGCGGCAGTGAATCTGGCGGCGCGTGTCACGGCGCAGGCGGTCGGTGGCCAGATCCTCGGCACACGCGCGGTCGCCGAGGTTGGAAAGAAGCTCGGTATCACGGTTCGCTCGCTCGGGAAGGTCACGCTTCGCAACCTCCGCGAGCCCGTCGAGCTCTTTGAATTGGCGTGCGCGCCGAACGAGGATGCAGCGGTCATCGACCCTGTCTGCCGTATGCGTGTCGCACCGGATGCGGCCGCGGGACAGCTCCGGTTCGGAGAGCGTGAGTTCTACTTCTGCTCCCTTCAGTGCGTGGCGGCCTTCGCCGATGCGCCGATGCGCTACACGGACCGCTAACGACGGAGAGCCGGAGAATCGGCACAGGCTGGTGGTGGCCGCGGAGCTGACCGCCGCCACGGGACGGCCGAGCGCAAGGCCGCGCTGGCGATGGTGA
>JBDSJB010000403.1:0-2841 GCA_039917665.1 Binatia bacterium
ACGGCGCGTCCACGGAGATCGTCGTGACGATCGACGTCGGAGCCAGCGTGCGGGTCGACGTGCGTGACGACGGCGTCGGGTTCGATCCCGCCGGTCGTCCGTGCACGAGCTCGTTCGGGCTCGTCAGCATGGAGGAACGGGCGCTCTCGTTGGGCGGGCACCTGACGATCGAGTCGGCGCCGGGGCAGGGCACCGTCGTTCGCTTCGAGTGTCCGGCGCTGCCGCGCGCCGTCGACGATGCGACGGCGTGAGCGCGTCGTGCGAGAAACCATGAGGAGCACCGATCGATGACCTCCGGCAAGCACGACCCGTCGTTCCATCTCGCTTCCGAGCACGTCGACGCCGGCCGCTTCGTGGAGGCGCTCGCGATCCTTGCCGCCTTGCTCGACACCGACCTCGACGATTTCGGCAAGTCGATGGCGTGCGTGAATGCCGCCATCGTGCACGACAAGATGGGGCAGGTGGATCGGGCGCTCGGATGGTACGACCGCGGCATCGCGCTGGAACGCGGAATCGATCGGTACTTCGTCGCGTTGCACAAGACGAGTTATTGCATCGAGAAGGAGCGGCACGCGGAGGCGTTGGCGCTCTGCACCAAGCTGCTGGCGAGCGGCATCTCTGACCTCGACAAGGCCAACGCGTGCCTGAACGCCGCGGAGGTATCCGAGAAGCTTGGGAACACCGACGACGCTCTCGCCTGGTACGATCGCGGCATCAACTACGAGCGCCAGCACTCTCGCTTCAACGTGGCCGAGCACAAGGCCGCGTATCTGGCGGGCAAAGGCCGTACCAAAGAAAGCCTCATGATCTACGGCCGGCTGCAGAACGAGGCCTCGTTGACGGAGGCCGAGAAGGATCGCATCCGCCACAACCTCACGATCCTCAAAGGCGACGCCCGCTAGGCCTGTTGGACCCGGTGCGCCACGGCGCCGTCGCGAGCGAGTGATCGCGCCGCGGGCGCGGAGGGCCTATGCTGCGCGACCCATGGCGGATCCTCTGCACGGCGTCACCCTCGAGCACATCCTCACTCAGCTGGTGGACGCATACGGCTTTCCCGAGCTCGCGACGCGCATTCCGGTCAAATGCTTCGAGCACGATGCGAGTGTCCCCTCGGCGCTGAAGTTCCTGCGCCGGACGCCGTGGGCGCGAACGAAGGTCGAGGGCCTGTATCTTTTCTACCTGCGCGAGCAGAAGCGGCGGCAGGCGCGGGGCAACGGGGGCGATCTGCGTGGGGCCGTCGCTGCCATCGTCGAGGCGACGAAGAGCGTGACGACGGTCGTCGAGGAGATCCACGGCGCGTTCGGCGCGTTCCCCGTCGTGACGGACCTCGTCTATGCGACGGTGCGTGGCGTGACCGGTGTGGTCGGCGTCGGCGTCGATGCGGCCGTCGCCGCGCTGGCGCCCCTTCTCGGAGAGGGTGTGGCCGGACCCGAGCGTGAGGCGGTGCTCGCGGCGCTGAACGGCGTGTTCGGTGATCATCTCGAAGCGACGGGGAATTCCTTGGCGATTCCCATGGCCATCCGGCCGCCGCTCGACGGTCTCCACGACGGCGGGACGCTCCTCCTGCTCGTGCACGGCAGCTGCATGAACGATCTGCAGTGGTCGCGCGGCGGTCACGACCACGGCCGCGCCCTGGCGCGCGATCTCGGCTTCACGCCTGCGTATCTGCATTGCAACACCGGCCGCCACGTCTCGGACAACGGGAAGGACGTGGCGACGTTGCTGGAGATCGAGAGTGCGCCCTTTCGCGACGTCGTCGTGGTCGCGCACTCGATGGGCGGGCTCATCGCGCGAAGCGCGATCCGCACGGCCGAGACGAGTGGATTGGCGTGGCGGAGCAAGCTGCGCGCGCTCGTCACGCTCGGCACGCCCCATCAAGGCGCGCCGCTCGAGCGCGGCGGGAACATCTTCCAGAGCCTGCTCGGAAAGACGCCCTGGAGCGCACCACTTCAGACCCTCGGCCGCGTGCGAAGCGCGGGCGTCACCGACATGCGACACGGCAACGTGGTCGACGAGGACTGGCAGGATCGCGACCGCTTCGCGCACGGTCCCGACCCGCGGATGCCGACGCCGCTGCCGGACGGCGTCCGCTGCTACGCCATTGCAGGCAGTAACAGCGCCGTCGGGACTGCCGTGACCAAGCTCAAGGGCGACAACCTCGTCCCGGTGGCGAGCGCGCTCGGCCGCCATCGGAACGCCGTGTTCACGCTGCAGTTCACCGACACCAAGGTCGTCCACGCGACGAGCCACCTCGGTCTTTTGTCGAGCTCCCACGTGTACGCGGCGCTGCACGAGTGGCTGCGCGACTGACGGCCGCTGCTCGTCTCAGTCCGCGACGCACTTCCGCAACGAGAAGACCATGCAGAAGCTCGGTGCTCCGTAGACCGAGCCTTGGCAGGTGAACTGCGCAGTGGCCCCGGGAAAGGGCGCTGGCAACCGCAGCTTCAGTTTCTTCATGGCCTCACCGCACTCGGGGTCACGGGCACCAGGATCGTGTTCTGGGTGCAGAGCGACCCGGTGGGTACGGGGCTCTCAGCTGCAGGTCGCCGAGCTCGGCCCGCCACGTGATGTGTATCGGGTCGCCGGTGGCGAGGGCGGGAAGGGGCAGGGCGACCAGGGCAAGTGCGACGAGGGTCGAGCCAATCTGGGTTCTCCCATTGCGGAAAACGTTATGCCGCGCCTCGCATCGACCGCGACGCTCGCCCACTGCTCCTCGACCCGGCATGAGCGCACGACCCATGTCCCCGATCCAAGTCGCGATAATGAAGCCCCTCGTCAAAATCATGAGCCGGATGAACACGTGGGCCTATCGGCTCACCAACGGTCGGCTTGGCGGGACGT
>JBDSJB010000404.1:0-2660 GCA_039917665.1 Binatia bacterium
ATCGTCGACGGCTCCGTGGAATGGGATGCGGCGGCGCGCGCGCGGATGAAGGAGATTCCGGCGTTCGTCCGCGGCATGGTCAGCCGGCGGGTCGAGACCTATTGTCGCGACAAGGGCATCACGCGCATCACGCCCGAGATCCTGGCGGAGATCCGCGCCAAGATGCCGACCCCGAAGCTGTTCGGCCGCTCGTAGTCGCCAGGCGCGAGTCTCACGCCGACGCGCGTGCGCCCTGGTTGCTCGCCTTCCCGAGCGGGCAGTGCAGCCGGACCGTCGTGCCCGTTCCGGGAGCCGACTGGACGCGGAGCGTACCGCCGAGCGCGGTGGCGCGCTCTTCCATCGCGACCACGCCGAGGGCCGCGGTGGGGAGCTCGGCGCGCTCGAACCCGCAGCCGTCGTCACGGACCTCGAGCACGAGCGCACCGCCGCTCGTACCGAGGGTGAGGGACACGTGCTCCGCCGCCGCGTGGCGGACGGCATTCGCGAGCGCCTCCTGCGCGACGCGATACACGGCGACCTCGGTGTCCTCGCCGAGGCGGGGAATGTCGTCGGGCACGGTCACAACGATCATCCGCCCGTTCACGGTCGTCGCCGCCGCGAGCGTCCGCAGACATTCGCCGAGTCCGAGGTCCGCGAGTTGCAAGGGGCGCAGACCGCATGCGAGCAGCCGGAGATGCTCACCGACGGTCCGGAGATAGGTCTGCGCGCGCGTGAGCGTCGCATCGGACATGGCGGAGACGCCGCGCTGGCGCGCCGACTCGATCAGGATGCTGATGCCGACGAGCTCCTGGCAGACGCCATCGTGGAGGTCGAGACCGAGACGCTTGCGTTCATCCTCGCGCACGGCGGCTTGCCTCAGGCCCATGAGCCGGAGCTGCTCCTCGCGCTCGCGGAGCGCCGCGAGGGTGTGCTGGAGCGCGTCGTCGGCGGCGTGCTGCTCCGTCACGTCGCGTCCCACGCCCTGAATCTCCGTGACCGTCCCGGCCGCGTCTGGAATGGCGCACACCTCCCATTCGATCCAGCGCCAGCCGTCGGGGGTACGACCCCGGCTCGTGCGTTGATAGCGGCGGCCGCCGAGCACGGTCGTCAGCGCCGCCTGCGCCAGCGTCGCGTCGTCGGGATGGACGAAGCCGAGAAAATTCAGCTGCGCCAGGGGCACGTCCTCGACGCCGTACTTGCGCCGGCACGCCTCGTTCAGGAAAGTCAGGTTGCCCTGCTGGTCGGCGCGATAGATGAGGGCTTCTTGCGACTCGACGAGCCCGCGGTAGCGGGCTTCGCTCTCGCGGAGCGCGTCCGCGGCGAGCGTGCGACCGGTCACGTCGCGCGAGATGCCGCGGAATCCGATCACGGTTCCGGCGGGGTCGCGCACCGCATAGGCGAGCACCTCGAGCCAAATGGGACCCGAAACGGCGCGCCACTCGAGCACCGTCGGTGGCAATGCGCCGCCGGCCCCCAGAAGGCTGCGCATCGCCGTCGGCGTGGCGTTGGTCGGATGGTCGGTGATGAATTGGTCGATGTTGCGGCCGATCAGCTCTGACGGCGTGCAGCCGAGGATGCGCGCGCCGCCTTCGTTGATGTAGGTGAGCCGTCCGTCGAGGTCCGACGCCCAGATGAAGTCGCGCGCGTTCTCGGTGATGTCACGATAGGTGTCGCGCGACGCCGCGAGCTCGCGGAGCGCCGCTTCCTCGCCCCAGCGGCGCACGAGCCCCGCCCGGAAGCTTCGCGTGTTGCCTTCGGCGATTGCGACGCAGAGCGCGGCGGCGATCGCCACGACCGGTGTCAGCTCGACCGGTCCGAGCGCGAAACGCAGCGACGGAAACGCGCACGCGTAGACGGCGAGGACGCTGGCAGTGAGCAGGAGCTCGCGGGCCCAGCCCCACGGAAACAACAACGCGGCCATGGCGCAGAGGGTGAAGAGCACGAAGCCAAGGACCTCGCCCGTGCTGCCGGCACGGACGAAGAGGGCGATCGACGTGATCGCCAGGACGAGCGTCGTGCCGCCGACGATGCGTTCGACGTTCGCGTGCGTCGCATCACGGCGGCTCATTGCCAAGGCGACGCCGAGGGCCACCGCATGGAATACGAGGGTCGCGACGGTGATCGCGGTCTCGTCCGCGTGCACGGCGATGATCGTCAGTGCCCACACCACCATCGGTATGAGAAAGCCGGCCGCGAACAGCGGCAGGCGCTCGGCGATCACTGTCCGTACCGCCTGATCGATGTCGGCCTGCGATCGCGCTGCGATCGCGAGCGGGCGAGTCGCACTCACCCGCGACGATAGATCACGCAGACGACGCGTCTGTCACGTAAACTTTCGTGTATTGCCCGCGCGTGGGAGCGATTGTTGCCAAGGGTGCGCCAAGGTGGCTCACCTTTCCCGCCCGGTGCCCGATTTCAGCGCTGCGCGAGCCTGCGGCGATGATCCGATTACACGAGCGACGGCGACGCGCGCGACGTATCCGCGAGGGTCTCGCGGACGATCACGAGCGCGCGTTCGAGCGTGGCGCGATCGCGGGCCGCCCCGAGGCCGAGACGCACCGCCGGCGGCACGGCCGCACGTCCGACCGCGAAGAGCTCGGCGGGGGCCAAGGCGACCCCGCGGTGCAAGGCGGCGCGCGCGAACGATTCGCCGCGCCACGGCTCGGGCAGCTCGAGCCAGA
>JBDSJB010000405.1:0-5535 GCA_039917665.1 Binatia bacterium
CGCGTTTCTCGACATCACCGGGCTCACCAGCAAGGGCGGCGAGCAAGGCTTGCTCGGCCTCGCGTTTCATCCCGGCTACGCGACCAACGGCCGCTTCTACGTCGACTACACCGACGCGGGCGGCGACACCGTCATCGCCGAGTACCAACGGAACGCCGCCGACCACACGGTCGCCGATCCGAACGCGCTCCGCACCCTCCGCACGATCGAGCAGCCGTTCTCGAATCACAACGGCGGCATGCTCGCGTTCGGACCAGACGGCTTCCTGTACGCGGCGCTCGGGGACGGCGGCGGTGGCGGCGATCCGGACGGCAACGGCCAGGACCCGCAATCGAAGCTCGGAAAGATCTTGCGGTTGAACGTCGACGGCGACACGCCCCCGCCCGGGAATCTCCCGAACGCCGATCCCGACGTGTGGGACTTCGGTCTGCGGAACCCGTTCCGTTTCAGCTTCGACCGCGTCGCCGGCGATCTCTACATCGGCGACGTGGGACAGGGCGAGTTCGAGGAGATCGACGTCGAGCCGCGCGGCCAGGGCAATCGCAACTACGGCTGGAACGTGACCGAAGGCTTCGAGTGTTTCTCGCCGTCGACCGGCTGCGACACGACCGGCATCACGCTCCCCGCTGTCGCCTACGCGCACCAGAACGGCGGGGACGTCGACGACTGCTCGGTGATCGGCGGCTACGTCTACCGCGGCAACGCGATCCCCGGGCTCGTCGGCCGCTACCTCTACGGCGACCTCTGCTCGAATCGCATTCGCTCGTTCGTCTGGAACGGCAGCGCCGCGGTGAGCGAGCTCGAGCTCACGGACGTACTCGCGTCGAGCGCGACGCTGGGAGGGATCGTGTCGTTCGGCGAGGATCTGAACGGCGAGCTCTACGTCTGCGCGCTCTCGGGGACGGTGTACCGCATCGATCCCCGGTAGCGCGGCAGGTAGTGTTCAGTCTGTTCGTGATGCCGCGGTCTGCGGTGTCGCCGGCGGGGTGGGTCAGGGAGTGCTCCTACGGTCGCCGGTTGCTGCCACCCAGCGCGTACAACCTGCCGCTGCCACCATGGCCTGCGCACACGCGAGCTGCGGCTCCCCGGAGCACTCCCTGACCCACCCACCGGCGAGGCATCACAACGAGGACGATCGAACGCGCAGACTCGACCCGCCGAACCGACGGCTCCATCGAGCTTCAGTGATGATGCAGCCGGCGGGCGGGTCGGGATGGCTCCGGGGAGCGCCAGCTCGCGTGTGCGCCGGCCATAGAGGCAGCGGCAGGTTGTAAGCGCCGGGTGTCAGCGACCGCGCGACCGTAGGAGCCATCCCCGACCCGCCCGCCGGCTGCCACCAATCGCCCGCTGCCGCGAGAATCGAATCTCGCCTTGGCACTAAGTGAGATCGTGCGCTCTTACGGCGAAGACAGTCGTCATTCCCGTGGGCTGAGGAGGCCGGTGCGGAAAGCGTAGCGGGTGAGTTCTACGCGGTCGCGGAATTCCAGTTTTTGGAAGATGTTGTTGATGTGGGTTTTGACCGTGGCTTCGCTGATTTGGCAGCGGGTGGCAATTTCGGCGTTGCGCATGCCGAGGGCGACGCAGCGGACGATCTCGCTTTCGCGGGCGGTCAGTTTCACCGCGGGAGCGCTGCGGAGTTGGGACGCTAGCTCGGCTTGGAGGGTGGCGGGCATCCACACCAACCCCTCCTGCACCGCGTGAATCGCTTCCATCAGCGTCTCGACGGCGAAACGTTTTTGCACGATGGCGCGCGCGCCGAGACGGAGGGCGGCGAGGCCGTCTTCGATCTTCTCGCTCGCGGTGAGGACGATCACGCGCGTGACGCCCGCGAGGTTCTCGATGTCGCTCACCATCCAGCGCTCCATCTGGAGGTCGAGCAGCAAGAGATCGCACGGCGTCGCCGCGAGCGTGTTCAGCAGCTCACTCGCGCGATCGACCTCGGCCACCACGTCGAGATCCGGTTGCTGCCGGAGGAGCGAACGCAGCCCCTGCCGGAACAACGCGTGATCGTCAGCGAGAACGATGCGGACTGACATGATCAGGATCCGCCGCGAGCGGCAGCTCGATTTCGAGGTGAGCGCCCGGTCGACCGGCCCCGGCGATTGCGAGATGACCACCGCACTCCGCCACGCGCGACGCGATCGACCACGGCGGCGTGGCCGCCTGCTCGAAGCCGACGCCGTCGTCGCGAATGATGATGCGTAGACGCCCGGCATCCTCCGCGACTTCGAACGTCGCCGCGCGCGCCTGGGCATGCTTCCGCGTGTTGCGTAACGCTTCGAGCACGATCTGCAGTGCCTGCTCCAGCAACGAGCCGCGAGCGGTGACGACGACGCGGATGTGGCAACGAGGATCGGCAATCGGCGACACCTCGCGCGCCGGTGCTTCCGACACCTCGGCGAGCGAACGGATGTAGGTGCGCACCTCGTCGAACTCGCGCGCGACGCCGCTCTGCAACTCCGTCACTTCCTCCAGCGCGGCCGCGGCCCGATCGTTCTGCAGCAGCGTCCGACACGTCTCGAGGCGCAGGTTGATGCCCGCAAGACCCTGCGCGTAGCCGTCGTGGAGGAAGCGCGCGATGTTCTGGCGCTCCGCGGCCGTCTCGAGCTCGCGGATGTGCTCCTCGAAGAGCACGCGCTGCTGGCCGAGAAATCCGATGAGATAGCCCGTGATGCCGAGGTACGCGGGCCGCATCACGTAGAGGTGCCAGTCTCCGGGCGTCAGCAACGCGATCAGTACGAGGTAGAGCCCGGTGCAGAGGGCCGTGGTGATGGCCGTCGAGCGGAAGTCGCTCCGGCAACCGACGGCGACGATCACGAACGCGAAGAAGACGAACGAGGGCGTCGTCGGACCTTCGGTGAAGAGCGTCACGACGATCGCAAAGACGACGTCGAAGACGTTCGACAGCACCGCCACGAACGCGAGATCGGCACCGCGGCGGCACGCGATCTGGATTCCGATGGCGAAGGCGAGGTGGACGCATAGGGCTTGAAAGAGGTGCGCGTCGATGGCGTACGGGCCGGAGGTGACGTGGACCCAGGCCGCGAGATGGGGCGTCGTCGGATCGATGAAAACCGACAGCAACGTCACCACCGAGAGAACGATCCGACCTCTCGCGATGTTCGATTCGAGATCGAGGACGGCGTGCGATCTCACGGCTCGCTGCTAGTCGATCGCCGACACGCACGCAACCGGTCCGGCCACGTGGGCCGAACCGGTCGTGCGCGTCGATGCTGCGGGGCCGCGAGCTCAGCTCGTGTAGGCCTGCTCGCTGTGCTGCGACAGATCGAGACCGAGTGCCTCGTCGTCCGCCATCGGACGCAGCGGCGTGATCGCGTTCACGATGACGAGGATGATGAGGTTGCCGACGCCGCAGAAAATGTACGTCGCGGCGACCGCGATGAGTTGCTTCACCATCATGCCCGGGTACCCGTAGATCAGCCCGCCGTCGAGGCCGAGGCTGAGCGCCGGCACGGCGGAGTTCACGGCCTTGGTCGCGAAGACGCCGGTCAGGAGGGCGCCGAGCGTTCCGCCGACCATGTGCACGCCGACGACGTCGAGCGCATCGTCGTAACCGAACTTCGGCTTCATGCTGACCGCGAAGTAACAGACGACGCCGCCGGCGAGGCCGATGATGATCGACGCCATCGGGGTCACGAAGCCCGCGCCGGGCGTGATGCAGACGAGACCCGCGACGGCACCCGAAGCCGCGCCGAGAAGCGTCGGTTTACCGGAGCGCAGCCATTCCGCCGCCATCCAGCCGAGTGTGGCCGCAGCAGCCGCGGTGTTCGTATTGAGGAACGCAGTTGCGGCGAGCTCACCCGAGGACACCGCGCTGCCGGCGTTGAAACCGAACCAGCCGACCCACAGGAGAGAGGCGCCGATCGCCGAGTAGACCAGATTGTGCGGAGGCATCGGCTGCGTCGGGTACCCCATGCGCTTGCCGAGATAGAGCGCAGTCACGAGCGCCGAGACGCCGCTCGAGATGTGGACGACCGTGCCGCCCGCGAAGTCGAGCGCGCCGATCTGCGTGCCGATCCAACCGCCGCCCCATACCCAGTGCGCGATCGGGCTGTAGATGAACGTCGACCAGAGCAGCATGTAGAGCGCGAACGCCGGGAAGCTGATGCGCTCGGCGAAGGTGCCGGAGATGAGCGCCGGGGTGATGATCGCGAAGGTCGCCTGATAGACGACGAAGAGAATGTGCGGGATCGTCGGCGCGAGCGAGCTCGCGGTGCCGAGGATGCCGTTCAACCCGACGTAGTCGAGGCCGCCGATCAAGCCGCCGATGTCCGGTCCGAACGCGAGCGAGTAGCCGAACAGGACCCAGGTCACGCTGATCAGCGCGGCGCAGAAGAAGCTATGCATCACGGTCGAGAGGACGTTCTTCGACCGCACCAAGCCCCCGTAGAACAGGAAGAGGCCGGGGAGGGTCATCATCAGCACGAGCGCCGTGCTGGTGAGCATCCAGGCCGTATCGCCGGTATCGAACGTGGGTGCCGCGGCGGCCGCGGCCTCGGCGGCTTCCTCCGCTCCGGCGGAGGTCGCGAAGGCGAGCACGCCGCCCGCGAACGCGTACATGAGTCTGCGCATCCCGTGGTTCATCAAAAGCTCCTTCTCGGCGACCAGCCGGCTGGTTTCGTGAATGCTGCTTCGAGGCAGCGATCAGCAACCGCTATGCCGGCTGAATCTCGCTTGATGTGCCAACCCCAGGGTGGAGAAACATGTCCACCCTGGCTCGAGGTGGTCGTGGCGCGCTCCGGACGCAAGAAAGGCCGCCTCCGACACGGGATCGGAGGCGGCCTCTGGAGCCGGGCAGGCGACGCTTTTAGTGCCGGTCCGGATGGAGGGCGAAGTCGGGATAGCCGAGCGTGCCCATTTCGGGACCGTCGAGCCCCTCGATCTCGACGTCTTCGGAGACTCGGATCGGGGTGATCATGTCGCTGAACTTGAACCAGGCGTAGGCCATGACGAACCCGAAAACGATGACCGTCCCCGCGTCGATGGCCTGCATGAGGAACTGCGAGAAGTCGCCGTACAGGAGACCACGCACGCCGTCCGAGCCGTAGGCCTGGATCATGCTGTCACGGACCACACCGTTCCAGCCCGCGCCGTACTGCCCGGTCGCGAAGATCCCGACCGAGAGGACACCCCAGACGCCGTTCACGCCGTGGACCGAGATGGCGCCGACCGGATCGTCGATGCCCATCCTTTCCCAGAAGAAGACGCTGATGACGACCAGGTAGCCCGCGACGGCGCCGATCACCGCCGCCGCCCACGGATCGACGAAGGCGCAGGGGGCAGTGATGGCAACCAAACCAGCGAGCATGCCGTTGCAGAGCATGGTCGGGTCGGGCTTCAGGCCCTTCGCCATCAAGGTGACCATGGTGGCGATCGAGCCGACCACGCCCGCGAGCATCGTGTTCACGACGACGTAGCTGATGCGGAGGTCGGTCCCGGCGAGCGTCGAGCCGGGATTGAAGCCGAACCAGCCGAAACAGAGGATGAAGGTCCCGAGCACGACCATCGGCACGT
>JBDSJB010000406.1:0-10415 GCA_039917665.1 Binatia bacterium
GCAGAATGTTGGCGCGATGACCGGGGCTCTGCATCCACCCCCGCATGACCGCCTCGGGGGTGGCGTAGTTGTAGGCGACGTTTTCTCCGAGCGCGTCGTCGGCGAGGCCCGCCTTCCGGAGCGCCGCATCCCAGCCGCGGTGCGAGAGCCGACTTTCCGCGGCCATCGCGGCGGAGCGCCTCCCCGCAAAGCGCGCGAGGTAGGTGTCGGTACCGAGCAGGCGGCGGCCGCTTCGTTTGCGCACGTCGTTCACGAGCCGCACGACCATGCTCGCATCCTCGGTCGGGCAGGGCTGATGGCCGCTCGCTAGCGCGGCGGTCGTGGTGGCGTGTGCGCGTGTCGAGCCGCCGAAGCTGCAGCCCGCGGCGAGCGCGGTGAGCAGGACCACGCTCACACGCGGCAAATGTCGAGTCGGCCGCCGCTGCACGGAGCGGACGCGCTTAGCAGCTCCTACGCGAATCGAGCAAACGCCGGTGCTGGTGCCGTGATGGCTCCCGTCGTCGGGAGGCCGCCTTCAACCGGCTGCGCGTGCGTCTCGAGCGCGCACGTCTCTAGAACGTGCGTCGCTGGTTCCCACTGCGCAATTGCTCCGCAACGGCACACGAGCGCGGCGCCGAGACACGAAAGAACACCGCAGCGGGCGACCGTTCGCGCATACATCGTCCCGCATCCCGTACATCGACAATGACTCCCATCACAGCGGAAGCAGCGCGTCTCGATCGTCATAACGGTGCCGAGAGCACGAGACGTGCCGAAGTCGCGTCACCGCCTGGGGCCGCGCGACATTTTTCTCGCGGAAGACACTTCGTGAGTCCGTATCAATGAAGGCCGATGGCCGGCGCCTTCGGGATGCGGAGCCGAGATGCGCCTCCGTAGGGAGTTCTATGTCCGAATTGAGGAGGTCGCCTGGCGACGCGCGCGTCGCGTGTGATGCGTGGGCTCGTTCGTGCAGGCGGCGTTTCTACATTGCATCTGTAAGCACTACCCACGCGTCGAGCTCCCGCACCGATCGATGCTCGTGACCGAGCTGGCACGTGGCGTGCTCCTGGGGATTCCGGACTCACCGACGCAGGTGCCTGCGTCGCGCTCGACCGAGTTGCCTCACTGACGAAATCCCGGAGGTTCAGCGCGTGGCTGGTTGCGATCGATGACACCGCATCCCTTCCATGAAGTCCTCCTCGTCGATCCCGACGACGAGGTCCGGGAGTGTTTGGCGTTGGTCCTCCGACTCCACGGTTGTCGCGTGGTCGATACGCGCGCGCCCGACGACACGCTGCAGCGATTGCGTGACGGTTTTCGTCCCTGTGTCGTGCTGGTGGATCCGCGCCAGCCGGGGGACGCCGTGTGGGGGCTCGTCGATTGCCTGCGTGCCGACTCGGTACTGAAGCGCGTCCCGCTCGTATTGATCGCGCGCGAACCGATGCACGTACGATGTGCCCACTGGCGTGGGGTCCGAGAATGCGTGGCCTACCCTGCGTCACCGCCGAGTTTTGTCGCCGCGATCGAGCGCCAGTGCCAACGCCGACGGGGTTCAGCCGCCTTGGCGCTACCGATGATCGATGCGCGTGCGAGTGCGGTTCGTCTCGTGCGCGCCGAACGTTCGAACAAGGAGGCTTCATGACCATGCGCCGGCTCGCAGCTCGACTCCAACCGATCGCGTTTGTCTGGGTGTTCGTCGCGGTACTGCTTCCCGCTATGGCGAGCGCCAAAGGCAAAGACAAGCACTCGCTCCCGCCGCGCGACACGTCGGGTGTCGACCATATCGTCGTGGTGACGATGGAGAACCGCAGCTTCGATCACTTCTTGGGCTGGCATCCGACGGCGGACGGGATGCAGGCGGGGCTCGCTTACCCCGACGAATTCAACGTCATGCACCCCACCTACGACCTGGCTCCCGACTACCAGGGATGCGCGCACCCCGACCCGGACCATTCGTGGGAAGGCGGTCGCACCGACCTGCAAGACGGACAACCCACGGGCTTTCTCCTGGCCGGGATGAACGACGAATACGCGATCGGGTACTACGGTGAGACAGCGCGCCCGTTCTTCAATTCACTGGCGCTCGAGTACACGACGTTCGACCGCTTCTTCTCTCCAATCCTCTCCGAGACGTATCCGAACCGCATCTTCATGCACGCGGCGCAGACCGACCGATTGGACAACACGCTCGCCCTCTCGACTCTGCCGACGATCTGGGACCGCCTTGGCGAGCGCGGGGTCAGCGCCCAATACTATTTTTCCGACGTTCCGTTTCTCCTGTTGTGGGGCACGAAGTACCTGCCGATCTCGACCCCGGTCGAGCAGTTCTTCGTCGACGCCGCAACGGGGAACTTGCCGAGCGTGTCATTCGTCGACCCTCGCTTCGCCGGCGAAGCCGAGGGCGTTTCGGGTGACGATCATCCGCATTCCGACATTCGGACCGGAGATGCCTTTCTCGCCGACGCGTTTCAGGCCGTCGCGTCGGGGCCGGATTGGGGCACCACCGTCTTCATCATCACGTACGATGAATGGGGTGGATTCTTCGACCATGTCGCGCCGCCGCGTGCCACGGCGCCGAATGGCGTCGATCCGGATGTGGTGAACGGCAAAGCACTTCTCGGACTCCGGATTCCGGTCGTCGTCGCGTCGCCGTTTACCCGGGGCAGCCGAGCGAATCCACGGGTCGTCTCGACCGTCTTCGACAATACGTCGATTCTGAAGCTCATCGAGTGGCGCTGGAATCTGAAGCCTCTGACCGCGCGGGACGCCTCGAGCGACGTCGGCAATCTTGCTTTCGCTCTCGACCTCGCCCACCCCGACCCGACCGTTCCGGCACTGCCGACCCCACCCGCGCCATTTCCTCAGGTGTGTCCTGCGGGCTTTCCGATTCCGACCGAGGTGGCGCTCGAGGATCTTTTGAATCTCGTGCCGTGAGCGCGCCGTGTGACAGTCGACACGGGCGTGACGCGTGCGCATGAGACAATTGTCTTTTATCGACTTGGCCGACGTCACTGGCTCACGCATACTGCTTCGTGAAAGGCTTGGGGCGACGCGGTGGCGGTGTCGTGGCAGGTCTTGCGACCCCGTGTTTGCGTCCGCACTGATGATGTTGCTCGCGTTGCTCGTACCGTCGTTCGGCGCGGGGAATTGGCGAGCCGTTACGCACGAGCTGCTGGGCCTCGGTACGCCCGCGGTCGCGATGGCCGGCGACGCCTGCATGAGCGCGGCGGACGGAACCCCTTGCCCCGACAGCGACCTCTGCAACGGCGACGAGAGCTGTCTCGGCGGCGCGTGCGTCGCCAGTCTGCCGCTCGTGTGCGACGACCTCGATGCCTGCACCGACGACCTCTGCGACGCCGCGCTCGGCTGTCGCCACATGGACAACAGCGCGCAATGCACCGACGGCAACCCGTGCACGACGGGCGACGTCTGCAACGGCGGGAAGTGCGTCGGTGGCGCCCCGAACGTGGGCTGCTCGCCCTGTGACGCCGCCGCCGTGATTCCGAGCGCCGGCGGGACGTTCACCGGCACGACCAGCGGATCGAGCACGCTGAGCGGCCCATGTGGCTCCGACGGTGGCGCTCCCGAGCGCGTCTACCGCTGGACGCCGGCCGTCTCGGGCCAGGTCGTCGTCAGCACGTGCGGCGACGGCACCAGGTTCGACACGCGGGTCTACGTGTTCGAGGGCGCGTGTCCGGGGATTGTGCTCGCGTGCAACGACGACACGCCTGGCTGCTCCACCGGCGCGCCGAGCTCGTCCAATGGTTCCAACGTCATGCTGACGGTCACCGCCGGCGACACCTACTATATCGTCGTCGACGGTACGGGCGGACAGCGAGGCGCGTACAGTCTCTTCGTCGGCACGCCGACGATCTGCGGCAACGACTCGCGTGAAGGTGGCGAGCAATGCGACGGCGCCGACGCGTCGCTCTGTGGAAGTGGCCTCTGCACCGGGAGCTGCGTGTGCGCCGCGCCGCCGGTCCCGATGCCCGACCTGCAGGGCGAGATCACCGACGTGTCGCTCGAGTACAATACCACCGCATTTTCCGGTGACGTCGCGGAAGGCTGTGCCGAGCGCACCACCAATCTCGATCTGCTGCGCTTCGGCGTGACCTCGCACAACGTCGGCGTCGCCGACCTCGTGCTCGGCGATCCGCAATGTCCGTTGCCCTGCGCCGATCATCCGCTGGCGGTCTGCGGCAACCCGGATTTCATGTGCAGCCCCGCGGCCGGCCACAACCACCCGCACTATGCGAACTACGCACGCTACGAGCTCCTCGACGCGACCGGGCAGGCGATCGTCGTCGGTCACAAGCAGGGCCATTGCTTGCGCGATACCAACTGTGGGGCGCCCGTCTACACGTGCAACTTTCAGGGGCTCACCGCCGGCTGCGCCGACGAGTACGGGCCATATCTCGGCTGTCAGTATCTCGACGTGACCGACGTCCCCGACGGGACGTATCACCTGCGCGTCATCGTCGACCCGTTCAACAACATCCCAGAGATGTACGAGGGCGACAACGTCGTCGAGCGCGTCGTGACCATCGCGCGACCGTCCACGACGCCGACGCGCACGCCGACGCCCACCGTCGCGCCGACGCCCACCGTCACGCCGACGCCCACCGTCACGGCGACGCCCACGGTCACGGCGACCGCGACCGCGACGGCGACCGCGACGCCGACCGCGACGGTGACGTCGACCAGAACCGCCACACCGACCGAAACGGCGACGCCGACGCTGACGCCGACCGTGACCCCCACGGCGGCGCCGACGCGCACCGCCACGCCCACACGCACGCCCACGCCGGCGCTGACCGCCACGCCGACGGTCACCCCGACGCTGACGCTGACGCCGACCGTGACCCCCACGGCGACGCCGACGCGCACCGCCACGCCCACACGCACGCCCACGCCGGCGCTGACCGCCACGCCGACGGTCACCCCGACTGGCGTCGCGACCGTCACGTCGACGGCGACGCTGCCGCCAACCGCGACGCCCACCCCGATCGTCACCGCGACCGGCACGGCGACGCCCACCGCGAGCCCGACTCCCACCGCGACGCCGATGGCGACCATCACCGCGACGCCCGTGCCGACGGTCACCGCGACGCCCGCACCAGTCGGGAGCAGCTGCGCGCCGCAACCGCTGCCCGGGTGTCTCCGACCGCTGCGCTCCGAGAGCGGCGCACTCTCGTTGAAGGATCGGACGCCCGACAAGAACGACGGCGTCGCGTGGCGCTGGAGCCGCGGCCCCGCCGTCCTGAAGGCTGCCTTCGGCGATCCGCTCGCGAACACGTCGTATCGACTCTGCGTCTACGATGGTGGGACGAGCCTGGTGCTCGGCGCGAGCGCGCCGGCTGGCGGCATCTGCAATGCGAAGACGAAGCGTGCGTGCTGGCGGGCGGCGCGGCGCGGCTTCTCGTATCGCAACGCCGATCGTACCGTCGGCGCGTTGCAGAGCATCGACCTGCGGGACGGTCTCACGACCAACGCGGCGCGCATTGCGGTGCGCGGCCGGGGCCCGCTGCTCGCGATGCGGAACCCCCAAACCCTGACGTTGCCGCTCACCGTTCAATTGCAGGCGAGCAACGGCAGCTGTTGGGAGTCGAGCTACTCGCCGCCGACGACGCGGCAGTCGAGCAAGGCGTATCTCGACAGCGCCGACTGAGACCAAGTCCGCCCACGCATGCCGACGCGACGGCGATTTCCCGGCGAAGCTCTGACGATCCGCGAGCGTCGTCCCGCGCGACCGACCCGGGCGCCCGCGGTGCCGCCGTTCTATCGTCTGGTCTATCGCGTGGTGCGACGGATCCCACGCGGCAAGGTCGCGACCTACGGCCAGATCGCGGCGATCCTCGGACAACCAAGGGGCGCGCGAGCCGTCGGCATGGCGCTTGGCGCGCTCCGCGGCGACACCGTCGAAACCGTGCCGTGGCAGCGTGTGGTCGGCGCCGCCGGTCGGTGCACGCACCGCGACGGATTCGCGGCCGGCATCCAGCAGGAGATGCTCGAGGCCGAAGGTGTGGTGTTCGATAGGCGCGGGCATCTCGACCTCGGGAAGGCGCGCTGGAAGGGTCCGCGGCGCGAGTGGGTGACCGCACTGCGCGGAGAAATCTGAACGCCGCTGCACTTCGTCCTTGCAGCAGTAAATCGGCTCGTGCATGGTGGCGCCTCGATGCGAACCACCACCCTCACGCGAGTCTCGAAATTTTGGCGCGCCCGTCTAGGGCATCGCGCTCACGCGTCGGTGGGGGGAATCGGTTCGCAGTAGGCAGTCAGGCACGAATCGCTTCACAGCCCCTCCCGCCGTGTCCGGTCGGAGGGGTTTTGCGTTTCTGACGCACGCCTCTCCGGGCGCACGGCGGCAAATCTGGAGAGGAATGATGCTCGGGAACAGCATTTTGAAGCTCGTGGCGAGCCGGCCGGCACGGCGGCGTGGCCTCCACGTGGTACGCGGCCGACGTGCGCCGGCCGTCGCGGCGGCACCGTGGTTCACGGCCGATCTCGGTCGCTTGCTTGCCTCCGCGAGCACTTGGGGCTTCGCGTTCTCGACGTTCTACCTGTTGCCGAAATTCCTTGCGCAGGAGCTCGGCGCGGATCCGTCCGAGATTGGCATGGTGGTCGGCGTGTTCTCGTTCGCGACGGTGGCCGCGACGCCGTTCGCGGGGTGGGTGGTCGACCGCCACCCGCGTCGCTACGCGATGATCGCGGGGGCATTGCTCATGGTGATCGCGGCAGCGGGCTTCGTCGCGGTGCACGACATCGGTCCGTTGCTGGCGGTGCTGCGGGTCCTGCAAGGGCTCTCGTACGCGCTCGTCGTGACGGCGGTCGGCACGCTCGTCGCCGACGTCGTGCCGCGCGAGCGGTTGAATCAGGCGCTCGGGTTTTCCGGGGCGAGCATGCTCGTGATGAATGCGGTTGCGCCCGCCGTCGCCGAGCCGCTCGCGGCGGCATACGGGTGGAGCGTGGTGTTCGTGGTGGCGGCCGGCGCTGCCGTGATCGCGACCGTGCTCGCGATGCAGGTCCGCGAGCCGACATGGACGCGGGCGGAGCAGGGCGGTGGGATGCTGGCCCTTCTCGCGCAGCCGATCGCCCGCCACTATGGCGCCGTCGTCGCGCTCAGCGGGGCGACGTTCGGCGCGGTCTTCACCTTCGAGCCGGCGTACGCGTTGGCGCTCGGCCGCACGCGCGTCAGCGGCTTCTTCATCGCGTATGCGTGCGCGGCGATCGTCGTGCGCCTCGTCTTCGGCGGAATTCCGGCGCGGCTCGGCTCGTATCGCGTGGCGCGCGGCTCGCTCGCGCTCTATGCGCTCGTGGTGCTGGCGCTCGCCGTTGCCGGCCCGCGGGCGCTCGAGCCACTCGGCGCGCTGTTCGGGCTCGCGCACGGACTCCTGTATCCAGCCGTGAACACGATGGCGGTGACGGCGGTTCGCGCGCACGAGCGTGGCCGCATGATCGCGATCTTCACCGGCGCGTTCGCCCTCGGGCTCGCGGCCGGATCGACGCTGTTGGGCTACGTCGCGGCGGCGGCCGGGTATCCGCTCGTCTTCGTCGCGGCGGCGTGCGGAACGTTGGTCGCGCTCGCCATTCTGGTCGGCTCGTCGCCGCTCCGGGCCGCGGGCGCGGCCCTCAATTGCGCGGGCGTTGCCTTCATTGCCGCGGGCGTTGTCCTCGATGGCGCGGGTGCGGGTCTCGACGAAGCGAGCGCGGCTCTCAGTCCACGCCGCCCGTCGTGCTCTTGAAGATGCCGTCGCCGGCGGTGCCGACGTAGACCGTCTTGGGATCCTTGGGGTCGAGCGTGATCGACCAGATCTGTCGGCGGGTGCGCGGCTTGATGTCGATCCAGGTCGCGCCCCCGTCGGTCGTCTTCGCGAGCGCCCCACCGGCGGCGCCCGCGTAGATCGTCGTGGAGCTCGTTGGGTCGATCGTCAACGCGGCGACGACCTTGCTCGTGAGACCTTTGCTGGCGTCGGCCCAGGAGTCGCCGCCATCGGTGCTCTTGTAGACGCCGAAACCGCTCGTCGCGACGTACACGGTCCGCGGCGCCGTCATGTCGATCGCGACGGCGCGCAGCACGTAGTTGGCGAGCCCCTTGTTGCTCTCGTGCCACGTCGCGCCGCCGTCACTGCTCTTGAAGAATCCTTTCCCGTTGGTGCCGACGTAGATGGTCGCCGGCGTGCTCGGATCGATGGCGAGGGCGCGAATGTCGAGCTCGGTCAGCCCCTCGACGACGGTTTTCCAGGTGGCGCCGCCGTCGGTCGACTTGACGACGCCCGTGCGGGGGATCGCGGCGTACACCGTCGCGGAGTCGTGCGGATCGACGACGAGCGCTCGGACGGGCAGGGGCCGGGCGAGCGCCACGGTCAGTGGCTGCCACGTGGCTCCGCCGTCGGTCGTCTTCGACACGATGCCGTTGGCGGAGCCGGCGTACAGGACCTCGGGTGACTTCGGATCGATCGCGAGCGCACGGGTATCGCGGATCTTGAACGCGCCCGTCTTCTGCCAGTGTGCGCCGGCGTTCGTGCTCTTCATCACGCCGTCGCTCGTCCCGGCGTAGATCACGCCGTTCGCGCGCGGGTCGACGACGATCGCGCGGATCGCCCCGACGCCCGGCTCCTGGCGCTGCCAGGCCTTCGACGAGAGGTCGGGAGACCTGGCGGGCGACGGGCCCGCGACCGGCGCCGGGCTCTGCTGGCAGCCGGCGACGAGAACGGAAAGAAGCAGGAACGCGATGTTGACGGTGCAGGATCGACCCATGGCCGGTTGCCTGTCGCATACTCGGGGACGGTCGTCGAGTCAGGAGCGGAGCGGAAGCGTCGATTGATCGGAGCGAAGCTCAATGGAACAGCCGATTGAACGGCGCCGCGCACTCGCCTACTTTGACAGGCCTGCCCGCGATCCGACGCTGCGGGCGAGGAGGAGCGTTCCATGGCCGATCGTGACTGTCCGTTCTGTGACCTCGGTGATCGCGTGCTCGCGGAGAACGCGCTCGCCGTGGCGGTTCGCGACGGCGAGCCCGCCGCCACCGGCCACACCCTGATCATCCCGAAGCGCCACACCGCGAGTTTCTTCGACCTGACGCCGGACGAGATCACGGCCTGTCACGCGCTGCTCCGTGGCGAGCGTGATCACATCGCGAAGGCGCACCGCCCGGACGGCTACAACATCGGGATCAACGACGGGGAGTCCGCCGGGCAGTCGATCCCGCATACGCATTGGCACCTCATTCCGCGCTACCGGGGCGACCATCCGGACCCGCGCGGAGGCGTCCGTCACGTGATTCCCACGCGACGCTGACCCGTTTTCATGCTTTCTTTAGGGGGGCGCATGACGTAGTGCAGCCCGGACCGTACGAACGCCACGCCAAAGGAGCGTCCCCATGTCGATCGCCACCAAGCCCATCGTGAACCAGCTCGACGGACTCGACGAAGAGCTCGACACGATCCTCACGTCCTTCGACACGAGCTACGCTTGGAACTACGGCAGCGTGAAAGAGGGTCTCCGCGACCTCTACGAGAAGGCGAAGCGCGATCAGTGGAACGGCACCAAGCAGCTCGCCTGGGACACCGACGTCGATCCCGAGCGCGGCATCATCCCCGAGATGATCAACCCGCTGATCGGCTACGCCCCCTACGACCGTCTCAATACGAAAGAGAAGGACAAGCTCCGGCACGCGCAAGTCGCGCTCCAGCTTTCGCAGTTCCTGCACGGCGAGCAGGGGGCGTTGATCGTCGCGTCGCAGCTGGTCGGTGCGGTGCCCTGGGTCGACGCCAAGTACTACGCCGGCACCCAGACGATGGACGAGGCGCGCCACGTCGAAGTGTTCAGCCGCTACGTCAACGAGAAGCTCGAGTGGCAGTGGCCGATCAACGAGAACCTGAAAGAGCTCCTCGACGCGACCATCAAAGACGCGCGCTGGGACTTCAAGTATCTCGGCATGCAGATCGTCATCGAAGGCCTCGCGATGGCCGCCTTTGGCAATCTCTACCACCTGACGTCCGAGCCGCTCCTGAAAGAGTTGATCCATTACGTGATGCGCGACGAGTCGCGCCACGTCGCCTTCGGCGTCCTCTCGCTGTCCGACTACTACAAGGACATGCCCGCGAACGAGCTGAAGGACCGCGAGGACTTCATCATTTATGCTTGTGAGCTCTCGCGGGACCGTCTCATCGGCGACCAGATCGCCGACGCGATGGGATGGAGCCGTGAGGAGGTCCGCCAGACGGTGCTGCAGTCGCCACCGTTCATGGACTTCCGCCGCTCGCTCTTCATGCGGATCGTCCCGAACTTGAAGCGCCTCGGCTTGCTGAGCCCGCGCGTCCGCACGGCATTCGATCGCCTGGGCATCCTCGAGTTCGAGGACGCCGACCCCGAAGCCCAGGACCGCGCGCTCGGGCTCTAGTCGCGATCAGGGGTTTCGCCGACGTCGGTCGCGT
>JBDSJB010000407.1:0-9401 GCA_039917665.1 Binatia bacterium
GCCTTCGACTGGAGGAGGATGGTGTTGCCATCCTTCCAGTACGACGTGACGTAGGTCTCGCCCGGGAATGCCACGCCCGCGAAGCGCGCCTGGTAGCGCGCGACCTTGGTGACGTCACCGTCGAGGACGTGGTCGACGATCGCTTTCAGCGTGATGCCGTAGGAGCAGAGGCCGTGGATGATGGGACGGTCGAAGCCGCCCATCGCGGCGAAATCGGGATCGGCGTGCAGCGGGTTCTTGTCGCCGTTCAAACGATACAAGAGCGCTTGTTGGGGGAAGCTCGGCGACTCGATCACACCATCCGGGGGGCGGTCTGGCGCGATGTTGCCGGTCTTCGGTCCGGGCGGCCCACCGAAGCCACCCTCACCCCGGAGAAACAAAGCCATGCGATTCGTGAAGAGCGGCGTGCCGCCGGCATCCTTGGCGCGAATCTCGAGGATCGCGACGGCCGCTTTGCCCTTGTCGTAGACGTCGGCAATCTTCATCTCGCCCGTCACGCCTTCCGCCGTTGGCGGCAGCGGCGCGTGGATCTCGACGTCCTGCTCGCCGTGCAACAGCATGAACGGATTGAACTCGAGACCGGGCACGTTGAGGATGTCACCCTGCGGCGAGAACTTCACCACGACCGCGTACGACGGCAGCACCTTGAGATTCTTCTCGTAGGTGTACGCGAGCTCGTTCGCGTCGGTTGCCGGTACCCCGGCGCCGACGCCCAGGTGATAGAGGATGACGTCGTCGTTTCCCCACGTGGCAGTGCCAGCGGGAAACGTGGCGGCCATGGCCTTCGCGCGATCGATCGGCATAAGCCGGGCTGAGTAATACGAATCGACGGCGCCGTACAAGCGCTTGGCAACCCGGAGGGCCTTTGCTAGCTCGGCGGGCGATGTCGACGCGGCCCGCTCTCCACACGCGCATCTGCGATCTGCTCGGCGTGCGCTATCCGATCGTGCAGACGGGCATGGGGTGGGTCTCGGGCGCGCCGCTCACGGCAGCCACGAGCGCCGCCGGCGGCTTCGGCATCCTCGCCGCCGCGACGATGACCTTCGACGAGCTCGATGCGGCGATCCGCGCCGTTCGCGAGCGCACCGACCGTCCCTTCGGCGTCAACATGCGCGCCGATCAGCAAGGCGTCGAGGCGACCGCCGACCTCGTCATCCGTCACGGGGTGAAGCTCGCGAGCTTCGCCGGACCGCCGCACCGCGACTTGATCAAGCGGCTCCAGGGCGGCGGCGTCCTGACGATGCCGACCATCGGCGCGCCACGCCATGCTGCCAAGATGGCCGAGTGGGGGGTCGACGCGGTGATCGCGCAGGGCCACGAAGGCGGCGGCCACACGGGGCCGATTCCGACGTCGCTGCTGCTGCCCGGTGCGTGTCGCGCCACGACGATTCCCGTGCTCGGCGCGGGCGGCTTCAACAGCGGCCGTGGTCTCGTGGCGGCGCTCGCGTACGGCGCGGCCGGCATCGCCATGGGCACGCGCTTCCTCCTCACCAAGGAGAGCACGGTTCCGGACCACATCAAGGCGGCGTACCTGAAGGCGTCGCTGACGGACACCGTCGTGACCCACGCCATCGACGGCGCGCCTCAGCGGGTCATCCGCACGTCGGTCATCGATCGACTCGAAACCGCCTCGCCGCTGCTGCGCCTCCCGCGCGCGCTCGCCAACGCTCTCGGCTTCCGCCATCTCACCAAGACCTCGCTCGGTGATCTCATCAAAGAAGGTCTCGCGATGCGGAAGAGCCGCGAGCTCACGTGGTCGCAGCTCGCGATGGCCGCCAACGCGCCGATGCTGACGCGCGCGAGCATGGTCGACGGCAAGCTCGAGGTCGGCATTCTGCCGACGGGTCAGGTCGTCGGCGCCATCGATCGTCTGCCGAGCGTCGCCGAGGTGCTGGACGAGATCATGCGCGAGGCCGACGAGACGCTCGCGCGCCTCGCGGGGGAAGAGCCCGTTGCGACGCCGATCCGGGAGCACGCCTGAAATGAACGTTCGCTTCTCGCCTGCCGACGAGGCGTTTCGCCTCGAAGTCCGGACCTGGCTCGAAGACCATCTCGTCGGCGAGTTCGCGCCGCTCCGCGGTCGCGGCGGCTCGGGCGATCTCGAAGGCGCCGTCGAAATACGGCGAGCCTGGGAGAAGACCCTCGCGGCCGGCGGTTGGACGTGCGTCGGCTGGCCCACGCAATGGGGTGGGCGCGGGCTCGAGCTCAGTCAGGAAGTGATCTTCAACGAGGAGTACGCCCGCTCCCGAGCGCCTGGCCGGCTCGGACACATCGGCGAAACGCTGCTCGGGCCGACGCTCCTCGCATTCGGCACTGAGGCGCAGAAGCAACGCTTCCTGCCCCCGATCGCGCGGACCGAAGAGCTCTGGTGTCAGGGCTATTCCGAGCCGAATGCCGGCTCCGACCTCGGCAACGTGCAGTGCAAGGCCGAGCGCGTCGGCGACGAATGGGTGCTGAACGGCCAGAAAGTCTGGACCTCGCTCGCGACGATTTCCGATTGGTGCTTCGTGATCTGCCGCACCGATCCGGCGGCGCCGAAGCACCACGGCCTCTCGTACCTCCTCGTGCCGATGAAGCAGTCCGGCGTCGAGGTTCGTCCCATCCGCCAGATCACCGGCACATCCGAGTTCTGCGAGGTCTTCTTCGACGGCGCCCGCACGGCCGCCGACAACGTCGTCGGCCAGATGAACGAGGGGTGGCAAATCGCGATGGGCACGCTCGCGTTCGAGCGCGGCGCTTCGACGCTCGGCCAGCAGATGATGTTCGAGATCGAGCTCGGTGAGGTGATCGCTGCCGCGAAAGCGAACGGCGCCGCCGCCGATCCCGTGATGCGCCAGCGACTCGCCGACGCGTGGATCGGTCTCAAGATCATGCGCTTCAACGCCCTCCGCACCCTGACCGCGATCGAAGGCGGCGCCGCCCTCAGCCGCGAGGCGCTCATCACCAAGCTCTACTGGGCGACGTGGCACCGCGCGCTCGGCAAGCTCGCGGTCGACGTCCTCGGTGCGCGCTCCGAAATTCGCACCTCCGGCGCAGTGGGCGACTATGACGTCGACGAGCTGCAGCGCCTCTTCCTCTGGACGCGCGCCGACACGATCTACGCCGGGACCAATCAGATTCAGCGGAACATCATCGCCGAGCGCGCGCTCGGCATGCCGCGTGAACCTCGCGCCGAAGGGCGCGGGGTCTCTCACCCCGAAGGAAGACCCAAGTGACCACGACCGCCCCTCCCTGCCCATCCGGTCACGGGCTACTCGCCGGCAAGTCCGTCCTCGTGACGGCCGCCGCCGGCACCGGCATCGGCTTCGCGACGGCCAAGCGCTGCGCCGAGGAAGGCGCCGTCGTCATCATCAGCGACCAGCACGAGCGCCGCCTCGGCGAGGCCGCCGACCAACTGGCGCCGATCATGGGGCGGCGGCCAACCACCGTCGTCTGCGACGTTACCGTCGAGGCGCAGATCCAGCACATGATCGACACCGCGATCGCAGAAACGGGTCGCCTCGACGTGCTCGTCAACAATGCCGGCCTCGGCGGCACAGCGAGCCTCATCGAGATGACGGACGAGCAATGGCTCCGCGTGCTCGACGTGACGCTGAACTCGACGTTTCGCTGCACCCGCGCTGCCCTCCGCCACATGCTGCCGAACCGCAGCGGCGTGATCGTGAACAACGCGAGCGTGCTCGGCTGGCGCGCCCAAGCCGGGCAGGCTCACTACGCCGCGGCGAAAGCCGGCGTCATGGCGCTCACGCGCTGTGCCGCGATCGAAGCCGCCGACGCGGGCGTGCGCGTGAACGCCGTGGCTCCGAGCCTCGCGCTGCATCCGTTTCTGCAGAAGAGCGCGCCGAAGGAGCTCCTCGACGAGCTCGAGACGCGCGAAGCATTCGGCCGCGCCGCCGAGCCGTGGGAAATCGCGAACGTGATCGTGTTCCTGGCGAGCGAATATTCGACGTACATGACCGGCGAGATCGTGTCGGTCAGCAGCCAGCACCCGTAACCGCGACCTCCTCGACGCGCGCCCCGTCGACCCGTGCCTGAGGCCGGGATGGTCCGCCCACTCTGGATGCCCCCGGGGCCTCCTGGCCCGGCCCCAAGACGACCGCGCCAAACCCTCCGCAATTTCTCGTGCTTGACGCGAACGTAGAGAAGGCTCTAAGCTTGAAGCCGTCTCTAGGAATGTCATGAACGCCGACGTCGCCGCCCAGGCTCCCATCGAAGGACGCCGCGAACGGAAGAAGCGCGAGCTCCGTTCGCGCATCTACCAAACGGCCCAGACCCTCTTCCTGAGTCAGGGCTTCGAGGCGACCACCGTCGAGCAGATCGCCGCCGCCGCCGACATCGCCCCCGCGACCTTCTTCAACCACTTCCAGAGCAAGAACGCGCTCCTCGGTGAGATGACCACGGAGGTGTTCGCGCACCTGCAGGCGCTCATCGAACAATACCTGCTCCGCCCCGGCTCGGCCCAAGAGCGCCTCGTCGCGTTCGCCGAACGCGCCGCCAGCGATGCGCAAGCCGCCCGCGGCGTCGCCCGCGACGTCGTCATGGAGCTGATGCGGACGCGCGCCCGTCCCGTCGACACGCCGCCGTACCTCGAACGCATCTTCATTCCGATCGCGAAGACACTGCGCGACGGGCAAGCCAGCGGCGAGGTTCGCGACGACCTCGATGCCACCTTTCTCGCCGAGATGGTCCTCGGCGCCCTGAACGCTCCGTTCATCAATTGGATGAACGATCCCAACTACCCCCTTGAACAGCGGCTCAGACAAGCGGCGGTGTTCGTCGGCGAGGCCATGCGCCCGACGACGCCGCGACCACGACGAGCCCCTCGGTGAATGCCATGTACAGCGATCTCGACATCCTCGACGCCAAAAACTGGGGTGAAGACGGCCATGAGAAGTTCCGGTGGCTGCGTGAAAACGACCCCGTGTACTGGGACGCCAAGAACGCCATCTGGGCGGTCTCCAAGCACGCGGACGTCGTCTACGCGTCGAAGCACCACGAGATCTTCTGCTCGGGCGAAGGCACGCGGCCGAACATGCCGACGAAGCTCTCGATCGTCGACATGGACGAGCCTCGCCACGGCCAGCTCCGCAATCTGATCAATCGCGGCTTCAAGCCACGCACCGTCGCCGGCATCGAGGCGCGCTTCCGCCAGTTCACCATCGAGGCGATCGAGAAGATCGGGCCCCAAGGTCATTGCGATTTCGTCCGCGACATCGCCGTCCCGATGCCGATCGAAGTGATCGCCGACCTGATCGGCATCCCGAAGACCGACCGCGACAAGCTGCACCACTGGTCGGACACCATGATCGCGAGCGACGGCAACTACGACGACCCCGAGCAGATGATGAAGGCGGCCAACGCCTTCGCCGAGTACTGCGGGTACATCGAGGAAACCATCGAATCCCGCCGCAAGGAGCCCCAGGAGGATCTCATCAGCGTCCTCGTCAACGCCCGGGACGGCGGTCTCCTCGGCGCCACCAACGTGGTCAATGCCGCCAAGATGCCCTCCGACCACGCCACCGAGATGGCCAAGGACGAGCTCACCATGTTCCTCGTGACGTTGCTCATCGCCGGCAACGAGACGACGCGGAATGCGCTGAGTGGCGGCATGAGCCAGCTGATCGAGAACCCCGACGAGCGCCAGAAGCTGATCGACAACCCGGCCTTGATTCCGACCGCCGTCGAGGAGATCGTTCGTCACGTGTCGCCCGTCTTGAACTTCGCCCGTACCGCCACCCAGGACACCGAGCTCCGCGGCCGCAAGATCAAGCAAGGCGAGAAGATTCTCCTGATGTACCCGTCGGCCAACCGTGACGCCGAGGTCTTCAAGGATCCCGACGCCTTCAAGGTCGATCGCGATCCCAATCCGCACGTCGCGTTCGGCATCGGCAACCACTTCTGCCTCGGCGCCAATCTCGCTCGCATGGAGATTCGCGTCGTGCTCGAAGAGCTTCTCGCCCGCATCCCCGACATGACCTACAGCGACGGACCGCCCTCGATGCATCCGTCGCTGCTCGTCCGGTCCTTCACGAAGATGCCCGTGAGCTTCACGCCCACCGCTTGAACCGCGACGGCCCGCCCACGGCGTCGGCACCTTTCGCCGAATTGCCGCGGCGGGCCTTGCCGCGCTTTCCGTCGTGGTGGGTCGCGCTCGGGCCCGGCATCGTCTGGATGGCGCTCGCCCAGGGCAGCGGCGAGCTGATCTGGTGGCCGTACCTCGTCGCCAAATACGGCCTGACGTTTCTCTGGCTGCTCGTTCCCGCGTGCCTGCTGCAGTATCCGCTGAACGTCGAAATCGGACGCTACACGCTGTTGACGGGCGAGAGCATCTTCCGGGGCTTCTTTCGCGTCAGCCCGTGGCTCGGCGGCCTGCTCTGGGTACTGATGACGCTGTCCTTCCTCTGGTTCGGCGCGTTCGCGTCGGCGGGCGGGACGGCGATGGCGGCGCTCACGGGATTTCCCGGCAGCTTCGGGGTTCGTGGCCGCACGCTCTTCTGGGCCTACAGCACGATCGCCGTCTTCTTCCTCGCCATTGCGCTATCGGACGTCGTGTATCGCTTGATCGAGCGCTGCATGAAGGTCGTCGCGCTCGTGACGGTGACCGGGCTGCTCTGGGCGTGCACCCAACCCGAGGTGACCGCGGTGCTTCCGACGTTTCTCTCGGCGCTCGGCGGACCGCCAGGCCCGAGCGAGCGCGGGTGGGACGTCAACGACTCGACCAAGCTCCTGACCGCGATCACCTTCGCCGGCCTCGGCGGCTTCTGGATCCTGCTCTATTCGTACTGGCTGCGTGACAAAGGCAGTGGCATGGCCGCGTACAGCAGCGGCCGCATCACGGGGCTCGTGCGCGGCACGACGGACGACGAAGCCGACCCGACGGCCACCACGAGCGGACACCTGATGGACGCCTCCGCGGAGAGCGCGGCGGAATGGCCGCGTTGGCGGCGCTATCTCACCGTCGACGCCCTCGTCGGTATCCTGGGCAACCTCGCCACGACGATGATGACCTGCCTCCTCGCCTACGCCCTGCTCTATCCGCGCGGCCTGCTCCCCGAGGAGTACGATCTCGCCGTCGTGCAGAGCACGTTCTTCGAGGTGAGCTGGGGACCGATCGGGCGCGTGCTCTTTCTGCTCGTGGCCGCCGCGTTCCTGACCGACACGTGGCTCGCCACCGCCGACGGCGTGAGCCGCATGCAGGCCGACCTGATCTACACCCGCATCCCTGGTGCGCGACGACTGACGCAACGCCAGTGGTACTACGTCGTGCTCGTGATCCTGACGGCGATCACGTGCGGCACGATGCTGCTCGACGCTCCCGGCCCCCTGATTCTGCTCTCGGCGGTGATCGGATTCGCAGGGACCGTGATCTTCCCGCCCGCGCTCTACGTGCTGAACTACCGGCGCCTGAAGCCCGTGCTTCCCCCGTGGGCGCGTCCCCATCCGCTCGAAGCGCTGCTGCTCGGCGTGAGCTTCGTCGTCTACGCGATCCTCGCCGCGGCCTACGTCTGGGCGACCTTCTTCTGAGCGGATCCGGCTACGGCACCGTCAACTGCAGCTCTGGCTGCGTGAACGCGGCAGGGCCGGGAAAGCCGGCCACCGAGTTCACCGCCGCGTTGTTGCCCGCGATGCAGTACACGCCGGCACTCGCGCCCTCGGGCGTTCGCGGTCCCCCGCGCCGCACGATCCCGCCGTTCATGAAGCAGGCGCGCTTCGACGTGAGGCACGTCTCACCCGCTTCGCAATACGGGCAGCTCGCTTGGCTGCAATCGGTGCTCGAGAGACACGCGCGGAACGACGTGACGGAGCAATGGCGGTCGGCGGGACCGTTGGTGCAGACGCCCTCCTGCACCGAGTCGAGGTCGGTCGGGTCGAGTCGGCAGTCACCCGCGTGACAGAATCCTGCCGGGCACTCGCTGTCGCTCGTGCATTCAATGGTGTCGTTCGGACCGCCGACGCACGCGGCACCACACGCGTTCGGCCTGATCTGGCCGGCGCAGAAACACTGCGGGTCACAGCTGCCGCCCGGACATTCGGAAGCCGCCGTACATGGACGTCCCGCGCTCGTGCCGCCGATACACGCGTTGCCCGAGAAACCCGGGCTGCTGCACGCGACGGTCGGCGCCAACGTGGCGGTGCCGGTGGTACGGTTCGTCACGTAGAGATTGAGGCCGGCGCCGTCGGTGTACTCGTGCGTGGTGTCGGGCAGGCAGTCGATGCTGGTCGTCCCGAAGAACGTCACCGCGCTGCCGAACGGCGGACCCGACCGACATTCCTTGCCCGCGTTCGGACCGTCGCTGCAGACCGCCGCCGTCACGCACGGGCCGGTGCTGCCCGGACAGTCGGCGTTGCTCGCACAGCGCTCTTTGGAGACGCCACAGAAGCCGCCGCAGACGGGACACGGCTTGTTGGCCGCTCCGATCGTCCGGGAGTAGGTCCGGGCGCGTTGCGGAGCACGCACGGTCGATTGGCCCGTCAGCACATTGACCGTCCCGACGATGTCTTCCGTGAACACGGTCAGGTTGCAGACAGTGACGCCCCCGGAGGCCACGGGATTGGGCGGCGCCGCCAGCGTGATCGCGCAATAGTCGCCGGAACCGTCACACACCGGATCCGCGTGCAGGTCGACGTCGCACTTCTTCTGGATGTCCTGGAAGCAATGCGGCCCGACGGCGGTCCGGTCTTTCCGACACAGTCCCTGGCCGAGCGCCGCGCACACCGAGTCGCCCGTCGTCCCCGACGGATCGCTCAGCACAACATGGCACGGCGAGCGTGGCGCCACCGAGCAGCTCGGCCCGAGGGTGCAGAGGCCGGTGCCGTCGCAATCGTAGAGATCGGCGAGATAGCCGCCCCCCTCGACGACGGGCGTGTCGGCGCTGTTGCCCGTCCACCCGTTGTCGGTGTCGGCCGTGGCGTGCTCGACGATGCGGAGCCGCGGCTTGTTCTTGCAGAGGCAGGCGAAGTAGCCGTCCGGCACGGTCGGGCTGCCGCACGACCCGGGACACGCGGTGTCCTCGGGGCCGTCGCACTCCTCGTTCATGTTGTTCACGACCCCGTCCCCGCAGACACCACCGCGGACGGCGTACTCGTAGTCGATCAGGTCCGCCGGGACATCGATGCGCGGCCCGTCGATCAGCACCATGTGCGCGTCGACCAGACAGCTCGCGGCCTGAGGTACCGTCACCTGATCGGGCTCGCAGAGCTTGAGGCTTGCCGCTTGGCCGTCGGTACAGCGTGAGGCGATCAGGTCCCCGAGCTTGCTCTGGCACTTGGCGATCGTCGCCACGGTCTTCGGGTCTTCGCTCGCGCAGAGGTGCGCGGGCACGCCGGGAAGCTTTCCTCGCAGGATCGACGCACGACACTTTTGCACCGCCTTGAGCACGCAGACGACGAGTCCCTCGCTG
>JBDSJB010000408.1:0-6284 GCA_039917665.1 Binatia bacterium
CCTTCTTCGCCGAGGCGCCGCTGTACTTCGCGCACCTGCGGCGCTTCGTCGCCGCCGAGTACCGGTTGGTGGCGCGCTACGGGCGCTATGACGTGTTGGCACGGCGCGACGTGGCGCGTGCCGCGGATGCGCGTCCGCTCGTGGATGCACCGCGGCCGGCGGCCCTGGCGGCGGTGCTCGAGGAGAATCTCGAGCGGCGCCGGCAAGCGGCCTGGCGTTGGATGGACGCGTTGACCCCGGAAGAGGCGGCGCATGCGCATCTGCCGGAGGAGCCGCGGGACGCGCTCCTGCTGCTCCGGGCCTTGCGCGACGGTGGCGACATGCGCGCTGCCGCGTGGGCGATGCTGGGATTCAACTCGCCGGACCCACGCGTTCGCGGTGAGGCCGTCGACGCGATGCTGGCGCTGACCCGCGCGCTCCGCTCGGAACGCGCGCGGTTCGCGAATGACTTCGATCCGAACGTCTACCGACCCTTCGTGACGCCGTTGGTGGAGAGCGCGCGCGCACTTCGATCCGTCACGGCGTTGCGATCGTTTGCGGACGCCGTGCTTCGGTTGGCCCACGCGCCGGACCCTGCGCTGAAGACCGAAGCCGAGGGCGCCCAATGATGCGCGAGAAGGTGATCCGCCTCGCGGCGGATCCTTTCGACCTGGAGTGTGCCGACGTTTTGGCGAGACCCCCGGCGCCAGGTAACAGGTAGCTGCGGCGTCGGCTGTCGATCCGCGAAAGGAAGCTTCGGATCATGACGACGGGTACGGCAGGCGAAAGCAGGGTAGACACGCGCCCACTCTCCGGTGGCGTATTCCTCGTGTCGCTCGGCGTGCTCGTGCTCCAGATCGCCCTGACGCGAATCTTCTCGTTCTTCAACTTCTACACCTGGACGGGCCTGCGCTCGCATCTGCACGCCGTCGACGGGACAGCTCATTCTCGGTGTGATGCTCGTGTTCGCCATCATCCTGGTCGGCGGCGTTGATTCTCGGACCCCTCGTGATCTTCGAGCGCCAAGGGCTGCACCCCGAAGGAAAATGGGGCTTCCTATGTTTTTTTCATCGCGATCGGACTCGGGTTCATTTTGATCGAGATCAGCCTGATCCAGAAGTTCGTCCTCTTTCTCGGCTACCCCACCTACTCGCTGACGGTCGTTCTATGCGCCCTGCTCACGTCCTCGGGGTGCGGCAGCTTCTTGACCGGGTGCTTGCGGACACCACCGGCCGCGCGCTTCATCCCCGTCCTCGCGGCGAGCCTCGTCCTGGTGCCGCTCGGGCTCGTGATGGTCAACGGCGCGCGTCGGTGGTCGGAACCATTTTGGCGGTGATGCTCGCCAAGTCGTACGGCTTCGGCTTCGTGACCGGCCTCGCGCTCCTGATCTATGCCGTCGGGGTGCTCGGGATCCGCGTCAGCGCCCTCAGGATCGCGCGCTGAGGACGGAGCTTCCACGCGCTCCTGATCGGGGAGAATCGCGGCTTTCCAAGCTCGGTCGATTCGGGAACAATCCCGGTTCTTCGTCCGCCCACCCCATGCCGACGCCCTGCACGCTCTGTGGCAGCACCAGCTACCGCCTCGTCCATGACATGGGCTGGCGACGCGTGCTGCGGTGCGACTCGTGCCGGCTCGTGCGGGCCGATCCGCTTCCGACGATCGACGAGAAGGAGACGATCGAGACCAAGGGGTACACCGAGGCGAGCGAGTTCCCGGAGGTGCGAGATTTCTTCGCGAATTGCCATCGCGACTACGTCGACGATCCGGTGATCCACGAGATGCGGCGTCATGTCGAGCATCTCGAGCGCGCGACCGGCGGGCCGGGGCGTCTGCTCGACATCGGCGCCGGGACGGGCATCTTGATGCACCTCGCGCAGGAGCGGGGGTGGCAGCCCGAGGGCATCGACATCGCACCGCTCACGGCTGAAAAGGTGGCCCGCGAGTTCGGGTTCCAGATCACGATTGCCCCCTTCGAGCGTCACGACTTCGGTCCGCGCCGTTTCGACGGGATCACCATGCTCGACGTACTCGAGCACGTCGTCGATCCATTGACGACGCTGCGCCGCGTGCACGAGCTGCTCCGGCCGGGCGGGGCGGTCGCGATCGCGGTCCCGAACCAGCGATCACTCCTCACCTTTCTCGTGGGGCTCTACGCCCGCATGCGCGGGCCGGCGGCGAATGCATTGCTGTTCCGGCTCTACGTGCCGCCGCACCTCTATTACTTCACGCCGCCGACGCTCCGCCGCATAGTCGAGGAAGCGGGGTTCCGCGTGGTCGAGCTCCGTCAGGGCGCGGTCTACCTCGGGCGCTATCGCATGTCGCTCGCGATGCGGATTCCGCTCGAGATCGTCCTCGCGGCGGGAGCGGCGATCGGCATGAACGCGCGCCTGTGCGTGATCGCCGTCAAAGACTAGAACGTTCGAGGATCACGACGCGGCCGTCTCCCCCGCCGAGCCAGCGACTGTAGGGGAGCGATTGCCGGACGGCGTAGCCGGGAAGCGGTCGAAAGCTCACGACGAAGCGGTCGTCGATCACCCACCACCAACTTTTCACGGTGGGTGCCTGACCGGAACGTGCCTGGGCATCGGTCGGGGCGGTGCCGAGGTCGGCCGCAAGTGCCCAGGCGTTGAACTCCATGCCGCCGTCGATCTCTCGCGGGGAGATGCCGGCGTCGGTCAGTGCGGCGAGTCCCGCATACCGGGCGCGGTTCCACGCGAGGTAGTCGTGGGTTCCCGCGAGGGCATACCAGGCGAGCAGCGCGGTCAGCACGACGGCCGCGCGTGACACCCGTACCGGCGTGGTGGCGGCGATTGCGGCGATCGCGAACGGGAGGACGACCAGCAGATAGCGGTCGAAATAATACCGCGCGTGGAGCAGGGTCCCGAGAAAGAGAAAACCGGCCGCGAACGAGAGGAAGAGCGGAATCGGTGCGTGCCGCCGCTCCCATCCGCCCATGAGGTAGGCACTGAGGCCCACGCCTGCGGCCATGGTGGCGAGCAGGGTCAAAGGAATGCCGAGCGCGGGTCCGACCTGCACTGGTGGACGGAGTCCGAGGAACAGGGTGTCGCGTAGCGACGAGGCGCCGAGGCCGAAGTCGTACATGACGTTGGTCAGGTAGAACATCAGCGCACCGTCGTGCAGCCAGAGCAGGAGCGCGAGCACGGCCAAGGCCGTGCAGGTCGCGGCCGCCAGGCGGGGACGGCGGGCGATGACGTCGTGGCGCACGGCGAGCGCGAGCGGCGCCAGCAGGAGGCCGAGGTACTCGAGCCCGCGGAAGGCGCAGTTGACGAGGCCGGCCAGGTCCATGTGCCGCGCCTCGGTGAGCTTCATCTCCATCCCGCCTGGTGCGCCGTGCCAGCGAAAGAGCCAGAGGTGAAAGGCGATCGAGGTCAGCAGCGGGAGCGCGCCCGCCGCGAAAGCGTCGCCCCAGCGCACGCGCCACGGGCGACCACCTGCGAGGAGTGCAGCGACGCTGGCCGCGGCCGCGATGAAGATGCCGTGTTGGCGGATCAAGAGCGCACTCGCGGCGGCGAATGCTCCGGCGACGAGCCATGCGCGTCGCTGCTCGTCGAACCCTCGCACGTAGGCGTACCCCGCCCATACCGCGGCGACAGTGAAGGGCACGTCGGTCATGAAGGTGAACGACAGGTTCACGTAGAGCGGACTCAGGGCGAAGAGGGTGGTCGCGAGTGCCCGTGGTGCGCCGCGAACTCCGGCGCGTCCGAGCAAAAGAAAGAAACCGATCGCACCTGTGGCGGCCAGGGTGAGGGTGGAGATGCGCAGCACCTCGAAGGAGAAGCCGAAGATCCGGCAGAGGAGCGCGCCGTAACCCGCCTGCAGGACCAGGCTCGCCCCCGTCCACGGGAGGAAGCGCAACACACCCTCGGTGCAGAGCGTGCGGCTGGAGTAGGCATACGACCAGTCGTCGCTCAGCGGAAAGTCGCCGCGGAACCCGATCAGCGCGATCGCCGCGGCGGCGGCGATGAGAATGCCGGCGAGACTAGGCAGGTCGCGCGGGATGCGGCTCACCGGAGCGTCCGTATCACCCACACCAGATAGGCCAGGCCGGCGAGGACTCCCGGGATCACGAGCACCGGCAGCCAGCGCCGGCCGTGCGGGCGCTGCTTGACGAGCGCTCCGACCGCGACTCCGATCGCAAAATATGCGAGCGCGACCGTAAGCAGGCCGAGCGGACCGGCTTTCGGATAGGTGGGACCGAGTTTTGGCCAGACCGCACCGGGCGGAAGGGTGATCACGGCATTCGGTGTTGCGGGAGCGAGGGGAACGGGCGGCGAAAAGACGGGCGCAGGACTGGGCATCGTCGAGGGGTCTCGAAACTCAGAACGACGGAAGGGTTGGGGCATCCGCCAGTCGGGGCGCCGCCGCGTCCTTCGGGGAGAGGATGGGATCGGCAATCGGCCAGGTGATGGCCAGGGCGGGGTCGTTCCACGCGATGGCGCACTCGGCCTCTGGCCGGTAGAGCGCCGTACACTTGTAGAGGAAGTCGCAGGAGTCGCTGGTGACGACGAACCCGTGCGCGAACCCGGGCGGGATCCACATCTGGCGCTTGTTCTCTTCGCTGAGCTCGTAACCGACCCAGCGTCCGAAGGTCGGTGAGCCGCGCCTGACGTCGAGGGCGACGTCGTAGACGGCGCCGCGCGCGACCGAGACGAGCTTCCCCTGAGCGTGCGGCTCCTGGAAGTGCAGGCCGCGCAAGGTGCCGCGCGCCGACCGTGACCAGTTGTCTTGCACGAAGGTCGCCCGTATCCCGGCCTCGGCGTACCGGTCGGCGTGAAAGGTCTCGAGGAAGAATCCGCGCCGGTCGCCGAACACGCGGGGCTCCACCACGATGACGTCGGGAAGGTCGGTCGCAATGACCCGCATCAATAGACCTTCTCCAGGAGGAGCTCGCGGAGATAGCGGCCATAGGCGGTCTTCGCCAACGGCGTCGCGAGAGCCTCGAGCTGGGCGTCGTCGATCCAGCCCCGACGCCACGCAATCTCCTCGGGGCAGGCGATTTTCAGTCCCTGGCGTTTCTCGATCGTCTGGATGAATTGGCTCGCCTCGAGCAATGACTCGTGGGTGCCGGTGTCGAGCCAGGCGTGGCCGCGGCCCATCACCTGCACGTCGAGCTCGCCCCAGGCGAGGTATTGTTTGTTGACGTCGGTGATCTCGAGCTCGCCGCGCTCGGACGGCGCGAGTTGCTTCACGACGTCAACCACCCGCGTGTCGTAGAAATAGAGGCCTGTCACGGCATAGCGCGAGCGCGGTTGCGTCGGCTTCTCGGCGAGTGAGACGGCGCGCCGGTTGGCGTCGAACTCGACGACGCCGTAGCGCTCGGGATCGTGGACGGGGTAGGCGAACACCGTTGCCCCGCGCCACTGCGCGGCGGCGTGGGCGAGATCGGCTGCGAAGTCGTGGCCGTAGAACACGTTGTCGCCGAGCACGAGCGCGCTCGGGTGGCCGGCGACGAAGGATTCGCCGATGAGGAAAGCCTGCGCGAGCCCGTCGGGTGATGGTTGCACGGCGTAGCGGATATCGAGGCCCCATTGGCGGCCGTCGCCGAGCAGCTGTTCGAAGCGCGGCGTATCCTGCGGCGTCGAGATCAGCAGAATTTCTCGGATCCCCGCCAGCATGAGGGTCGTCAGGGGATAGAAGACCATGGGCTTGTCGTAGACCGGAAGCAGCTGCTTCGAGATCGCGAGCGTGGCGGGATGCAGGCGCGATCCCGAGCCACCGGCCAGGACGATGCCCTTCCGGTGCGGCGCTGATGACGAGTCGGTCAATGGGGGGCTTCGGCGTTAGCCGAGACCGCGCTCCTTGTATTGGAGATCGATCCAGTCCCGGTAAGCGCCGCTCTGAACGTTCGCGACCCACTCCTGATGGTCGAGGTACCAATCGACGGTGGCGCGGAGACCGCTCTCGAGGGTTTCCGCCGGTTGCCAGCCGAGCTCCCGCAAGATCTTCCCGGCGTTGATCGCGTAGCGGCGGTCGTGGCCCGGGCGGTCGGTCACAAAGCGGATCAGCTTCTCGTGTGTGCCGCCGGCCTGCTCGGCCGTCGCCGGTGACCGTTCGTCGAGCAACCGACACACGAGCCGCACGATCGAGAGATTCGACAGCTCGTTGTTGCCCCCGACGTTGTAGGTCTCGCCGAGGCGGCCGGCGTGCAGGATCGTGCGCAGCGCCGCACAGTGATCACCGACGAAGAGCCAATCGCGGACATTCATCCCGTCGCCGTAGATCGGAAGTGGTCGGCCGGCGAGCGCGTTGGCGATGATCAGGGGGATGAGCTTCTCCGGGAATTG
>JBDSJB010000409.1:0-14706 GCA_039917665.1 Binatia bacterium
GCTTCGCCTACAAGGCGGCGATTGCGCGCATGCAGAAGAGCTTCACGATGCACCAGCTGCTTGGGCAAACGCGCCGGCCGGAGGGCAACTCGGCCGTGACCTTTGCGAATGCGCTGAACCGGTTCGCCGAGGTCGGGTACATCGGGCTCGTGCGACGCGGCCGCGGCGGACGTGATCGTGTGGTTTTGCCGGGAAATGCGATCGCGGACTTGGCGGTCCTCGAGCGACGCCTCGCGGACAGCCGCCGAATCGCCGACCCGAATCGTCTTTTAATCCCGCAGCGCGTGGGTCAACGCGAGCTGGAGCCCAGCTCCGTTCCTGCGTAGAGCTCCGAAGGGTCGGCATCATCGTGACGGTTCTTGCGATCGGTCCTGCGGAAATGCCCGGCGATGTCGGACGCTGCCGATTTGCACGATTCGGCGCTCGCGACTCTGCGGCTCGTTGCTATGGCGGGCGCGCGGTCATTGCGGGCCGCTCGCACGTCTGTCGGCGTCGCAAGTCATTGGGCGATTTGACGAAAGCCGCGCGTCATCTTGATGACGCCATGCTGGCGTCGACGCCTATGTGCGTGTCGGCGCGTGGCACCTTTCTTGGACATTCGGGGAACGTACCGACCTTCCTGAAGGAGACCGCATGATCATCGATCGCGAAACGTTTACCGACATCGCCAAGCACCTCGAGTCCGCCTCGGAGGGCTTGCTGCGCGCCGCCACCGGCGTCGCCACGCTCTGCCCCGAGATGGATCCGGGTGAACCCGCCTCGCTCCGCTGGTTGGCGCTCATCGAGAGCATGGTATCCGTGAACGGCGAGATCACGGCGCTCGAAACCGTGTTGCGAGCCGTCCTCGATGCCAACCGCGACGAGGTCGCGGAGGCGCGAGCCGGCGTGGTTCGCCAACCTTCGTAAGCTTCTCCACTCTGCCCCTCGTGCGCGCGATCCATCGTCATCGCGTCGCACCCGGCGCTCGATCCTTTCGCGTTTCGCCTAGCGAAAGAGGTCGAGCGCCGCAGGTCGAATGAGGTCCCGGCCGCGGCCGTGCGTGCGCTCCCACGGGACGCCGCGTACGACGACGGCCGCAATCCCGCCGCCCTTCTCCATGAGCAGCCCGGCCGCTGCTGCGAGCTCGTCGGCGAGGGCGAGCATCGTGTGATGCATCTCGCGGCCGCCCATGTCGGTCGCGCCGCGGAAGTCGAGCAGGGCGCCGATTCCAGCGACCCCGAGGGCGATGTCAACCAGGCCGTCGCGCCAGGGGCGTCCGAAGGTATCGCTGATGATGACGCCGACGGGCACTCCGCCGGCCGCGGCCGTGAGGTTCGTGCACAGTCTCTCCGCCGAGGCGTCGGCGTCGACCGGGAGTAGCGTCACCGAATCGGGCCGCGCGGCATTGGATTCGTCGATGCCGGCGTTGGCGCAGATCCAACCCGGTCCGGTCTCGCAGATGAGGTGCCCGCTCGCCATTTTCACGATCCGGGTGGTTTCGCGCAGGATCACCTCGACGATGCGGGGATCCTTGTCGGTGCCCACCGCGATCTGGGCCGCGAAGGCCGACGGGGTGACGGTGTCGAGATCGACGATCCGGCCCTCGGCTTTCGAGACGACCTTCTGGCAGACGACCACGACGTCGCGCGCCTGCAGCTCGAGCCCAGAGCTCGCGAGTGCCGCCATCAGCTGAGCTCCGACGTCGTCGCCCGGCTGGATCAGTGGCAGGCCCGAAACTGGATAGCAGATGAGAGGTGTCATCAGGTCCTCAAGCCGAGTGCATCGATGAGCTTCGTCGCGACGCGCTCGGCGCGCGCCGGTGTGGTGAGGAGCGTGTCGGCCAGGATCGCGCGACAGCCCACACGCTCCAACGCCGGTACGTCCGCAGCGTCGGCCTCGTCGATCACGATCGCGTCGAGAAACGGACGGTAGCAGCGGGCGATCCCGAGCGACGATGCCGGATAGCCGAAGCGGCGGAGCAGTCGCGCGAGCGGACCCGAGACGGCGCGTCCGCCGACGAGGGGCGAGATCGCGACGACCGGACCGCGCCGCGCGCGTAGCGCCGCTCGGATTCCCGGGACCGCGAGGATTGGACCGATGCTCAGGAAGGGATTGCTCGGTGCGATGACCACGGCGCGCGCGTCCCGAATGGCTGCGAGGACGCCGGGTGCCGGCCTGGCGGCTTGCGCGCCGGTGTACGACACCCGGCGGACTGGCGGTCGGGCTCGGCGGGCGACGAGGTACTGTTGAAACGACAAACGCTCGGTGCGGGTCGTGACGATGGTGCGTACCGAGTCGTTCGTCATCGGTAGGACCGGCGTCGCGACCCCGAGCTTCCGCCCGAGCTCTGCGGTCACCTGGCTCAAGGTCGCTCCGCGGGCGAGCCGATCCGTACGGTAGACGTGCGTCGCCAGGTCCTTGTCGCCCAGTTGAAACCAGCCGGCGTCGTCGTAGAGCGCGCCGAGCGCCTCGAGGCACGTGAACGATTCGCCGTCACGGCCCCAGCCGCGGGCCAGGGGCGCGAGCCCCGCCAGCGTGTAGGTGACCGTGTCGAGATCGGGTGACACGTCCAAGCCGAAGAATCGGTCGTCGTCGCCGGTATTGACGACAATGGTGAGCGCCGCCGGGTCAGCAGACCGAATGAGACCGCGCAAAAACTTCGCGGCTCCCACTCCGCCCGCCAGCACGGTCAGCATCGGTCGCACTCGCACGCGTGGGGCTCTCCTCCGACGACTCGAGCTTCCGGTAGAGCGTCGTCCGCTCGACGGGCCGGCGTCCGACCCCACGGATCAACCGCTGGATCTCGTCGACAGGCGTGTACTCGCCGGCGTCGGCACCGGCTTCGCGCGAGATGCTCTCTTCCATGAGCGTTCCGCCGAAGTCGTTGCAGCCCGCGAGCAGCGAGAGCTGGGCCAGCTCGTGATTGATCTTCACCCACGACGTCTGCACGTTGTCGATCGACCCCCGCAACAGGAGCCGCGTGCAGGCGTACATGCGCAGGTCGTACATGCCTTTCGGGGGCGGATCGTCGACCAAGCCGTCGCGATGCATCTCGGTGTTGGTGTGGATGAAGCGGAGCGGCACGAACTCGGTGAAGCCGCCCGTTTCGCTCTGGAGATCACGCATCAGTTGCAGATGGGCCGCTACGTGGCGGGTGTTCTCCACGTGTCCGTACATGATGGTGGCCGTGCTCGGGATGCCGAGTCGGTGCGCGGTCGTGATGATGTCGATCCACGTCTGAACGGTCACCTTCTTGTGACTCAGAATCTCCCGCACGTCGTCATCGAGGATCTCGGCAGCGGTGCCGGGGATGGTGCCGAGGCCGTGTCCTTTCAACATGCTCAGATACTCTTCGTGGCTCATGTTGGTGCGACGGGCGCCGTACATGATCTCCATCGGCGAGAAGGCGTGCATGTGGATCGCCGGAAACGCCTGCTTGATCGCGATCAGGATGTCTCGATACGTGAACGGCGGCATCTCGGGATTGATGCCGCCCTGCATGCAGATCTCGGTCGCACCGCGATCGACGGCTTCCTGCACCTTCGCGAGGATCGCCTCGACCGATTGATTGTAGGCGTCGGGCTCCCAGCGCTGGCGCTTGAAGGCGCAGAAGCGGCAGCCGACGAAGCACACGTTGGTGAAGTTGACGTTGCGGTTGACGACGTACGTCACGTCGTCGCCGACATCGGTTTTTCGGACGGCGTCGGCCGCCGCGATCACCGCGAGCACGTCGGCACCTTCGGTATCCAGCAGGCGCACGGCATCGTCGATTCCGAGCGTGCCGCCGTCGAGCACGGTGGTGATCAGCGCGCGGATGCCCGAAGTCGCTTCGGCCAGTCGACGGTCGAGTGACACGTCGTCCAGTACGGCATCAATGTGCGGCGACAGCATGAGTGTCCTCCTGGACGATGCGGCTTGCGAGGCGGTCGACCGGTGCGGTCAGGCTCGGGTCGAGGAAATCGGGTCGAGCATACTCGGGATAGATCGCGAGTCGTTCGCCCAACGTGAAGCCTTCGGCGCGACACGTCTCCGCGAGCGCGGGGATCTGTGGCCACGCCGCTTCGGGATTCACGTAGTCGCGGGTGACGGGTGAGATGCCGCCCCAGTCGTTGATGCCCGCGCGCAGCAGCAGGCGATGGTCTTCCGGATTCAGGTTCGGTGGGGCTTGCAGGTTCATGTCGCCGCCGAGCACGAGGCGTGCGACGGCGACGGCGCGGGCCATCTCGCCGCCCGTCGGCTCCGGGCAGTCCGCCATGGGAATGCCGTCCTTGGCGCGAAAGTTCTGGACGATGACTTCCTGGATGTGGCCGTAGGCGCATTGGAGGTCGGCAATCGCGAACAGCGCGTCGACGCGTTCTTCGGCGGTCTCGCCGATCCCGAGCAGAATGCCGGTCGTGAACGGAATGCGCAGGCGACCGGCTTCAGCAATCATCGCCAAGCGCCGGGCCGGCTCTTTGTCGGGCGCGTGATGGTGCGCCATGCCGCGCGCGCGGAGGCGCGGGCTCGCGTTCTCGAGCATCAGGCCGAGGCTCACGTTCACCGGACGCAGCAGCTGCATCTCCTCGCGGGAGAGCACGCCGGCGTTGGTATGGGGCAGGAGACCCGCCTCGAGAGCCATTTCGCAGGCCTCGTGCACGTAGGCGACCGTCGAAGAATGGCCGAGCTCCGTGAGCATCGCCCGGTAGCTCGGGAATGCGGCTTCCGGCGAGTCGCCGAGACACATCAGTGCTTCCTTGCACCCTTGGTCACGCGCCCGATCGAGCCACTCCCGGATCTCGGCGCGCTGCATGGTCCACGCGCCGGCATCGTCGGGATCTTTCCGAAAGGTACAGTAGCGGCAGCGATCGCGGCAGAGATTGGTGATCGGCAGGAAGACCTTCCGCGAGTACGTCACGTGACGACCCTTGTGCTCGTCGCGGCGTGCGCCGGCGGTCGCGAGCAACGCCGGCAGGTCGTGATCGGAACAGCCGATCAGCGCGTAGGCGTCGGCGAGTGACGAGACGCGGCCAGCGTCGGCGACTCGGGAGAGCACGTCGGCGAACGCTGGCACCGCACCGCCGCGTTCAGGATCGAGGGGCATGACGTAAGGCCCGAATAAAGAAGGCTCTACGTCAAGTCAAGGCAAGTGAGCGGAATCACATCGCGCGGACGTCGAGGCGGGTGATGTCGGAGCCCTCGACGGTCTCGACCGTGACGCGACATGACGTCTCGCGCTCCAAGCGATCCATGGCGACGCTCTCCTCGTCGCAGAGAAATGCCGCGACCGCGGCGCTGGCGCGGACCACGATGCGGGTCGCTTCCGGTGCCGCGCGTGCGACCTCGCGGATACGCCGCATGGCATCATGCGCGACGGTCGTCACCGAGACGACGCGCCCGCGACCGTCGCAGGTCGGGCAGGTCTCGGTCAGCAATTGCGGCAAGCTCGCCCGCGTCCGCTTGCGGGTCATCTCGACGAGGCCGAGCTCGGAGATCTTCAAGATGTTGCTGCGCATCTTGTCTTGCTTGAGAGCGGCGTCGAAAGCGTCCATCACCTGCTGCTGGTTGGCTGGGTCCATCATGTCGATGAAGTCGACGATGATGATGCCGCCGATGTTTCGGAGGCGCAGCTGATCGACGATCTCTCGCGCTGCTTCCAGATTGGTCTTGAGGACGGTTTCCTCGTGGTTGTGCTTGCCCACGTAGCGTCCGGTGTTCACGTCGATCGTCGCCAGCGCCTCGGTCTGGTCGATCACGATGTAGCCGCCCGACTTCAGCCAGACGCGGCGCTCGAGCGCTCGACTGATGGCCTGCTCGATGCCGTACTGGTCGAAGAGCGGGTCGGATCCTCCGTAGAGCTCGACGCGCGAGCGGAGGCGCGGATCGAACGAGTCCACGAACTCGAGGATGCGCTGGTGATCGACGGCGCGGTCGACCACGACGCTCGTCACGTCGGGCGTAAAGAGATCGCGGATGCTCCGCAGCGTCAGGTCCATGTCGTAGTGCAGCTGGCAGGGCCCGGAGACGTTCTCGCTGCGCTTGAGAATGCGATTCCAGAGCTCGATCAGGAATCGCATGTCGGCCTGCAGCTCGCCGCGGCTGAGGCCAACGCAGACCGTGCGGATGATGAAGCCCGCGCCGGGTGGCTTCAGCGCGAGCACGATGTCGCGCAGTCGTTGGCGCTCCTCCTCGTCGTCGATGCGCCGTGAGACGCCGAGGTGATTGGTGGTCGGCAGGTACACCAGGTACCGGCCAGGCAACGAGATGTGCGACGTGATGCGCGGACCCTTCGAGCCGAGGGGCTCTTTTGCCACTTGGACGAGGATCTCGTCGCTCCGATTCAAGCGGTCCTCGATGGGGTCGTGATGGATGGGGAATTGCGGCGCCTCGTCGGAGGCGGGTTGCTCTCCGAGGGGCTCTTCGGAAACCGGCGCCGCGGTCTCGCCATCGCGATCTACCTGGTCGGCGTCGATCAGCGGCAGCTCCTCGACGCCCGGATAGAAATCGGAAACGTGGAGAAATCCAGCTTTCGGCAGTCCGATGTCGACGAACGCCGCCTGCATGCCGGGAAGCACGCGAACCACTTTCCCCTTGTAGATGTTGCCGACAATGCCGCGATCCCGCGCGCGCTCGATGTGCATCTCGGCGAGCGCCTGATTCTCGACGACCGCGACGCGGACCTCCTCTGGCGAGGAGTTGATCAGGATCAGCTTCGACACGGGGCGCTCAGCATGCGAGGACGCCGGCGGTCGAGGCGTCCGCGGGGATGGTGCGCGTCTCTGTGAGGAGCGTCGTCCCGATCTTGGTCACCCCCAGCAGTTGGCTTTCGAAGTCCGTCAGATCGAGCAGTGTGGCGACGACGTGATGAGGTTTCAACGTTCCGGCGCGCGTGACGGCGGTCTCGACCTGCAACGTGCGGCGCGCGCTTTGGCGGATGGTCACCGATGTGCGTGCGTCGATGGTTCGAGCGTGTCCCTTGATCTGTTTGGTCACGGGAAAGGTCGTGGCGTTTACGAACGCGGCGAGGCGCGTCGCGATCTCGTCGTCGCTGAGGCGTGTCGCCGAGAGCCGATCGAGGGTGACGCTGTACGTGAAGCTGGCGAGCGCGTGATCGATCGTCGGTGTGCCCAGCTCGTGGCTCTCGGCTTCGAGGACGATGAGTCCATCGGGCAGCTCCCGGTTCAAGGCATCGCGGACGCGGTCGCTCGTCCAGGGTTCCGCCAGGTCGATGTCCATGTACTCCCCATGGCTCGCAAAGCCGAGCGACAGCGCTGGGCCGAAGCTCATGCGTGGCACGGGATGGTGCCCGCTCGTGAACGCGAGCGGGAGCCCGGCGCGTCGGCTCGCCCGCACGAAAGAAGTGATGAGCTCGCGGTTGCCGAGAAAGCGCGCGCGGTCGAGCTTCTGATAGACGAGGCGAATGCGGACGGCGGGGGGTCGCACGGCGTCCGTCGCGGGCTGCAGACCGTGGCGTTCGGAGCCCAGCCACTCCTCGGCGTTGCCCTGACCGCGTCCGGCGGAAGCCTGCGCGCGATGGCGGGTAGCGCCAGTGTGGGTGCCGCTGCTCGACTCGGTCGTCGGCGTTTGGCTGGTGGAAGAGGCTTTGGCGAGCGCACTCGCGTCGTCGTCGCGTCCGCCATCGACGAGGCGGCGCCAATTGCGGGTGGGCCAGGCGATGTCCGTCGGCATGGCCGCGCGCGCCCACTCGTCGACGTCCGGTCCGCGACTCTCGCTGCCCTTGGCGCCGTGCGGATGAAACGTGACGTTGCGGACCGTCGTGAAGTCGCAGGCGCCGCAGTACGTACATCGCTCGATGCTGCAATCGGGCGTGAGCGTGCGCGCGAATGCGGCAGCGAGCTCGCGTTGCAGATAGGGCTTGCTGACGCCGCTGTCGATGTGATCCCACGGCAGCACCTCGTCGAGCGTGCGTCGGCGATGGTACCAATCGGGATCGCAATCGCATTCAGCAAAGGCGCGTTGCCAGAGGTCCCACCGGCACTCGTCGCTCCAGCCGTCGAAGCGGCAGCCGAGGCGGTAGGCCGCAAGGATGACGGTCGCGAGCCGGCGATCGCCGCGCGAAAACACGCCTTCGAGATAGGAGAGGCGAGCTTCGTGCCATTTGAATCCGAGACGCTGGCGACCGAGCTCGCGGCGGAGCAGTGACTGTCGCGCCTCGGTCTCCTGGATCGTGACTTGAGGCGCCCACTGAAACGGCGTGTGGGGCTTCGGCACGAAGGTCGAAACGCTGGCCGTCACGGGATGACGATGATCGCCGGTGGCGGAAACCCGTCGGGTCAGCGCGATGATCCCGCGGAGATCGTCCTCGGTTTCGGTGGGCAATCCGAGCATGAAATAGAGCTTCAGGCTCCGCCAGCCGAGACCGAAGATCAGCGCGGCGGCGTTGACGAGCTCGTCCTCGCGATACTCCTTCTGAATGACGTCGCGCAGGCGTTGGGTGCCGGCCTCGGGTGCGAGTGTGAACCCGGTCTTCCGCACCCGTTTGATCTCGGCCAGCAAATGCGGATCGAGGGCGTCGACGCGCGTCGAGGGCAGTGACACGGCGATGCGCTCGGGCACGACCCGATCCATCAGCTCGGCGAGGAGCGGATTGATGCAGCTATAGTCGCCGGTGCTGAGTGAGAGCAGCGAGACCTCTTCGTAGCCGCTTTCTTTCAGCAGCTTTTCGGTGTGGGCGAGGAGCGCTTGCGGGTCGCGCTCCCGTAGCGGTCGATAGATGTATCCGGCCTGGCAGAAGCGACAGCCCTTCACGCAGCCTCGCATGACCTCGAGCGCGACGCGGTCGTGGACGATGTCCATCGTCGGGACGAGCTGACGATCGAGGAGAGGAATGGTGTTGAGATCTTTGAGGAGTCGCTTCCGTACCGTCGGGCGCGCAGGGTCGAGCGGCACGATCGCCGCTAGGCGGCCGTCGGGCTGATAGGTCGGCGTGTAATGGGAGGGGACGTAGATGCCGTCGATCGTGGCGAGACGCGCGAGCAGCTCGGTGCGGTCGCGGCGATCCCACGCGAGATAGGCGTCGACGACGTCGGTAATGGCTTCTTCGCCGTCGCCAAGCACCACCGCGTCGAGAAACGGCGCGATGGGCTCGGGATTGAAGGCGCACGGGCCTCCGGCGATCACCAAGGGATGATCGGCGGAGCGCTCGCTCGCGAGCAGCGGAATGCCGCCGAGATCGAGCATCGCGAGAATGTTCGTGTACGTCAGCTCGTATTGCAGGCTGAATCCGATGATGTGGAACTCGTCGAGCGAGGTGCAGGTTTCGAGTGAGGCGAGGGGAAGGTCATGGCTGCGGAGTTGCGCTTCCATGTCGAGCCACGGCGCATAGGCGCGCTCGCAATACACGTCGGGACGACGATTCAAGATGTCGTAGAGGATCTGCAGCCCGAGGTGCGATTGCGCGATCTCGTAGACCTCGGGGAATGCGAGCGCGAAACGCAGGCGAACATCCGACGGGTCTTTGCGGACGGCGCCGCGTTCGTTGCCGAGATACCGTCCCGGCTTGTCGACGAAACGCAGCAGCTCTTCGTAATCCACTCGCACGGGTATCCCGCCTCTATAGGAGCGCACTGGAAGCAGCGCAAGTGCGCGACGTTACAGAAGAAGATTCTTGACAGCCGGAGGCGGACCATATTACCGTCACGCGTCGCGACGACGACCCATGACGATGCTCAATACGAAGGTACTGGTTCTCAATCGCTCGTACCTTCCCGTTCATGTCACCTCCGTCCGCCGCGCGTTCATTCTCCTCTATCAAGACATCGCCCGCGCGGTAGACGAGCAATACCGGACGTTCGACTTCGCGAGCTGGAGTGAGCTTGCCGTCAGTGTCGAGCACGATTCGATTGGCATGGTGAGCCGAGTCGTCCGGGTCCCGCGCGTGATCCTCTTGGTCGCGTATGATCGCGTGCCCAAGCGTCACGTTCGATTCAGCCGCTACAACATCTACGCGCGCGACGACAATACGTGTCAGTACTGCGGCCAACGGTTCCAGCGTCCCGACTTGAACCTCGATCACGTGCTGCCGCGTTCACAGGGTGGGCTAGCGTCGTGGGAGAACGTCGTCTGCTCGTGCCACCGGTGCAATCGTCGGAAAGGCGGTCGGACGCCTGAGCAGGCCGGCATGAAATTGCTGAAGCACCCCGTGCGGCCGCACTGGACGCCGTTCATATCGGCGGCGTTCAGTCTTCGGCGCTATCGCGAGTGGGGGCCGTTCCTCAATCCGGTCGACGTTTCGTACTGGAATACCGAGCTCGAGCCCTGAATCGCCCGTTCGCCCCGAAACGGGAGGACGCAATATCTGGGGGCTGCCGCGCACTTCGGCAGCAGGATCTTGGGGTTTTTGATTGACACCCCAGGAAGCCTATGCAAATTACCCCGCCGGTGCTTGCGGCTCGACCGTTGCACTCATGGTGAGGAGGGGTTGTGGCGATTCCACCGCAGGAAGTCTCCGCCGAACGCGCGCTCGCGGCATGGTCCGAGGGCGAACCGAACGAGGACGACGCCGCAGAAATCACTCCCGCCGTCGGCAGTGCGACCCTGCGAATTCGGCAGATCGAGCTGGCCGGCTTCAAGTCGTTCCGTGACCGGACCCTGTTGCGATTTCCGTCGCGGGTGACGGGGGTCGTCGGGCCGAACGGGTGCGGCAAGTCGAACGTCGTCGACGCCATCCGGTGGGTGCTGGGTGAGCAGAGTGCCAAGCGGCTCCGCGGCGACGGCATGGAAGACATCATCTTCGGCGGCAACGATCGCCACGCGCCGCTCGGCATGGCCCAGGTTTCGATCGTGTTCGAGACCGACGGTTTGCCGATCGACCAGTTCGCGCTCTTGAAGGAGGCGGGGCATCCGCTGACCTCGACGGGGCCCGCCGAAATCATGGTGACGCGCCGGTATTTCCGCTCCGGCGAGTCGGAATACCTGATGAATGGCGTCACCTGTCGGTTGCGCGACATCACGGAGCTCTTTCTCGGCACCGGTCTGGGCGGCAAAGCCTACGCGATCATCGAACAGGGGCGCGTCGAGGCGCTGATTGGTGCCAAGCCTGAGGAGCTTCGGCTCTTCATCGAAGAAGCGGCCGGCACCACGCTGTATCGCAGCCGCCGTCAGATGGCCGAGCGCAAGATGGAGCGCACGCGCGACAACCTCGCGCGTGTGCAGGACATCCTGCGTGAAGTGGAACGGCAGCTCGCGAGCCTGCGTCGACAGGCGCGCCGTGCCGAACAATACCGGACGCTGCTGGGGGAGGTCACGGATCTCGATTTGGCGCTCTCCTCACGGTCGCGCGCCCGTCTGCTCGAAGAGATTTCCGCGCTCTCGAGCCAACGGGCCGAGCTGACGACGCGAGAAGAAGCCCTCGTCGCTGCGCTCGAAAGCCTGGATGCCGAGCGCCGCAATGCGCGTGAGCAGGAAGTCGCGGCGCAGGAGCGTGTACAACTGACGCAAGCGGCGGCGTATGAGGCCCGCGCTGCCGCCGAGGCCTGTCGCAACGAGCTTGCTCGACTCGAGGGGAAGAGCGCCGAGCTCGAAACGCAAGGCGCGTCGACGACCGCCGATCTCGCCCGCGCGGGAGACGAGCGCGCCGCGATCGAAGCCGAACGGGTCGACGCGGAGGCCCGCTTGGTCGAGTTCGTTGCGTCGATCGAAGACGCCGACAAGCAGCTCATCGAGCACGAAGCCGCCTTCCGCCAGGTGAGTGAGGATCTGACGAACGAGAATCGCACGCTCGAAGCCGCGCGTGCCACGTTGGTGCAGGTGGTCGCCGCGCTCGCGCAGGCGCAGAACGCCATCAGTGTGCTGCAGGAACGCTGTGCGCAGGAAGAGGCGCGCCTCGAGCGTTTGCAGGGTGCGGCAAAGACGTTGAACGAGCGCGAAGCGGCGGCCGCCGAGAAGGCGACGACGGCCGAGCGGCTCATGGTCGAGCAGCAGTCGCGGCTCGGCATTCTCGCAGGGGAGAAGCGCGACCGTGCCGATAGCCTCCGAGCCGTCCTGTCGGAGCGGACCAGTTGGGAGCAAGCGCTCGACGGCATGAAGGATGGCCTCGCGCGTTCGCGGTCGCGGCGAGACTCTCTCCGCGAGCTCCAAGAGTCGCGCGCAGGATACACCGAGGGCGTACGAGCGGTCTTGTCGGCGTCCGCGCGCGACGAAGCACTGGCGCTCGTGGCCGAGATCCTCGAAATTCCCGCGGAGCACGAGCGCGCCGTTGCGGCCGTGCTGGGTGAGCAATTGCAAGCCGTCGTAATGCGCGATCACGTCGCCGCGCGCGATGCCGTGCAGGCGCTTCGTCGCGCAGGCGCCGGGCGGGCAACCTGCCTGCCGACCGAGATTCCCAGTGCGCGCCCGTCGGTTGCCGCTCCGCTATCGGCGCAAGCGATGCTCGATGTCGTCCACGCCCGGGCGGGGTACGAGAGCGTCGCTCAAGCGCTGCTCGGCAACGTCTTCCTGGTGAACGATCTCGATGCGGCGCTCGCGGTCTGGGGTGGTGGCGAGGCGGGATGGACGCTGGTGACTCCTGCCGGTGAAACGCTCGCGCCATCGGGGGCGATTTCTGGGGGCAGCGAACGCTCCGAGGAAACGCTGTTGGCGCAGCGTCGCGAGCTGCGCGGACTCGACGAAGAAGTCGAGCGACGTGAGGTGGAGCTGGCCGCAGCGCGGGTTCGGCACGAGCAGCTGACTGACACGATGGAGCAACGCGAGATGGCGCTTCGTGAGGTCGATGCGGAGCTCACGCAGGTAGCCGTGAGCGTCGTCTCCGCCGAAAAAGACGTTCAGCGCGGCCGTCACGAGATTCATGACTTGCAGCAGCAGCTTCGCGCGATCATCTCGGAGTTGGACGATGCCACGGTTCAGCTGAACGGTCGTCGCGAGGAGTGTCTCCGGTTCGAGGCGGGGCGCGACGAGGCCAGTGCTCGCCGAACGGCGGGCGAGGATGCCGTGCACGACGCCGAGCGCCGTGTCGTCGAGCGTCGCGAAGCGGCCACGGGGCTGCAGGAAGCGCAGACGTCCCGGAAGGTCGCCTTGGCGGAGCAACAGGCTCGCCGAGATGCGCTCCGAACGGCGATCGAGCGCCTGGGGCGCTCGACCGAGGAGATCGGCCGACGCGTGACGACGCTGCTGGAGCGGCAGACGGCTGATCGCGTCGCGTTGGAATTGACCAAGACGACGTTGGCAGAGGCTCTCGGTCGCATCGAGGCGCTGAACGTGACGGCCGCCGAATCCGGCGCCGTGCTCGCGTCGGCGGAGGGCGAGCTGCGTCGGCTGCGTGAGGTCACGCACGATGCCGAGCGCATGAGCAGCGAGTCGCACGTCGAGCTCGACGGCATTCGGGGTCGAGGGGTCGCAGTCGATTTGCAGACGACCGAGCAGCGCATGGCGCTCAACCACCTCGAGCAGACGATCCGCGAGCGGTACCAACGCGAGCTCGCAGACGTTGATCCCTCGGCCGGGGAGACACTCGGGGGCGACGAGGTGCACCTCGCTCGGCTGCGTGAGCGTGTCAGCGGCATGGGCGATGTGAACGTCGGTGCGCTCGCCGAAATCGCCGAGCTCGAGGAGCGACAGCAATTCCTCAGCCAGCAACGCGACGACCTCGATCGTGCGCTCGAGGATCTCCGGAAGACGATCGGGCGGTTGAATCGGGCGTCGAAGACGCGGTTCCGCGATACCTTCGATCGCGTCGATGCGACGTTTCGCGAGGTGCTTCCCAAGCTCTTCGGGGGCGGCAAAGCGCAGCTGCGGCTGACGAATGAAGAGCAGATTCTGGACAGCGGCGTCGAAGTGATCGTGCAGCCGCCCGGCAAGCGCATCGGGCCACTCGATTTGCTGTCGGGTGGCGAGAAGGCCCTCACAGCCGTGAGCCTGATTTTCTCGCTCTTCCTGATCCGGCCGAGTCCGTTCTGCTTCCTCGACGAGGTGGATGCGCCGCTCGACGACGCCAACATCGCGCGCTTCAACGCCATGGTGGCCGAAATGAGCGCGCATTCGCAGTTCATCCTGATCACGCACAACAAGCGCACGATGGAAGTGGCCGAGACGCTCTACGGAGTGACGATGGAAGAGCCGGGCGTCTCCAAGGTCGTTTCCGTGCGGCTTCCCCAGTAGCCGCCTCTTCTTTAGGCTGCCGATTCGATGATGGAGCGGTGGCAAGCGCTGACGGATGCACTCGGTACCCAGGGGGCGATGGCGCTTGCTGGGGCTGGGATGTTGCTGGTGGTCGGGATCATCGCGCTCGTGGTCTGGCGCCGTCGATCCGCCGGGCCGTCGACAGTTGGCGGCATCGAAGAGGCGACCTCTGCCGCGCGCACTCCACCCGCCGCACTTCGTCAGGGTCTCGCGAAGACGCGTTCGGGGTTCTTGCAGCGTCTCCTGCCCCTGCTCGGGCGGGACCGATTGGATGCGGCGGAGGTCGAGAGTCTGGAAGCTGCGCTCCTGGGCGCCGACGTCGGGGTACGGACTACGACCCGTCTTGTGGCCGCGCTACAGCGATCGGGGGGAGATGCGGGCTCGTCTCTCCGTGAGAAGCTCGAACGCGAGGTGCTGGCGATCCTCCAAACGCCAGCCCAGGCCGCGCAGCCCGACCCTGAGTCGAAATCGGCGCCGGCCTTTCCGCACGTAATCATGGTGGTGGGCGTGAACGGCGTCGGAAAGACGACGTCGATCGGCAAGCTGGCGGTGCGCTATGCCCGGGATGGGAAAAGGGTGTTGCTGGTCGCCGGAGACACCTTTCGGGCCGCGGCG
>JBDSJB010000410.1:0-4259 GCA_039917665.1 Binatia bacterium
TTCGCTCAGGCGATCAATTCAACAGCGAGCGGGACATCCCCTGCAAACCTGCCACAAAACCAAATGAGTGCCGTCAGACGGACGTCTCAGCTTTTTCTACGTCCGGCGCGCCCAGCTTGTCGCTGGCCTTTTGGGCACAGCGTCGCCGTCGCTGGTCTGTGGGTGGGACATCCCCCCAGAATGAGCCACGACGCCTTTCATCCTGCACACGCCATGGAAAGATTGGATAGAATAGACCACGATCGACGCTTGGACGTTCGGTCAGATGGGCCCGATGGCGGCTTCGTCTAGAAACGAAAGGAGTCTGCAGATGTTGCTTCAACAGATCGCTCTGGTTTCACAATCGAAGGCTATAACTCTCGCCCAGCTGAACGTAGCCAGTGCGGCTTTGCAGAAGCAGGTAGCTCGCGATCTGCGACCCATCTGGCAACTCAATGCCACCGTGGATGCGTTTGCCAGTTTGGATGACGTTCCGCTTGGATACTGGCCCATTGTCATGATGGATAAGATCCCGTTCCCGGCGCAGGGAATTCACCTGAACAAGAAGAATGGCGATCCCTTCGCGCTCGTCGAGGTCTCGAACAACTGGACCTTGACGACTTCGCATGAATGTCTGGAGATGCTGGTGGATCCGTCCGGAAATCGGACCGTGGCCAGCAACTCGGTAAAGCCGGGTCAGGGTCGGGTGAGCTATCTCGTGGAAGTGTGCGATCCGAGTGAGGCGGCGAAGTTCGCCTATACGGTCAATGGCGTACTCCTGTCGGACTTCTACACACCCGAGTTCTTCGACCCGGTCCCCTCCAACGGCGTTCGCTACAGTTTCGTCGGAGCGATCACGCAGCCTCGCGAAGTTCTCGATGGTGGTTATCTGAGCTGGTTCGACCCGGCCAGCGGGCACGCGTTTCAAATTTTCGTCGCTGGGAGCAAGAAGACCTTCAAGGATCTGGGAGCGGTCCCCGAAGGCTTCGGAGCTGCCGGCACGCTGCGTTCCTTCACTGACAACAACAAGAATGCGGCAACTCATCGTCTGAAGGCGCTGGCGGGCAACATGCCGAAGGGATTGTTGCTCACTGCGGCGGTCAGCACCCAAGGCGCAGCCGGCATGAAGGCTCTCATGGCCGGACAGCGCGCTATCGGCGACGAACTGGAGGGCAATGCCAGCCTTCTGCAGGCGCAGATCGACGAGCTGGTCGGCGCCTGACGCTAGTGGACCTCGATCGCTGCACATCCTGCTGGCATACGATCAACGGACGGTGCAGAATCGATCGGAGGGCTTATGAGCTCGAACAAGGTTCGATCCGGCGACCAAGGCGCGCAGCAGGGAGCAACGAAAGATCTTCAAAAGGAGATCGACGAGTTCCTGAACGAACCGCCGCGAAGCCTTCGGGACTTCATCAACAAAGGAGGGGAGGAAGGCGCTCGTCGCACAAAGAAGGGTGCCGCAAGGCCGGCGGAGACCAAACGGAAATAGCGCGGGCCCGAGAGCGGCAGGAACGCAGGCACACGTCCGCTCGGGAAGGGTACGATAGCGTATCGGGCCTGGACTCCCCCACCCTCGCGCACGGGATTCGGGAGATCCCAGCGTGAGCTACCTGCACCCCGTGCGCGTGCATTTCTCCGGCCACTTTCGCGCCGACGTCTCGACCGTCAACAACGACCCGGCACATTTCGACAACGACAATTTCCGCTCCAATTTCCAAATACCCGGAGCGACCAATGGCTGGTGGCAGCCGGCAGGTACCGGAGCTTGGCGTCTCGTCGACTGCAAGGTGACCCGCGCATGTCGTGCCGACGGCTCGAGCACCTCGGATGGGGCCGAGGACGCCGCGGTCGATCTCGCGGTCCGTGAGGCGGCCGACCGGTCGAGCGCGAAGATGGTCGACCTCGATCCCGACCAGCAAGGCGTTTCGATGGTCTTCGGGCTCGCGATCCGATTGGTGGACGGCCAGGGGCGCATGGTGGCACAGGGCGACTTTGAGTCGGTTGCCTTCTTCGACCTCAATTTCAGGCGCTCGTCCGCGGGCGGCCCTGCTGGCGCGTCGGCGTACTACCAGTCGGTGCTCACGAACGTCGGATGGGACGACCCCGTCGGCTCGCTCTGTCTGGCGCAGATGAAGCAGGCGAGCACGCCGGGATTTCTCTCGATCAAGTTCATTACCGACCAGTACGTGCTGGGAGGCCAGAACCGCGGCTACGGCCGGATCACGGGCACGATCGGACCCTACCTTACGGGCGAGCCCCGCACCTTCGTCATCGGCAGGCATCTCACACCGGGTGAGCAGAGCGGATTCGCGCCGGTCGATTGCCTGCTCGATCACGACCGCCGCAAGGTGCTCGTCGACGTCGGCAACGCGCTGCCGGTCGACGTCGCGAGCGGCGATTTCTTACAAAGTAGCGGTTCGCTCACGCTCGCGGCCGGCAGCGCCGAGAATGCCGTCGCGCTCGGGCCATTGGACTACACCGGCACGGGTGACTTTGCGAAATCTGCCGGCGTCTACGAGCTTCCCACCGGCCGTACACTGACCGACGCCGAGCTCGCGACGTTGACCGTCCACCCCCTGCGCCTCCAGTCACAGCCGGACGGCGCGAACGCTCCCGTCGACATCATGGCCGAGAGCGACGACGGGGTATACGTGCGAGCGGAAAGATTCGTATTGCGTCTCGATCCCGGTATCAGCGAATCGACCGTGCTGATCGCGACCCGATTCGGCCTCCCGTTCGCGGGGGCAACACCACGCCTGCAGGTCCAGCCATTTTCGCTCCCCGACACATCGCCGCTACCGATGACCACGATCGATGCGAAGACCGGTGCCGACGGCCGTGCCACGCTCACCGTCACGGCAGTCGATCCCGGACGGCTGCGCGGCTTCATCGACGGCCAGGTCTATGCCATCACGTTTTCCCTGCTGGAGTCGGATACCGTTCCTTCCGACTTCGACCCGGGCAATTTCATCAGCCTGCTGATGTTCAGCGGGATGATGGCGCCTGCTTCGCCCGGATGGGACCATGTGCATCCGATTTTCGAGCAGTACTCGCATCTCTATCCGCGCCCGCACGGGCCCGATCCGTACGCGCCGTTTGCCGGGCTGCCGCCGTCGCACCCGGTGGTGAATCTCGACGACTACGACAGCGTCGTGGGTTTCGCGCGTCACATCGCCCGGGCGCTCGCGCTGCCGATCGATCATCCGAATCACATGCCGGTTACGCGTGACCTCTCTGGCGCCAAGCGCGTGCTGTTGCTCAACTGGCTGAGCGACGTTGGTACGGATGGGAAGCCGAAGCGGACCGGCGCGCCTGCGGTCGTGGTGGCTACGCAGGCTACGGTCGCGACGCCGGCGCAGCCAGTGCGATTCGCCGCCAAGGCGTTCGGGGTCCGCCGCGAGCTCATCCGACATGCACCAGCCTCCGAAGGCTGACGCGCCACCAGGGGGGACCGACTATGCTCAGACTGGCGGCGAAACCGATCCGCGACGTCTCGGACCTGCGCGAGGCACTGCAGAACGCGGTGCGCGTCGAGCACTCGACCATCCCGCCCTACTTGACGGCGCTCGCGACATTGTCGAGCAGCTCGCCCTCGGTCGCTTATGCGCGGAAAGTGATCCGCGAGATCGTCGTCGAGGAGATGTTGCACATGACGCTCGCCTGCAACCTGCTCAACGCGGTGGGAGGCCAACCCCAGATCTCCGGCGCCGATTTCGTCCCGAGTTATCCGCACGAGCTTCCCATGGGGGTCGCGGGCGATCTCGTAGTCCATCTCAAGCGCTATTCGAAAGAACTCCTCGCCAACACCTTCATGCAGGTCGAGGAACCGGAGATTCCGCTCGAAATTCCGGTCAAGCAGGCGATGCTCGCTGCCGCGTCGCCGCTCATTACGATCGGCGAGTTCTACGCGGCGATCCGCGCGCAGATCGTCGAACAGGGGCCCGGCGTCTTCACCGGCAAGCCCGAGCAACAGGTGACTGGATTCTTTTTCGATCCGGGTGAGGACATCGCCGTCACTGATCTCGACTCGGCTCTGCTCGCCATCGAGACCATCGTCGAACAAGGCGAGGGCACGCCGACATCGCCGATGTCCCTCCAACACGACATCGCCCACTACTACCGATTCCAGCAGCTCGTGAAAGGCATGAAGATCGTCGAGGATCCCGCCTCACCTCTGAAGGTGAGCTTCGATCCGGCGCAGCCGATCACCATCAACGACGAAGCGGACATCATCCAGATGGTAGACGATCCACCGCTTGTGACCTACGAACCGGCCG
>JBDSJB010000411.1:0-4107 GCA_039917665.1 Binatia bacterium
AACTCGCCGCCGACGCCGACCCCGAACATCAGCCGCCCGCCCGAGAGCACGTCGAGCGTCGACGCGACCTTGGCCGTCGTCGTCGGGTGGCGGAGCGGCAGGAGGTACACGCTGCTCCCGATCTTCACGCGCTCGGTCGCGCCCGCGACGAAGGACAGCAGCGTCAGCGACTCGAGGATCGGCACGTAGAAGGAGATGTGGTCGCCCGCCCACACGGAGTCGAAGCCGCCGGCTTCGTAGGCACGCGCGAGACGCAGCACACCGTCGCGATGCTGGGACGTGAGCACGGCACCGCACTCGATGCGCTCGTTCAAGATCAGGGGATCGGCCATGCAAGCGGTGTGCGACGGAACCGTTCGGCTTGCAAGAGGCGGAGCGGTTGCATGACGCGAGCGTTGTTGCGCAAAGGGTGCTCATGTCGACACCCGCACCGAACCCCAACGCCTTCGACGCGCTCGACGACTTCGAGCACCGTGAAATCACCTTCCTCGGTCAGACGAAGGTCGTGCACGTCGCCGGCACCGGACCCGCCGTGATCATCATGAGCGAGATGCCCGGCATCTACACGCTCGTCGGGCGGTTCGCGCGGTGGGTGCGTGACGCCGGCTTCACGGTCTGGATGCCGCATCTTTTCGGCGAGGATGGTCGCCCGCTCTCGATCGGCTACGGGTTGTCGAGCATGGTGCGCGGCTGCATCAGCCGCGAGTTCCGCGCCTTCGCCGCCAACGCGTCGAGCCCGGTGATCGATTGGCTGCGCCAGCTCGCCGCCCATGCGCACCCGCTCTGCGGCGGACGCGGCGTCGGCGCGATCGGCATGTGCTTCACGGGCAACTTCGCGCTCTCCTTGATGCTGGAGCCCTCCGTGGTGGCGCCGGTGCTGTGTCAGCCGTCGCTGCCGATCGGCCAGAAGGGCGGCATGCACATCGCCCCTGCCGAGATCGCGACGGTGAAGGCCCGCATGGACAAGGAAGATCTGACGGTGCTCGCGTATCGTTTCGCGGGCGACGCGTTCTGTCGCGCCGAGCGTTTCGCCGCGTACGAAGAGTCGCTCGGCGATCGCTTCGTCGGCCGCGTGCTCTCCGACGCGGCCGCCCATCCGACGGCGCCGATGAAGAATCCCCACAGCGTCGTCACGAATCACCTAATCGACCGGGAAGGCGAGCCGACGCGGCAGGCCGTCGAGGAGATTCTGGGATTTTTTCGCACGCGCCTGATCGGCGCATAGCGCCGCGGGATGAACGCGTAGCGCTCAGCCCTCGACGCCGCCCTTCACCCCCGCCGCCGCCAGCGCGTCGTACAGATCCAACACGTGCCGCGCATTGGCGCCGAGGTCGCCCTTTCCGACGCGCGACTCGCCGCGCACCGTGAGCGCCGGGCGGCCACCCGGTTCCGGCGTGACGGCGATCTTCACGTCGTCCTTGAAGCGGAAGAGCTTGGTGGTGACCACCGCGTGCACCTCACGCCGATCGTCGGAGCTCTCGACGATCTCCCACCCCGGCATCTGTCCCACGGTTTCCTTCACCTTGGAGTAGAGCACGTCGGCGGGGAGGCTGTAGTTCCGCGTCCGCAGCTCGGGGAACGCCGAGTCCGGCTTCGTCTCGGCGACGTGGGTATTGAGATACGTCGAGAGCCGTACGCCGACTCCGGGCGGGGCGGCGAGCGGGAGGCGGTTACCGACGACCCCCCCAGCCAACAATGTGGCGAACACCGCCACCGCTACGAGCAACCATTTGACGATCCGCATCGTCTCCTCCTTCGGCGATCGGCGACCGACCGCGATTCCGGGCGATGTCGGGCTGCTCGTACACGCGCCCGCGACGGCGGGCAATGGTTGCCGGCGCCCACGACCTGAGCCATACGGGCGGGCATGAATCGCGACCACTGCCTCGTCGAGCGTCAGGGCCACGTGCTCGTCGTCACGCTCAATCGCCCCGAAGCGAAGAACGCCCTCAGCCCCGGCATGCTCGCCGGCATGTACCGGGCCTGGCGCCAGCTCGACGACGATCCGGAGCTGCGCGTCGCCGTGCTGACGGGCAAAGGCGACGTCTTCTGCGCCGGCGCCGACCTGAAAGCGATGGGCTCGGGCGACACCGACGACGAGTTCCTCCAGCTCATGTCGGAGGTACCAGACGTGCACTGGCAGGCGCTCCTCCGTCACAATCGTCCGATGAAGCCGATCGTCGCCGCGATCGAGGGCTTCGCCGTCGCGGGCGGCACGGAGATCCTGCAGGGCACCGACATCCGCGTCGCCGCCGAGGACGCGGTCTTCGGCGTCACCGAAGCGCGCCGCGGGCTCTTCCCGCTCGGCGGCTCGAGCGTGCGGCTCCGCCGGCAGATTCCGTACACGCTCGCGGCCGAAATTCTGCTGACCGGCCGTCACGTGACCGCACGCGAGGCGCTCGCCTTCGGGCTCGTCGGCCGCCTCGTGCCGAAGGGCCAGGCGCTCGCCGAGGCGATGAAGCTCGCGGGCGACGTCGCGTCCAACGCGCCGCAATCGATTCGCGCCCTCATGCGCATGCTGCGCGAGGTCGACGAGAGCCACAGCGAGGCCGACGGGCTCGCGAAAGAGCTCGAGTACGGCAGCCCCGTCTTCGGCACGCGCGACGCCCGCGAAGGCATGAAGGCCTTCGCCGAGAAGCGGACGCCCGTCTACACCGGTGAATAGCGCCATGCCGAAGGACGATCTCGCTCCCAACACCCCGGTCATCGTCGGCGTCGGCTTCCGTCAGGAGAAGCTCGACGATCCGACGGCCTGTGCCGAGCCCTATCAGCTGATGGTCGAGGCCGTCCGTACCGCGGCGCGCGACGCCGGGTCGGAGGCGCTCGTCACATCGATCGAGTCGATCACCGTCCCACAGGGCATGTGGGAATACCGCAATCCCGGGAAGCTCATCGCCGACGCGCTCGGCTGCCCGTCGGCGCGGAGCATCCTCGCCGGCCTCGGCGTGCTGCAGCTACAGTTGCTGAGCGACCTGTACGACGCGATCGCCTCCGGCAAGCGCCACATCGGCGTGGTCGTCGGCGGCGAGGCCAAGTATCGGCGGCTCCGCAGCACGATCACGGGCCAGCCGGTCTCCGACACCAAGCCGGACAGTACGGTGCCGCCCGACGAGCACCAGACCTCGACCGACCTGTGGTGCTCCGATCTCGAGTCCCGCCGCGGCCTCACCGCCCCCGTCGAGTTCTTCGCGATCATCGAGTCGGCACTGCGCCACGAGCGCGGCCTCGACATCGCGCGCCATCGCGACGAGCTCGCGGCGCTCTACAGCCGCTTCAGCGCAATCGCTGCAGACAACCCGCACGCCTGGCGCCGCGACGCTGTGAAGCCCGAGACGATCCGCGACGCGTCGCCGCGAAACGCCATGCTGGCGTTCCCGTACACCAAGATGCACGCCAGCCAGTGGAACGTGAACCAAGCGGTCGCGCTCCTCGTGTGCTCCCTCGAGCGCGCCCGCGCCCTCGGGTTGGACGAGACGAACTGGATCTTTCCGCTCTCGGCCGCGCACTCGAAGCACGTGGTGCCGATGGCGCAGATGCGACAGTTGCAGAGCCATCGGGGCGCCGTGCTGTCGAGCGAGCGCGCGCTGGCGCTGGCCGGCGTCGGCATGGAAGACGTGACGGAGGCCGAGCTCTACAGCTGCTTCCCCGCCGCGATCCAGTCTTTCGCGCGCGACCTTCGCGTCCCCGCCACCATACCGTGGACGGTCGGTGGGACGATGGCGTTCGCGGGCGGCCCCTTCAACAACGCGAGCCTCGAAGGCGCCGCGCGCATGGTGCAGGTGTTGCGCACCCCGCGGGTAGACGGTGGTGACACGACGAAACGCCGGGTCGGCTTGCTCTCGAACCTGAGCGGCATCTTCAGCAAGCAGGCGTGCGCCGTGCTCGCGAACGTTCCGAACCGGACGGGCTATCGCTTCGAGGACGTCACTACGCAAGCGGCCGCCGAGGATCCGCCGGTGCCGCTCCGCGACGACTACGTCGGCCCGGCGACGATCGTCGGCTACACCGTGGTGTTTCAGGGCGAGCAGCCGTCGCACGCGATCGCCGTCTGCGACACGCCGGACGGGACACGGACGGTCGTGCGGAGCTCGCGCGCGCCCTTACTCA
>JBDSJB010000412.1:0-4107 GCA_039917665.1 Binatia bacterium
CTCAGGCCCATCTCCTGGTTGCGTTGGTTGCGTTTGCCGCCGCGCCCGAGGTCGCGGTTGAGCACGAGGATCGCCTGCTTCACGCCGGTCTGGCCGGAGAGGTCGCGCCACACTTTCCGTCGAAAGCTCTCGCGCGTGATCGGGAACGGCAGCGCGAGGCCGATGTCGGGATCCTCGGCGGTCCAGGTGTGGGCGTGATGCTTCAAGTGGTAGGCGCGGTACGGGCCGAGGTCGGTCCACACTGGGTAGGCCGCGAGCCAGTTGCCGACGAGGTCGTTCAGCCAGCGCTGCTTGAAGAGCGTGCGATGCGCCGCTTCGTGCATCACGACCGCCATGCCGAGCTGACGGGCGCCGATCACGAAGAGCGCGGCGAGGATGGTGAACGGGTTCGGCCAGTGCGCGACCATCGCCATGGCCGCGAACGTCACGAGCCAGTTGACCGCCACGGTCCAGGCCGAGCGCCAGGGATCGATCGTGAGCAGGCGCTTCCGCTCCTCGAAGGTGACCAGGCGGCGCCACAGCACGTCAGCGGGGGCGGTGTCGTTCATCCAAGACTCCTGTGGTGCGCCGGTTGCGTGGCTGCGCGTACGCGCGACAGATCGACGGGGGACGGACGGTCGGCGGCGCCGTGCGTCGGCATGTGCTTCGCCCAGACACGGCGACCGGCACGATCGTAGCGTTGCATCGCCAGGACCAGCGCGCGGCGCTCCGCGCCGGGCACCAGCGGCTCGGGTAAGAGCGGATCGAGCGCCAGCACGCGGAGGGCGCGGCCGCCGAGAAGAAAGCTCTCGACCAGGGCTTCCGCCGGCGCGAGTCCCGCCAGCTGGCGCTCGCTCGTCGCGAGCGCGGTGCGGAGCTCGCGATAATCGGCGCGCAGCGCGTCGGTGTCCCAGAGCTCGCGCGCGCGGGTTTCGAGCGCGGGCTCGAGGCCGCTCATGACGAAGATCGGTGCGGTGCTCTCGAGGCCGAGCGCGCGCAGCACCCGCGCGACCTCCGTGATGCCGCCGCGGAGGTTGTCCGGCCGTATCCAGAGGCCGACGTGCAGCTCTCGTAGCCCGAGAAAGCGGAGCGCGCGCTCGCGGCGCCGCAGCGCCGCACGGTCACGGCGGGGCAGGCCGGCGGTGTGCACCGCGATCCAGCCGCCCGTCCAATCGACGTGCGCGGTGTCGAGATCCTTCCAGCCGTTGACGCGTTCGTGCACCGGAGCGGCGACGCGCGTCAGCGCGTATTGCCCGCGATCGTTCCGTTGCACGAGGCCACGTGCCGACAAGCGCGCGAGCTCGACCCGCACGCCGTTCCCGCCGATCTCGAAGAGCGCCGCCGCCGCGATCAGCGCCCGCACCGGCATTGCGCCGTCGCGCGCCGTCGAGAGCAGGTCGAGGATCAGACTCTTCGCCGTCGGCCGCATCCCAATGGCATTACGCACACCGCCCCAATGAGTCAACATCTGTAATGTTAGGCGGAGTCGGTCGCCAAGCGTCGGCGCCCGTGGCAAGGAGCGGCCATGCCTGATTTCAGCCTCTTCGGCGACGAGCACATCGCCCAATACGAAGCGACCGGCGGCAAGGTCGGTCACGATTGGAACGGAACGGATTGCCTGATTCTCCGAGTCAAAGGCCGGAAGACCGGGCAGCTCCGGAAATTCGCCCTCATCTACGGTCGCGACGGCGACGACTACGTCCTGGTCGCGTCCAAGGGCGGCTACCCGAAGAATCCCGGCTGGTACGAGAACCTCGTCGCCAACCCCGACTGCGAGATCCAGGTCTGGGACAAGGTCATTCCCGTCACCGCCCGCACCGGCTCGGCCGACGACAAGAAACGCGTCTGGCCGGCGATGGTGCAGGTGTGGCCGGACTACGACAACTACCAAGCCGGTAGCCCGCGCGACATTCCGGTCGTTCTCCTCCGTCCGCGCTGAGCGGATGGGCGAACGCTGGCTCGAGCCGTCGGAGTGGGACGCGGCGGTTTGCGCCGAGCTGCGCCCGGCTTTGACGCTGCTCGAGCAGCGCTACGGCGCTCGTATCGAGAAGGTGCACCTCGACCTGAAGGCCAGCATGACCGACGTCTACCTCGCGGGGCAGCCGCCGGCGGGCGTCATCGCGTGGCTCGAAAGCACGCTGCCCCCGAACGAGCACCTGCGGTTCTGGCCGAAGGGCGCGGTGAGTGGAGCGACGCCGCGCCCGCGCCGCTCCGAGCGGCGCAGAAGCCGTGATGGCGGGTGTGGTGACGACGGTGGCGCATCGTCGACCCAAAGTTTGACGCCTCAACCGCCAATACCCTTCACCACCATGCATTTCTTCTCTCGATCATGCTTCCTCTCTCCTTTCGTTGCGTCGCCCTCCGGGCGAAAAAAAGGCCCGGGAGGTTGATCCCCCAGGCCTTGAGTGGCGTCGTTTGATGTCGGGCTTAATTAACCAGCCGTGAACCTGACGCGACCGCGAGCGGGAGACTCCCCAGGTTCGACAACAACAAGCGCTGGTCGCGGTGCGAAAGTTCACGATCGCTCCAATCAAGCAAAGGCGAAGCATTCTCCAGCAAGCGACGGCCGACGTGCGGCGCGGTTTTTTTTCTTGCCGCCCGCTTCCGCGACCCGCTAGGAAGCACGAGGATCCGCGCGTCGCGGACCCGCCAGAGGAGTCCCCATGCCCGACAGTACGCCCCTGACTGCAACGGACGCCCGTCATCTGCTGCGCCGGACGGGATTCGGTGCGCCCGCCGATCAAGTGACGGCTGCGACCGGCCGGACGCGCGGGGCGGTCGTGACCGAGCTGCTGGCGTTCAAGCCGCAGGGGTTCAAGCCGGGTGGCCAGGACCCGACGCTGCTCGCGGCCAAATGGCTCAAGTTCATGCTGAAGGCGAAGTCGCCGCTGCAGGAGAAGCTCGTGCTCTTCTGGCACGACCACTTCGCGACCGGCATCTCGAAGGTCATCGAGACGAGCCTGATGGGCCTGCAAAACCAGCTCTTCCGTCGCAATTGCCGCGGCAACTTCCGCACGTTGATGAAGGCCGTGAACATCGACCCGGCCATGCTCGAATTCCTCGACACCACGCGGAACGAGAAGGAGATCCCGAACGAGAACTATGCGCGCGAGCTCATGGAGCTCTTCACGCTCGGCGTCAACGACGAGAACGGGGCACCGAACTACCTGCAAGAAGACATCGTCCAGATCGCGCGCGCTTTCACCGGCTGGCGCCGGAGCGGCAAGGGCGCCGTGTTCAGCACGAGCCGCCATGATTTCAACACCGAGTTCGAAGGACCGCCCGAGAATCGCGGGCCGAAGGACATCTTCACATCGTCGGGTGGCTTCGGCGCGAGCGGCATCCGCTACGCCGGGAGCGGCTCGCCGTTCGCGGAAGGCTCGGCCGAGATCGACACCATCGTCGACATTTTGCTCTCGCACACCGACACCGAGGGCAAGGTCACGGTCGCGCGCCGCTTGGCGCGCCGGCTGATCGAATACTTCGCCCATCCCGAGCCGACGCTTGCGTACATCGACGACGTCGTCGCCACGTCCGGCTTCGCGGTGACGTGGGACCTGACGGCGTTGCTGCATCAGATCCTCGTCCACGACGACTTCTATCTGAGCAGCCTTCCCGCCGGCGCCGGGACGAAGAAGTCGGTGAAGTGGCCGGCGGATTACGTCATCACGTCGCTGCGGATGCTGAAGGGCAAGCTCTCCGGGCGCGAGTCGTCGGTGCGTGGCGGCGAGTTCCGCGGCATCGCCGACCACATGAGCAACATGGGCCAGATCCTCTTCGATCCGCCGAGCGTCTTCGGCTGGGACTGGGAGACGGGCTGGCTCAGCAGCGCGACCCTGCTCGCGCGCTACACCTTCGCGAGCGACCTCGCGGCGTCGAGCGGCAACAACGGCGTGAAGCTGCTGAAGCTTCTCGACTTCGACGATCCGGCCGCGAACGCGGGGGCCGTCGTCGATGCGGTCAGCGACGTGTTCGGCGTGACCGACGATCTCACGACCGCCGAGCGCGACGCGATGATCGACTATCTCACCGACGGCAGCCCGGCGACGCCGGTCGACCTCACCGACTACGAGGTGCGCGAGAAGAAAGTCTCGGGGCTCCTCTGTCTGGTGATGCAATCTCCCGCGT
>JBDSJB010000413.1:0-29223 GCA_039917665.1 Binatia bacterium
CCGCGCCCAGGCCGGCCGTTCCACGGCGTTGGACGAGAAAGAGGCCGGCCAGGATCATGATCGTGATCGGAACGACCCAGGGCGTGAGCCCGGGCGCCGCGAGCTCGAGACCTTCGACGGCGCTCAAGACCGAGATCGCCGGCGTGATGATGCCGTCGCCATAGAGCCGTGAGGCTCCGAAGAGTCCCAGGAGCACGAGCTTCGAGCGCGGATTGTCGTGCGGCCGCATCAGGGCGAGCAGGGCAAACGTGCCGCCCTCACCGCGATTGTCGGCGCGCATCATGAAGGTCAGGTACTTCACCACGACGACGAGGATCAGGGAGTAGAAGACGAGCGACAGGATCCCGAGCACGTTCTCATGGTTCGGGAGGAGGCCATACTCGTGGCCGAAGCACTCCTTGATCGCGTAGAGCGGCGAAGTTCCGATGTCGCCGTACACGACCCCGAGCGCGGCCAACGCGAGGACCCGCAGGCTCGAGCCATGTCTGGCCGTGTGGGGAGTGGAACTGTCGTCTGGGGGGACGTCCGAAGCCGGCGTGCTCATGCTTTGGTCGGCCCGCTCTATCCCGATTCCCGGCGCCCCACAAAGGCGAGCCGGGCCTGCTTCGAGCCGCCTGGGGAGGCTCGAAGCCTGCGATAACCCGGGAGAGTTGGGCCACTAGATCGGGCGCGCGAGGTCCGCGGCGACGCCGGCCGGACTCGGCGTTGACGCGCCGGAACTGCTCGACCTCGCTCGCCTGCACCGCCGGATCGATCCCGCGCGCGTGTTCCTGCAGGAGGACCAGGCCGCGCTCGTCGGCCGTCGGACGGGGCTCGTGGTCGGGAAACCGTCACGCCGAAATTGATGGTGAGCCTCTCGGTCGTTCTGGGTGGGAATCTACGGAGTCGGCTCGACGCGCTGAAATCGATTCTTTAGATTGCCACGATGGACTGCCACGACGGTCAGGCCTCGTAGTCACCTTCGCCCCATGGATCTCATCGCCATCCTGCTCATCGAGCTCCGCTCCGTCGTTGCGGTCGCCCACGCCGGCATCTTCGGCACGCCCCAGTCGGGCGTGATCGCGGTGCCGTCCGTGGCGTGCGCTGTCGCCGATGCGGAGAGTGCCGCCTGATGCCGTCGCCTGCTTTCCGCGTGACGCTGTTGGTCACCTTGCTCATCGTGGGCGGGCAGTGGCTGCGGGCGCACCTCGGCTTGAGCCCGTCCGTCGACGCCGTTCGTACGTGGAGCGAGACGATGGGGTGGCAGGCGCCCGTCGCATTTCTCGTACTCGTGATCCTGCGTCAGCTGGTGTTGCTGCCGGCGGTACTGTTGCTGACGGCCGGTGGCGTCATCTTCGGCGGCGCGCTCGGCACCGTGCTCGGCGGTACCGGCATCATCGTTTCGGGTCTGGCCAACTTCGCGCTCGCGCGCCGCGTCGGTGACGTGATGGTGCCGGGGGAATGGCGGGCGCGGCTCCGGCGTCTGACCGCGCGCGGCTCGGCGCCGGTGCTGATCTTCGCCGGGTTGGCGACGCTCCACCCGGTCGGGCCTCTGGCGTTGGCGCATTGGACCGCCGGGACCTCGACCCTCGCGGCGTCGGCGTTTCTCCTCGTGATCATTCCGGCGAGCTACGCGCGCGCGGCGGCCCTCGCGACGTTCGGGTCGACGCTCGGCGATTGGGGCTCGCCGGAGTCGCTGCTCCTGGCAGGCGGGCTCCTCGCGGTCGTGGTGATCCCGCTCGGCATTCCCGCGCTCCGCCGCCGCATTCTGCCGCCTCCCCCGCCGAGCTACTGACGACCGGGCGGCGCGTTTGCGCGCATCTCGGGTCGCGGATAGCGAGAGCCCGGCCATGGCGGACCCCGGCGATCTCGACGCGGCTCTCGCGGCGCTCCGCCGTGACGAGGCGATCGTCTACCCGACCGAGACGTTCTACGGACTCGGGGCGCGTGCGCTCTCCGCACCGGCCGTCGCGGCGCTCGCGGCGCTCAAGGGGCGCGACGCGCAGAAGCCGATCGCACTGATCGTTCGCGACCCGACGATGCTCGCGTCCGTCGTGAGCCGCGTGCCGCCGCCCGCGGCACGTCTGGTCGCCAAATGTTGGCCGGGACCGCTGACGCTCGTGCTGCCTGCGCGCCGCGACTTGCCGCCCGAGCTCACGAGCGGCAGCGGCCGGATCGGCGTGCGGGTCTCGAGCCATCCGATCGCGCAGGCACTCGTCACCGCGCTCGGCGAGCCGATCACGGCCACGAGCGCGAACCCCGGCGGCGACGAGCCGGCGGTCGACGTCGCGACCGCGCGCGGCTACTTCACGACGCGCGTCGCCGCCTACGTCGACGGCGGCGCGCTTGCTGGCGGCCTCGGATCGACCGTGCTACTCGTCGCCGACGACGAAGTACGGGTCATCCGTCCCGGCGCGATCGCGCTCGACGTGATCGCGCAGATCCTCGGGACGACGCCGCTCCACTCGTAACCCTGAAGGAAGAATCCGTGGCTACCTTTCGACCGTTCTCTGGACTTCGCTACGACGCGAGTGTCGTCGGCGACCCTGCGGCCGTCACCGCGCCGCCTTACGACGTCATCGATGCGGCGCACCGCGATCGTCTCTACGCGCAGAGCCCGTACAACGTCGTGCGCATCGATCTCTCTCGCGAGGCCGATCCGTACGTGAGCGCGGCGAGCACGCTCGCGGCGTGGCGCGATGAGGATGCGGTCGTCCCCGATCAGCGGCCTTCGCTCTATCTCTACGCGCAGAAGTTCCCGCTGCCTGATGGTGGCACGCGCGAGCGCGTCGGTGTCATCGGCGCGCTCCGCATCGAGAGCTTCGAGTCCGGCAAAGTGCGTCCGCACGAGCGGACGCTGCAAAAGGCCAAGGACGATCGCTACGCGTTGCTTCAGGCCTGCGGCGTTTCGCTGTCGCCGATCTTCGGGCTCGTGTCGGCGCCCGAGCTCGATCTCTCGACGTTGATCCCGACGACGCGTCCGCCCGACGTCGACGTCCGCGGCAAGGACGGCTCGCACGATCGCATGTGGTGCATCGACGACGCCGCGACGATTGCCGCGCTCACCGAGACGCTCACGCCGCACGACGTCTTCATCGCCGACGGCCATCATCGCTACGAGACCGCGATGCGCTATCGCGACGAGCAGCGTGCCGCGGCCGGTGCCTCCGCGCCGCCGCGCGGTGAGGCGCCGTACGACTACGTGCTCTGCTACCTCACCACGATGGAAGACTCGGGGCTCGTGATTTTCCCGACCCACCGTGTGCTGAAGACACTGGAGCTCGTCCCGGAAGCGCTGCGCGGTGCTCTGACGGAGCATTTCACGTTGGAAGAGCTCCCGTGGTCCGCGGCGGGAGCCGCCACGCTGCGCGACCGTCTGGAGCAAGCGGCGCACGACCGCAGCAGCGACCGCGCGCATCTCGGGGTCGCGGTCGCCGGCGCGAAGACCCTCTGGCTCTGCACCGCGCCGACGAGCGCGCTTCCGTTTGCGCCAACCGTGCCGCCGGAGCTTCGTGCGCTCGACGTCACCGTGCTGCACCAGATCATCCTCGCCGGCGTCCTGCAGCTGCCGATCGGCGATCGTGGCGGCGCGCCGGGTCTCACCTACAAGCAGGGCGTCGAAAACACCCTCGGCATCGTCGAGCGCGGCGAGGCCGCCGCCGCGTTCTTCCTCCCGGCGACGAGCGTCGGCGATCTCCGCTCGGTCGGTCTCGCCGGTCTCACGATGCCCGAGAAGTCGACGTACTTCTTCCCGAAGCTGCTGACGGGCCTCGTCTTCTATCGGCTGACGGCGGACTAGCCTGCATGGACGTGACGCAGGAGGCGGTGCGCGCGGGGTTGGTGGCCGCGCGTTACGTCACCACTCCGCGCGTCGAGACCGTGCTGTACCTGGCGCTCGTCCTCGAGAAGCCGCTGCTCGTCGAGGGGCCCGCCGGCGCCGGCAAGACCGAGCTCGCCAAGGTCGTGGCATCGATGCTGGCGACCGAGGTGATCCGTCTGCAGTGCTACGAAGGCCTCGACGCGGCGCACGCGCTCTACGAGTGGAATTATCAGAAGCAGCTCATGCGCTTGCAGGCCGACCGGGACGGGTCGGCGTGGGACGACATCAAGGGTCACATCTTCTCCCGCGAGTATCTCTTGGAACGCCCGCTGCTGCGTGCCATCAGCGCGCCTCGGCGCGCGGTCCTCTTGATCGACGAGGTCGACAAGGCCGACGAGGAGCTCGAGGCATTTCTGCTCGAGGTGCTCGCCGAGTACCAGGTGACCGTGCCCGAGCTCGGAACGCTCACCGCCCGCGAGCGACCGGTCGTGATCCTCACGTCCAACCAACGGCGTGAGCTCTCGGAGGCCCTGAAGCGGCGCTGCCTGCACCTCTATCTGGATTTCCCGGGCGTCGAGAAAGAGCGCGAGATCATCGCCCTCAAGGTTCCGGAGCTCGACGAGCAATTGCGGGCGCGGGTCGCGGAGTTCGTGGCGCAGCTCCGACGGCTCGAGCTCAAGAAGGCACCGAGCATCGCGGAGACGCTGGATTGGGCTCGTGCGCTCGTGGCGCTCGGCATCCGCGAGCTCGAGCCGGACGGCGTCCGTCGCACCCTCGCCGTGCTGCTGAAGCACGAGGAGGATCTGCGTAAAGCCGAGCCCAAGGTTGCCGCGCTCAAGGCGCGGCGCTGAACGACCGGCGGCTCAGCCGAAGAGGCGCTGCGACCACGGAACGAACGACAACGCCGTGTATGCCGTAAACGTGATCCCGAGCCCGATCGTCGCGAGCGAGCGCCGCGGGGTCGCGGCCAGGACGAAGACGAACATGATCGCGATCAGCTTGGCCACGACGAGCGTCGTGCTAGGCCCGAAGTGGAGGAAGCCGGCGGAGAGAATCGGATTCATCTCGCCGTGCTCTTGCCAGCCGATGTACGTCGCGACGCCGTCGAAGATCTGCAGCAGCAGGTTCATGACGACCAGGAAGACGAGTGTCCCGCGGCGTTGCATGCGCCCTGAGGGAGCAACGCCGGTGCCAAAAAATGAGCTGAAATCCGAGGAATTTCAGTGGTGTCGCTCGGTGGATCTGCAGCAGCGCTGCACGAGACCGGGGGCTCCCTTGCGGCGTCGCACGGTATGAAGAGCCGGATCGCCGAGCTCGTCACCGCGCTTCGCGGCGCCGGTATGGCGGTGAGTGTGGCGGAAGCCATGGATGCCGCCCGAGCGGCGGCCGTGGCTGGGATCGAGCGGCCTGTCCTGCGGGAGGCGCTTGCCGCGACGCTGGTGAAGGACGAGGACGATCGTCCGGCTTTCCTGCTGGCTTTCGCGCGGGTGTTTCCGGCGGAGGCGCGTGCCGTCGCACGGGAAGCGCGCGACAAGAAGGCGCGGCGTTCCGGAGCCGCGGAGGGCGACGGTGGTGGCGCGTCGTCGGCCGGAGCGGCGAGCGGGAGCGGGGCAGGGACACCGGGCGAGGGTTCGACGGCCGGCCAGCCGGCTCGGCCGCGATCGTCTCCTGGCTCGGAGGCACGGCCCGAGGCGACGCGCATGGCCCGCCGCGCCGAGCAGGGTCATGACGCAGACGCCGACCGCGAGCGCGAGGGTGACGGCGAAGCCTTCAGCCCCGACCGCGCGCGTGCGCTCCGCACCCGCGAGCTCGTCCGGCGCCCGGTTCGCGCGCTGACGGCAACCGAGGTCGAGGAGTGCGCCACGCTCGTCGCGGCGCTCGCGGCACGGGTGCGGGCCCGCGTGCGCCGCCGCTTGGCACCGAAGAAGACCGGCCGTCTCGATTTCCGCCGTACGATTCGTGCTGCCGTTCCGCGCGGCGGCGTCCCATTCGAGCGGCTGTATCGCGGCCGTCGCCCCGGTCGTCCCGACCTGGTCGTGCTCTGTGACGTCTCGGCATCGACCGCGATCGCGACCGGGTTCTTTCTCGCGTTGCTGGCGCCGGCGGCCGAGTATTTTCGGCGTGTCCGGCTTTTTGGGTACGTCGATCGTCTCGTCGAGATCGAATACGTGGCGGGGCAGATGCGGCCGGCGGCACCGATCGATCTGATGGCGCGCTCGGACTTCGGACGCGTCCTGCGCGACCTCGACGCCGTTCCCGCGCTGCTCGGCGCCGACACCGTGCTGCTCGTCCTCGGCGACGCACGCAACAACCGTCTCCCGCCGCGCGCCGATCTCCTGGCGGCCGCACGCGTGCACGTGCGCCGCATCGTCTGGCTGAACCCCGAGCCGCGCGAACGCTGGGATACCGGCGACAGCGTGATCGCGGCGTACGCGCGCCATGCCGACGTGGTCGTGGAGTGCGGGACGCTCGCCGAGCTCGAGCGCGCAGTCGGGGAAGCCGCGAAGTGATCGCGGCGGCTAGTTGAACGGCCGTTGCACGGCAGCGAAGAACAGCTCGAGGAAGCGGTAGGTCAGGCCCCAGACGACGTGGCGATCGGGCTCGCCGACGAGGATCCCGGGGTGATGATTCGTGCGCTGCTCGCGTGGCCAGTAGAACGGCACCCGGCGCCGTTGGTCGAGCAGGTGCGCGATCGGCACCCAGAGAACGGCACGGACCTCGTGATTCAGCGTCGGCGGGATGCGCTCGGCCAGGTGGTAGACGAAGGCGGAGACGACGAGCGAATCGAAGCCGGGCGGCGCGCCTTCGACGTCGTCGAGCCGGCCGAGGAGCTCGGCGTTGCCGAGCGCCAGCCCGACTTCTTCCAGCGTCTCGCGCTCGGCGGCGGCGCGCGGCGTCGCGTCGCCGGGATCGACCCGGCCGCCGGGGAACGCCATGTGGCCGGACCACGGATCGAGGGGATGCTCGGCGCGCTCGATGAAGAGCATTTCGGTGTCGTCGCCGGCCGCGCGCAAGACCGCCGCGACGGCGGCGTGCTTCGCGGTCGGGGGAATGATGCGCGGCGCATGTGCGGCGAGCGTGCGGCGCGCGTCGGCGAGGTTGAGCGCGCTCATGCGGCGTCGAACGCGAGGCTCGCGTAGGTGACGGCCGAGCGCGTACCGTCATCGCGGTTGGTTTCGTGGCAGAGCAGGCGGCCCGGGGTCCCGCGGAGCAGCTCGAGGAACACGAGCAACGGGGCGGCGCCGCAGATGCGCGTGCGGTCGCCGTCGGCGGCGAGGGCGGTGAAGAACCCGGACGGGTCGCCGGCTTCGAGCGCGGCGAGGAGCGTGCGGTCTTTCGCGTGGGTCGCGGCGAGCAACTCCGACGTCAAGCCGTCACGATCGCCGAACTTCGCCCCCACGTGCGCGAAGTCGACGCCCGCGACGAGCACCGTCGGGACGTCGTCCTCGGCGAGCGTGGCGCGGAGCGCGGCGAGGAATGCGGCGACGTCCAGATCGGCGGTGGGTGGTGTGCCGGCGGCGATCAGGTCGTGGAACGAGGTCACCAGCAACGGCACGATGCTGAAGGGCCGCGTTCCGCCGAGGACGTGCTGCAGCATGACGACCTGAAACTCGACCGCATGCTCGGTGCGGTGCAGGATCTCGTCGGCGTAGAGATTCTGCGGCGTGCGCGCCCCGAGCCGATCGAGAAACGCGCGGTCGGTCGGCACGGTTCCGAGTGGTGTGGCGAAATCCTTGCGCGTGGCCGCGAAGCGCGTCGTGCCGCCGGCGTGCGAGGTCCCGAGCACGACATAACGGACGGCTGGGGCCGCGGCCGCGAGTGTCGCATAGGCATGACCGTAGGCGCGTCCGCCGATACGGAGATCGATGTGGGGCGCGACGAGCCCGGCGAGCGGCAACCCAGGCGCCGGCGGGCTGATCTCGTCGAAGAATGCGTCGAGGTGGAGCCGAAGCGCACCGGCTTCGTCGGGATAGCTCGCGCCGGCATGCGCTGGCATCCGCAACGTGGCCGCGCGAAACTCGTGGTCGATCGCGCTGCGATGCGCGTCGAACCCTCCCGACTGGAGGAAGTGATGCGTGTCGAGCGTGGTGAGCAGCTCGTGCAGCTCGCCGCCGTCGAGGCTCGTACCGTATTGCCGGGTGAAGGCACGCTGCACGTCGGCGGCGGAGCGACGCCCGTCGAGCAACGTCAGGATGTAATACGCCGAATAGGGGACCAGCAGCGGCGTCGTCGCGTAGTGCTGCGGATCGCGGAGGCAGACGAGTGGTGTGGAATCGCCGGTGATGGGAAAGGCCTCGACGGCGCGGAGCTTCGGAAGCGGCGTGTCCATTGGTGGCGCGGGATCGTCATGCTAGGCAAGTTGTCCGGATGGAGCAATCGCGTGGTGAGCTCGTCGTCGGCACCGTCGGCGATCTCGCTCCCGGCGAAACCCGCAAGTTTTTGTTGCCGACCGCGGGCGAGCCGACCGAGGCCTTCCTCGTGAACGTCGGCGGCGAGGTGCACGCGTGGGTGAACCGCTGCCGCCACATCGAGATCACGATGGACTGGGTAGAGGGCCGCTTCCTCGACGAGAGCAAGTGCTGGGTGGTCTGCGCCACCCACGGTGCGCTGTATAAGCCCGATACGGGCGAGTGCGTTTCCGGGCCGCCTTTCGGCAGGTTCCTGATCCGGGTGCCGCTCCGGACCGAGGGTGATCAGCTGATCGCGTCGGTTCCCGATCAGCTCTGAAAGCGCGGCGCGGAGCGCCGGCGCCGAAGCCAGGTGTGACCCTGGCGCCGATGACCCCGGGCGCTTATTCCGGCTCGTCGCCGAAGTGGGCGCGGATGATGCGTTGCTTCAGATACTCGAGGGTTCCGAGATCTTCGACGATGTCGCCGCCGGTGTCGTAGAAGAATATCTCGCCGCTTTTGTTGCGTCCGACGGCCACCACCCACTCGAGCTCGTCACGGTCTTCGAGGAGGTAGTTGATGGTCTGCGATACCCCCTTGCCGGAGATGATCGTGACTTTGGCGCGTGCGGTTTTGTCTTCGTTTGCCATCACTTGACTCAACAGATCGTCTATCGGGACCGTATAGGGGGCCTACGGGGCAGTCAATACGGCTTCGAGGACGGTCTCGACGTGCTCGCTCTGCGGAAACAGGTCGAGCGGCTGCACGCGATCGACCCGGTAGTTCGCCGCGACGAGCGTGCGGACGTCACGCGCCAGGGTCGACGGCTCGCAGGAAACGTAGACGATGCGTGCGGGTTTGAGGCGCGCGAGCTGACCGACGACGTTCGCGGCGCCGCTGCGCGGGGGATCGAGCACGACCACCCGCGAGCCACCGAGCCCGCGGCGACGGAGAAAGCGGTCGGCCGCGGCCGCTTCGAAGCGCACGTTCCCGAGGCCGGCGGCAGTGGCGCTCGCGGCACCGTCGGCGATGCCACCCGGGTCGTGATCGACGGCCACGACGCTCGTGGCGACGCGCGCGAGCGGCAGGCTGAGATTGCCAGCACCGCAAAAGAGGTCGAGCACCGCGGAGCCGGCGCCGACCATGTCGACGACCGTGCGCACCAGCAGACGATTGGCGGCCGGATTCACCTGCGTGAAGCTGCCAGCGCGTTGCACGATAGGCGGTGCGTCCTCCGTGGTGGCGATGCGCAGGCTGGTGTCGCCGACGTGGTGTGACCAGTCGCGTCCACGGAGCGCGACGCCGGCGATGCCGGGTTGGCTATCGAGCCACGCGTGGATCACGTCCTCGTCCGCGCTGTGGAAACGTCCGTGCGCCGTCGCGTCGATCACGACGCCGTCGCGACCGTTGCTCGCGATCTCGACGTCGTCGAGGGAGGTGCCGAGCTTCGCCGTCAGCGTACGGAGAGGCGCGAGCGCGGCCGACAGCGCGACCTCGGCGATGGCGCAGTGGCCGATCTCGACGAGCGCGTGCGAGCGCGGCCGGCGAAACCCGAGCGCGCCGCCACCGCCGCTGTGCAGCCGGATGCGGTGGCGATAATGCCACTCGTCGGGCGCGGCGATGATCGGGAGCGGGCGGGCCGCCGTCGTCCCGGCGATCCGCCGCAACGTCTCACGCACGTTCTGCTCTTTCGCGGCGACCTGGCTCGCATAGTCGACGTGCTGCCACGGGCAGCCGCCGCACTCCCCGATCCACGGACACGGCGGCTCGCGATACGCCGCACCGACCTGGCAGCGATGCACCAGCGCGGCGCGCGCGTAGTTGCCGTGCTGCTCGACGATCCGCACGCGGACGCGGTCACCCGGCGCCGCGCCGGGGACGAAGATCACCCGACCCTCGTGCCGGCCGACGGCGTCCGGCCCGTGTGCCAGCGTGGTGACGTCGAGGACGAAGGTGCCGGGCTCGTCGGGACAGTCGTTCGGCGGGTCGGAGCTCAACGGATGGAGCTCAATTCACCGGCGCGGGCTCGGCGTCTTTGGCGGTCGCGTCCGGAGCGACCTGGGATCGGGTCACGGCCTCGAAGCGGCCCACCAGCTCCTCGAACCGCTTGGCCATCTGCTCGCTCCGGCCGGCCACGTCTTCCAGGCGGCGCGCCATGAACGTGCGCTGGTCCTCGAGCTCGCGGATCTTGCCTTCGAGCTCCTGCACCCGCGGATTCGCGGCAATGATGTAATTGCCGGCGCCCGAGGTCACCATGAAGACTGCGCCCGCGACTCCGATGATGAATCCCAGCAGTAACCCCACCAACACTTTCAAGATCATGGTGCCTCCTCCAGTCGTCCGAGCTCCCGGACCAATACCATGATCGCGGCCAGGGTAATGGTGCGGTCACTGCGGAGATCGTCCAGGAGGGCGCGAATCCGTTCGAGGGCGCTCGCGCGGCGCAGCCGGAACGTCGCGATGCGGGCCGTAATCTCGCCCCCGCCCGTCAGTAGCTGACGCGTGAGGTCGCGGCGCAGCTCGTCGAGCTCGGCTCCGAGACTCTCGACGGCGCGTCGTTCCCAGTGATCCTCGGCCGCGACGCCGTCGAGGGCCTGCCGGAGCCAGGCGAAATCGAAGATCTCACCGACGCCCCAATAGACCTTGGCCACCTCCGCGGCGGGAATGGTGGCGGTGATGGCGACGTGCGCGACGTCGAGCGTGGCGCGGAGGCCCTGGAGGCGGACACAGGCATCGGCGAGCGCCGCCGGCACCCCGGCGTTCTGCAACGCGGTAGTGCGGGTGCGCCGCTGTTCGGACTCGGCAGCCGGAACGGCAGCCTCGACGCTCGTGACGGCTTCGCGAAAGCGCTCGACCATCGGCTCGAGGGGCCCGAGGCTCGGGAACGCGGCGAGCAGCCAGCGCACCGCGCGCTCGAAGGCGCCGACCAGCGTGTCGAGGTAGAGCACTTCGCCTTCGGGTCCGGCCTCGCTCGCGCGTGCCGCCAACGCGCGGGCGCCCGTCAACGCTTCGATCACGACGATCGCGCGAGCGACGTCCGGCGCGGAGGCGCCGCTCTCGCGCATGGTGCGGGTGAAGAACGTCGCTCCCATCAGGTCCACGACGCCGTTGGTGAGGGTGGTCGCGATCAGCTCGCGGCGGAGGCGATGGATGCGGATCGCATCGCCGCAGCGCGCGACCAGGCTCGGCGGAAAATACGCGAGCAATACGCGCTCGAGGTATGGATCTTCGCAGACGGCGTCGCCGCCGAGCAGCCGCGCCGCGTGCATCTTCGCGTACGCCAGCAGGACGGCGAGCTCCGGCCGGGTCAGACCGCGGAACGTCGGGCGCCGCGCCCGCAGCGTGTCGCGGTCGGGCAGGCCTTCGAGGGCGCGGTCGAGCAGCCCGATCGACTCGAGATCGACCATCGTCTCGCGGAACTCCTCCAGATGGGTCTGGCTTCTCCGTTGGTCGCGGGAGATCGCGCGGCTCTGGCTGCGGTTGTGTGCGAGCACCAGCCCGGCCACGTCGTCGGCGAGTCCGTCGAGCAGCTGGTTGCGGTCGGCGACGCTGAGCGCGCCGCTCGCCACCAACGGCTGCAGCGCGATCTTGAGATTTACCTCGTGGTCGGAGGTGTCGACGCCCGCCGAGTTGTCGATGGCGTCGGTGTTGATCCGGCCGCCCGCCAGCGCCACCTCGATGCGGGCCCGTTGCGTGAAGCCGAGATTGCCGCCCTCGCCGACGACGCGAGCGCGCAGCTCGGGGGCGCTGACGCGCACCGCGGCGTTCACGCTGTCGCCGACCTCGGCGTTGGTCTCGCCCTGCGCCTTCACGTAGGTGCCGATCCCGCCGTTGAAGAGCAGGTCGGTCGGCATGCGGAGGACGGCCTGGATGAGCTGGTCGCTGTCGACGGTATCGGCCGCGATGCCGAGCATCGCCCGGGCTTCCGGGGACAGACGGATCGTCTTCGTGCCGCGCGCGATCACCGCGCCGCCCTTGCTCAGCAGGTCGGGCGCATAATCGGCCCAGCTCGACCGCGGCAACGCAAAGAGGCGCTCGCGCTCGGCGAACGACGCGTCCGGATCCGGATCGGGATCGAGGAAGACGTGGCGGTGGTCGAAGGCGGCGCGCAGGCGTGCGGCCTTTGATCGCAGCAGGCCGTTGCCGAAGACGTCGCCGCTCATGTCGCCGATGCCGGTCACGGTGAACGGATCGCGCGCGACGTCGCGGCCGTCGAGCTCGCGGAAGTGCAACACGACGCACTCCCAGGTGCCACGCGCCGTGATGCCCATCGCTTTGTGGTCGTAGCCTTGCGAGCCGCCCGAGGCGAAGGCGTCGCCGAGCCAAAATCCGTACTCGGCGGCGACGGCGTTTGCGACGTCGGAGAACGTGGCGGTGCCTTTGTCGGCGGCGACGACCAAGTAGGGGTCGGCGCCGTCGTGGCAGATCACGTGCGCCGGCGGCACGACGCGGTCGCCCGCGAGGTTGTCCGTGAGATCGAGCAGGCCGCGGATGAACGTGCGGTACGCGTCGACGACGCTCGTCGCCGACACGGCCTTCTTCACGACGAAGCCGCCCTTGGCGCCAACCGGCACGATGACGGCGTTCTTCACCGTCTGCGTCTTCATGAGGCCGAGGACCTCGGTGCGGTAGTCGTCGGCGCGGTCGCTCCAGCGCAGGCCGCCGCGCGCGATGCGGCCGGCGCGCAGATGAATGCCCTCCATGCGCGGGCCGTGCACGAAGATCTCGAAGAGCGGCCGCGGCTTCGGCATGTGGTCGATGCGGGCGCAGTCGATCTTGAAGGCGACGGTGTCGCTCCGGCCGACGGCGAGGCCGCCGTAGTAGTTGGTGCGCACCGTTGCGGCGATCATGTTGCCGAACGCCCGCAGCATGCGGTCCTCGACGATGCTCGGCACCTCGTCGAGGCTCTTGAGGAACGTCTCCGACGCGGCGGCGGCGCGGCTGCGGTCGACCGCCGGGTCGAAGCGCGCGGCGAACCAACGCAGCAGGAGCGCGGTCTGCGTCGGGTGACGGGTGAGCGCCTCGCCCGCGGCGCGCCGACTCTGAGCGGCGCCGATCTGGAAGGCATACGCGGCGTAGGCGCGCAGCACTTGGACTTCCTGCCACGAGAGCTGAGCGCCGACGACGAGGCAGTTCAGCCAATCGTCCTCGACACCCCCCCGGCGGACGGCGAGCACCGTCGCGATCAGCCGTTCCGCGTCGCGATCGACGTCGAGGCGCGCGCCTTCGCTGTCCTGGACGAGGAACGTTTCGAGATAGGCGGGCGCGTCGCCGAGCGCCGGTAGGGTCACGGCGTCCTCGGCGAAGACACGGAGGCCGAGGTGCTCGAGCACCGGCATGATGTCGGAGAGGACGAGCGGCTCGCGAAGATAGAGCTTCACGGCCGTGTATGCGGCGCTCCGGCCCGCTGGGTTCACGATGTCGATCCGGCTCTCGGCGCCGGCGGCGAGCGCCTCGAGGTGGCCGACGTCCGCGGCCCCGCCCGCGGGATCGGCCGTCGCTTTGTATTCGTCCGGGAAGAGCCGTCCGTAGCGCTCGGCGAGGGCCGTTCCGGCGGCGTCGCCATGGGCCGCGATCAGCCGTTCACGTAGGCGGTCGTTCCAGCCGCGCGTCAGCTCGGCGATCTCGCGCTGCAGGTCGTCGCGCCGGACCGCGAGGACCCGGGCACGGGCCGCCGCGATGAAGAAGTGCAGGCGGGCGTGGTCGCCGTCGCCGAGCACGAGGTGGTCGTCGACGATCTCGCCGTCGAAGCGCGCGATCAACGTGTCGCGGATGCGGCCGCGGATCGCCTCCGAGAACGCGTCGCGGGGCAGGATCACGACCACCGCGACGCCGCGTTCCAGCGTGTCGGGTCGGAGAGCCACGGTGACGTCGCCCGTCCGCTCCGCCCCGAGAATGGTCCGAACGTCGGCGCGCACGGCGTCGACCGGCATCGTGAACAGCTCCGCCTTCGGCAGGCTGTCGTAGACGGCGACGATCTCGCGATGCTCGTGCGAGTCGCGAACGACGCGCTCGGCTTGCAGGAGCTGCTGCAGCCGCCGCCGTAGGATCGGGATCTCCGAGGCCTCGTCGGCGTAGGCCTTGAAGGTGAAGAGGCCGAGAAGGCGGAACTCGCCGCGCACGCGTCCGGACGCGTCGAGCTTCTTCACGCCGACGTACTCCATGCGAACGTCGCGGTGGACGGGCGCGTGCGCCGTCGTCCGGGCGACGACGAGCAATGGTCCGCCGACGACGCGGCTCCGGACCGGCTCGGGAATGGACGCGACCGGCGTCGGCTCGGCGTAGTGCGAGCGTTCGGTCCGGCGCAGGAGGCCAAGGCCCGAGTCGCCGTCGAGCGCGAGCGTCGCGACGCCGTCGCGATCCTCGAGCGAGACGGTGCGGGTACCGAGAAAGACGAAGCCGCCCGCGATCAGCCAGCGCAAGAAATCCTGCGCCTCTTGCACTTCCTCGTCCCAGGCCGCGTTTCCGCCTTTGTAGCCGTCGATGTGCGCGACGACCGCTTCGGTGGCGGCGACCATCGCGGCATGATCGTCGGTGACCAGCGCGAGGTCGGCGAGGCGGGCGGTGATCCCGGCTTCGAGGGCGCGTTGCCGCTCGGGCGGCAGGGGCTCGAGCACGGCGTGGACGAAGGATTCGCGCGTAGCGCCCGCGTCGGGGGCGTCAGGGGACCCGAGCCGGCGGAGGCGACCCGTCGTGGCAGCATCGGCGCCCGGTGCGCGCTCGGTCGCGAAGATCGGATGCAGGATGTGACGGATCTCGATGCCTTCACGACGGAGGTAGCCGCGAATCGTGTCGACGATGAACGGCCGATCCGTCATCACGGTTTCGAGAATCGTGACGTCGCTCGGCGCGCCGTCGACGACCGTCGCCGGAGTAAACGCGCGAACGCGGGGAAATGCACCGTCATTGGCCACGAAGGCGAACGCGTCGGCGGCGAGCGCCGCGGCCGTCGCGTCGCCGAGCTCGTCGGCCCAGGCCTCGCCGTCCTTGCTGAAGAGGGCGGTCGCGAGCGTGGCGATCAATGCGTCGTCGGGTCCGGGCTCGCGCCCGGGTGGCCCCCCGGCCCGCGCTGGCTCGTTCGCCCGTCGCTTGCTCATGCCAGCACCGCCGGCTGCTTCGACGGAAGCTCGACGCGCGTACAGCCGCGCGCGGCCGCACGGTCACGGGCACACGCAAGCAGCAGCTCGGTTGCCTCCTCCGAGCCGCGCAGCTCGCGGACGAGCGCGGTGCTCGGGCCGAGGCCGCGCACGTAGGCGATCACGGTCAGGCCTTCCAGCGGCGCCTCGTCCCCGCGCTCGGCGACGTAGAGATCCTCACGCAAGGTCGACACCAGACGCCGGAAGCGCTTCCGCTCGGCGCGCTCGCCGGACGCGGGCAGGCCGAGCAGCTCCCGCACACGGGCAAAATCGTCGCGACGAGCGCGGCGTACCTTGAGCTCGCCGATCATGGCCGCGGTGTTTACCAACAGACGTACGGCCGAGCCAGTAGCCGTTGCTCATGTCGCACCGCCGCCGCGGGCGACCGCCCGCGTCGCGCCTACCTCAGCGTTTCTTCTGGCGGCAGACCACGCGGTCGCCGCGCTTGTTCGTTTCGCAGCCGTTGGCGCTCACGTAGAGCTCGTCGACGACGGCGATCGAGAGGACGAGCTCGCGCTCGCGGCTGCGATCGAGGTCGAGATGCTTGGCATTCAGCGACAGGGTGTAGCTCACGCCGTTGCGGGAATGCAGACCGACGCGGGTGACACCGCCGAGCGCGGCCCCGGCCCGGTCGGCATACGACAGGTTGGTGCCGTTCCGGTTGATCTTCCAATTCTTGGCCGGAATGACGAGCTGCATGAGCGCGTCGCCGTCGACCTTGCTGAGCGTCATCGACAGGGCGTGACCGGCGACCTCGGACATGGCCGCGGCCGTCGTCGCGTCGAAGCGGCCTCTGATGGCGATCGAATCCTCGTGCGCGACCTTGCCGATCGTGATGCGCATCGACTGGATCGTGAGCAGGTTGCACGCGTCGCCAGGCTGCTGATCGGGATTGGCAACTGCCGCGCAGTTGTCGCAGACGTCGCCGATGCCGTCGCCGTCGACGTCTTCCTGCTTCACGTTGGCGAGCGCGGGGCAGTTGTCGGCGGCGTCGATGATGCCGTCGTGATCGACGTCCGGCGGGGCCGGGGTCGGCGGCGTCGTGGGCGTCGGGGCCGGCGTCGGCTCGGCCTCGCCGCTACCCGGGTAGAGGTACGTCGCGCCCGCGCGGTCGTCGTTGGTGAGACCGGCGCCGCGTCCGTCGAAGTGCGCGAACGAGTACATCGTCGCGCTCGAGTCGGTGGAGTGCGCGAGGCCGATCGTGTGGCCGATCTCGTGCGTCGCGACCTCCGCCACGTTGTTCTGGTTCCAGAACGAGCAGCCCGTCCATCCGTTGTTGAAGATGATGTCGCCCTCGACGACCTCGCGAAATTGGGTGCCCTTGAACGTCCTCGAGGCGCCGCTCGCGCAGTAGCCGCCGATCGCGAGGATGCCGCCGCAGCCGGAGGGGTCGGTGACCTCGTTGAAGGGGTCGTTGAAGATGATCTTGCTGGTGCCGTCGCAGAAGCCGTTCGGCGTCGCGGTGGCGGCGCCCGCCGACTGCATCACGAGCGACGCGGTCGGGACGTTGGTCCACGCGGCAAAGGCCGCGTTGATCGCATTCTGGCTCGCGTTGGCGCCGAGCTTCGTGTCGCCCGCCTGGTCGATGAAATACTTCACTGGCAGGCCCTCGTCGGGGAGGAACCAACGCACGTTGTTGAAGAGCTTGTAGCCTTCCGAGTCGCTCGGCTCGACGGCCGTGCGCGCGGGGGCCGTCGCCGAACGCAGAGGCTGCATGGCGCGCGGGACGGGTTGGCGGCGTACGATGTCGTGGAGACGGTCGAGGAAGGGATCGGCGAGGCGGGAATCGTCGGTCGCGAAACTCGCGAAGCGCGCGTTGCCGAGCACGACGAGACCATCCTCGTCGAGCGTCCGGCTGGCGACGCGGGCGCCGCTCGTCGGATCGGTCGTGATCGTGAATTTGCCGAGCACCATCTGACTGGTGCGGAGGTAGCCGTCGCCGTCCTGCCCGAGGAACGCGATGATCGACTCGCCGACCTCGTATCGGGGCGTGCCGTAGAGGTGCAGCTCGTCGTCGCCGACCCGGCCACCGAGCTCGCGCACGGTGACGCTGTCGGTCGGCACGTAGCCTTTCACGACCGAGTCGATGGCGATCGTGACGTAGGTCGCGATCGACCCAGTCGCCGCGCGTTCGGCGTGGACGTCCGTGACCGTACCGGTCACGATCGCGTCGGCACCGAGGGTGAGCGCCTCGTCACTCATGCGCACGATGGTGGTCGCGCGAGCCGGAGACGAAAGCAGCAACAAGACCCCCGCCAAAGCGGCGATGAAACGCAGGGTGACGAGTACGGAACGACACGACATGCAGCGCCTCCAAAACCCGAACGTGGGTCATGGGGACCGCAGCAAAGCAGGTGCCACGAGCATTCCTGGAGTTTCCGTTCACGAGCCCCGCAGCAGCCCCGCTCATGCGCAGTGACGCGGTGCCGACCGTTACGACCGTGACGGCTCTCTGACTCGCGTCGTACGCGTGAGAACGCCAAGTCGCATGTCCGTTGCCTTGCGGCTTCCGATGGGGCTAAAGAGCAGCCACCTCGATGTCGACCTCTCCAGAAGGTGTGAAGCTCGACGTCACCATATTGGGCTCCTCGGACGCCTTCTGCAGCGGCGGTCATCCGCACGCGAGCTACCTGGTGGAGACGCGGCAAGCGACGTTTCTCGTCGACTGCGGACCGACGGTGCTGCTCGCGCTGAAGCGCCAGCCGATCGACACCGCGAGCCTCGACTTCGTCGTCATCAGTCACATGCACGGCGACCACTTCGGCGGTCTGCCGTTTCTGCTGCTCGAATACATCTATGAACGCCCACGGACGCGTCCCTTGACCATCTACGGGCCTCCGGGCATCGCGGCGCGCGTCTGGACCCTGATGCGCGCGCTCTATCCCGACGTCCTGCCCGAGAAGCTCGGTTTCGAGCTCGCGTTCGTGGAGCTGTTGCCGGAATGCCGCGTGACCGTCGCCGACGTCGAGATGCACCCGGTACGCGTGCCGCATCAGGACGAGGACGTGTCGCTGGCGATCGGCTTCACGTCGGGTGGCAAGCGGCTGCTCTACAGCGGCGACTCGCCATGGGACGATCGCTTCATCGACCTGGCGCGCGGTGTCGACCTGTTTCTCTGCGAGTGCACCGCCTACGAGGAGCCGATGGGTCGCCACATCCAGTGGACGACGCTGAAGCCGCTCGTGCCGAAGCTCGAGTGCAAACGGCTCGTGCTGATCCACCTCGGCCGCGACATGCGGGCGCATTGCGGCGAGCTCGGCGTCGAGTGCGCGATCGAGGGTTTGAAGATCTCGACGTAGTCTAGCGGCGGACCGGCGGCGGTCCGGCCGCGCTGCCCGGCCGCACGAGCACCGATCCTTCGGACTCCGCGCGGGCCTTGGCTTCGTCCTCGACGACGAAGGCACCGACGCTGCGGCGGAGGAGCTCGGTGAAGAAGGGGAGCGGCGTCGTGCCGTTGGCGAGACCGACGGCGGTGGCCGCGGCGGCGCGGGCGAGGTCGCGTCGGCCGCTCGCGTGCAGCACGTACGCCATCTCCTCGAGCCGGCGGCGATAGATCGCGGCCGGCGTGCCGCCGAAGAGCTCGCGCTCGGCGCGTGCGAGCGCGGCCGACACGCGTTCCTCCTGTTGCGGGCGGCTGAGCACGAGCGGGCTGTCGCGCGCCGATTGGATCTCGTCGAGATAGGGCGCGAGCGTCTCGCGATCGAGTGCCCACGTGAAGAACTCGATCTCGTCGAGAAGCGTGGCGCCGGCGGCGCTCGCGCTCGCGTCGGACATCGCGTCAGGCACGACACGCGCGATGAGCGGCGGCTCGAGCGCGGCAGGAGGCTGGCTCGTCAGGCGCGCGCGTAGCGCCGGGTACTGCCCGACGGGCTCGGCGGTCCCGGCGGCGCGCGCGCGGTCGAAGCCTTCGGCGAGGAGCGCGTCGCAGTAGGCGCCGTCGACGTCCGTCATCTGAACGTGGTGGCGCGCGCGGAGGTCGTCGTGCATCCGGCGCAGCGACTTCCGGGGTAGGTCGGCGAGGTTCACGTCGCGGAGGCCGTTCGGCTCGTTCACGATCGCCGTCATCACGAGGAGGCCGCCGTTCGGCTGCGCCTTCGCAATCCAGACCAGGCGATCGCCGCGTCCGTCGATGCCGGAAAGCCAGCCTTCGAGCGGGCTCGCCATCCAGCGCGGCGGCGGCGTCGGTGCGGCGGGTTCCGCTGGCGGCACGACGCCGCGCTGCCCGAACTTATAGAGCGCCCGCTTGGCGTCCTTCACGACGGCTTTCCAGCCGCGTTGCTCGGCGGCCGCGGCGAGGTCGCGGAGCGCGACGGCGTGCGCTTCGTCGCCGAGCATTGCCAAGCGCTCGACGATCGCACGATCGAGATCGGGGCTGCGGCCGGTGAGCGCGAGCAAGGTGCCCGGGGTCGTCTCGTCGTCGCCAACGCCGACGTCGTGAAGGGTGCGCGGAGCGTCGGCCTCGTCACTCATCGCGACGCGCCGTGGCCGATCGTCAGCGCTGCGCCGTCGCCGTCGCTCGCGGATACTGCTCGAGCTTGGCGGTGACGTGGTCGCGGATCCATTTGCCGTCCCACCACTCCACGGGATCGACGTGCACGCCGTAGAGCATGACGCTGAAGTGCAGATGGTCCCCGCCGGCGAGGCCGGTCTCTCCGGTGCGTCCGACCGTGTCGCCGCGTTGGACCTCTTGGCCCACCTTCACGGTGATCGCGCTCAGGTGTCCATAGAGTGAGAAGATGCCGAGCCCATGGTCGAGGATGACCGCGTCACCGTAGATGCCGAGGTCCTCGGCGAACGCGACCGTGCCGGCGCTCGCGGCGACGACCGGCGCCTGGCGCAGCGAGGCGAGATCGTAACCGAGGTGCGTGGCGGTATCGATGATGGCGCCGTTGTGACGGTATGAGCGGCGATCGCCGAAGCCGGCGAGCGGAGCGCTGTTGGGTTGGCGAAGAAACGCGCCATCCCAGCGCGGCGTCGGGCTCGAGGTGCTGGTGACCGCCTTGATGCGCGTCTCGCTGGTCTGGCGGACGGTGCGGTTCACGTAGAGGTAGCCCTGCACCAGGTCGGGCTGCAGCGGCAGATGGCTGGCGTTCAAGATCTCGGGAACTTTGCGCTCGAGGAATCCATCGTCGATCTCGAGCGTCTTGGCGGGGAAGGTGCGCGACTTCACGACCGTGTGGAACGTGACCTCGCGTCGATTGCCGGCCGCGTCTTCCGCGACGGCTTTGGCCGTCGCCTTCGAGTCGAGATCCTGCGGGATGGCGAAGAACGCGCCGTGGATCGCCGGATCGGCGAAGAGCCCGGCCGTGCCGGGAAAGAAATAGTTGCTGACGGCGACGCCGCTCCGTACCGCGTCGGGCGAGGTCTTGTAGAGCATGAAGTCGAGGCCGCCGAGCGTCAGGTAGTGTTGTTGGGAGAGCACCTCGACGGTCGGCGGGCTGAGGTCGATGGTGAACTGGGTCTCGAGCAACGGATGGTCGGTGCGAATCCAGCGCAGCCAGGAGTAGTCACCCGCGAAGACGCGCAGGGTCGCCGGGCCTTCGCCGAGCTTGTTGTCGGCGGGCGCGAGCGGCTTGCTGACCGTCGTCTCGAGGACGCCGCTGCCGCGCCAGGAGGTCGCGGGGTAGGTGTCGCTCGCGAGCACCGTCGTGGTGCCGCCGGTTTCCACCTCGACGCGACTCCACGCGAGCCCGGTGCCGACATCGTGCAGCGCGACGTCGATCGTACTCGTGCGGCCGAGAGCCGTGATGGGATGCGCGAGCTCGGCAGTCGGACGCCGCCGTTCGAGCTTGGTCCACGCGACGAACGTGAGCAGCACGACGACGCTGATCACGAGTCCGAAGATCAGCCGGCGACCCACTCCACCCTCGCGCTGACCACGTTGTCGCGCTTGCCGTGCCATCAACCCGCGGCGACCTTACGAGCCGTTGGTAGGGGTGTCAATCTTGGTCCGCGCGAATCGCGGTCAGGAGATCGAGCAAGCTCGCGGTGATGCGCTGGGTGGCACCCCAGATCGTCCGACCGTCGTGCCGATACGACGTGACGGGGATGCTGCGGCCGTCGATCGTCCACGTCTCGGCGACGACGTTCGCGGGATCGTCGAGCACCGCGAGCGGAATCGAGAACACGTCGTGGACCTCGCGCGGGTCGGGACGGAAGGCGTACGGGTGCGGAATGCGGCCGACGAACGGCGTGATGAGAAAGTTCGAGCTGAACGTGTGGATGGGGTCGAGCGCGCCGAGGACGTCGACGTCTCCGGGGCCGACGCCGATTTCCTCTTCGGTTTCGCGCAGCGCCGTGGCGAGCAGAGTCGCGTCACGTTCGCTGGAATGCCGTCCGCCCGGAAACGAGACTTGGCCGGCGTGCGTCGGGAGCGCCGCGCTGCGCGTCGTGTAGAGGAGGTGCAGCGCGCCGTCTTGCTCGAAAAGCGGTACCAGCACGGCGGAAGCGACTCCCGGTCGTGTGGCGGCCGCCGGCGGTCGAGGTGCGGCGAGCGCGGCGCGCAACGCCGCGAGCAGATCGGCGGGCATCGGCCCGGATAGCACGGCGGTTCGCCTCCTCGGAAGCCCATGGTATGGCCCCCGGATGCCCTGCGTGGTCGTGCGCTATCACGAGATCGCGCTCAAAGGCGGGAACCGCGCGCGGTTCGTGCAACGCCTGATGAGCAACCTGCGCGATGCCACGACCGGGCTCGGCGTCGTGGCGGCGCAGAGCCTGCCGGGGCGTGTACTGCTGCGGCTCGCGGAAGGGGCGCCGAGCGCGACGGTCTGCGAGCGCGTCGCCAACACGTTCGGCGTCGCGAATTATTCGGCGGGCATCGAAATGCGGGTCCACCTCGAGACCGTGCGCGCTGCGGTGCTCGCCGCCGCACGGGCCGAGCCGTTCACGACGTTCGCCATTCGCGCGCGCCGCGCCGACAAGACGTTCCCGATGACGTCGCCGGTGCTCGCGGCCACGCTCGGCGCCGCGGTGGTCGAGCACGTCGGTGGCCGGGTCGATCTCGAGCACCCCGATCTCGAGATCACCGTCGAAATCCTCCCCAAGGCGGCCTACGTGTCCGGTGGGAAACGTCCGGGGCCGGGCGGGCTGCCGGTCACGATCAGCGGGCGCGTCACGTGTCTCATGTCGGGCGGCATCGATTCCCCCGTCGCGGCGTATCGCATGATGCAGCGCGGGTGCCGGGTCGACTTCGTGCACTTCAGCGGCGCGCCCTACACGAGCCGCGCGAGCGTCGACAAGGCCCACGATCTGGTCGAGCAGCTCACGCGCTATCAGCTGCGGTCCGAGTTCCGGGTGGTGCCGTTCGGCGAGATCCAGAGCGAGATCGTCGCCCGCGTGCCGCGCTCGCATCGCGTCGTGCTCTATCGTCGGATGATGCTGCGCATCGCCGGGGCGCTCGGCCAGCGCGGGACGCGCGTGCTCGTGACCGGCGAGAGCCTCGGTCAGGTGTCGTCGCAGACCCTCGAGAACATGCAGACGATCGCCGCTGCTACGCCGGCGCTCGTGCTGAGACCGCTCGTCGGCATGGACAAGAAGGAGATCATTCAGCAGGCCGAGCGCATCGGGACGTTCGCGACGTCGATCCTGCCGGATCAGGATTGCTGCACGCTCTTCACGCCCGCCCACCCGACGACGCGCGCCAGCATCGCCGAGGCCGAGGCGGCGGAGCGGCTGCTCGACGTGCCGGCACTGGTGGCGCAAGGCGTCGCCGGCGCCGTGCGGAAACAATTCATCTTCCCGCCGGCGCTTGCCGTGCGGCACTTGAAACCCGAGGACGATGAGCGAGCGCATCCACGATCTGCTTGAGCTCCTCACCGAGGAGCCTGAAGACGCCATGCTTCGGCTCATGCTCGGCAAGGAGTATCTGGCGGCCGACGACGCGGCGGGGGCGCTCCCGCATCTCGAGCAAGCGGTCGCGCTCGATCCGCAGTACTCGGCGGCGTATCGCGAGCTCGGCCTCGTGCTGGAGAAGCTCGGACGCACAGCGGAAGCGGACGAGGTCTACGCGCGGGGCATCGCGATCGCCGACGCCGCCGGCGATCTGCAGACGGCAAAGGAAATGACCGTCTTCCTGCAGCGTCTCAGGGCGCGGGACTGAGCGTCGGCAGCTCGCCCGGGCGCGCGAGGAATTTTTCCGCGACGGCGTGCGGGCTCGCGCCTTGCTGATCCACCTCGGCGTTCAAGTGCCGCATGGTGTCGGCGCCGATTCTGCCGGCGAGGGGACGGAGCGCCGCCAGCACGTCCGGCGCCTCGCGCGCGAGCCGCGCGCTCGCCAGGAGGACGGCGTCATACGGCGGGATCACGTGACGGTCGTCGGTCAGCACCGTGAGGCCGAGCGCGGCGATCCGGCCGTCGGTCGAGAAGGCGCTGATCACGTCGACCTGCGCGCTCGCGACGGCGGTGTACATCAACGACGAGTCCATGCTGCGGCGGTCGCGAAAGCGCAGGCCATAGGTCTCGGCGAGCCGCGTCCACTCGGGGCGGCTGAAGAACTCGTAGTCGCCGGCCATGACGAGCTGCGGTGCGTGCGCGGTGAGGTCGCTGATGGTCGTGATGCCGAGCCGCCCCGCGGCCTCGTCGCGCATCGCGAGCGCGTAGGCGTTCTCGAAGCCGAGCGCGCCGATCATCGTGATGCCGTGGGTGTCGGTGAGGTAGTGGCTCACTTCCGCGAGGACGATCGCGGGATCGGTCGGGACGTCGCTGCGTTTCATGATCGTCGCCCAGATCGTGCCGGTGTAGTCGACGTAGAGGTCGAGCGCCCCGGAGACGAGCGCATCGAACGCCACCGTCGAGCCGAGTGACGAGACGATGCGCGTCGGGCGCGCCGTCGTCCGCCCGATCTCCTCGGACAGGATCTCGCTCAGGATGTACTGCTCGGTGAAGGTCTTGGCGCCAATCGTGATGGGGCGGGCGCTCGTGCCGATCCAATCACGCACGACGGTAGCGCCCGTCGCGACGTACAACGCCACGAGAATCCCGACCGCGCACGTTACGATCCCGCGGCGGCGCGTGCGCACACCGATCTCGAGCATGCGGACGAGCCCGTCGAGCCCGAGCGCCAGCGCCGCCGAGGCGACGCAGCCGATCAGCACGGCGGCGAGGTTGCGGGTCTGGAGTCCGCTGAAGATGTAGTTCCCGAGGCTCGCAGCGCCGACCGGCGTCGAGAGCGTCGCGATGCCGACGACCCACACGGTCGCGGTGCGGATGCCGGCGACGATCACCGGAAGCGCCAACGGCAGCTCGACGATGCGGAGCTGCTCGCGCGCGGTCATGCCGACGCCGCGCGCCGCTTCCACGATCGCGGGGTCGACGCCGCGGATGCCGGTCACGGTATTGCGCAGGATCGGCAGCACGCTGTAGAGCGTGAGGCCGATGATCGCGGGCAGGTAGCCGATGCTCGGGATGTCGACGCCGAACGCGCGGACGCTCGCGGCACCGGCGAGCGCGAGCAGCGGCACCATCACGGCCAGCAACGCGAGGCTCGGAATCGTCTGGATCATGCCCGCGAGGCCGAGCACCACGGCCTCGGCGCGCGGGTGCCGTGTCACCCAGATGCCGAGCGGAAGGCTCACCGCCGTACCGAGGAAGAGGGCGACCAGCGTCAGCTGGAGGTGCGCGGCGAGATAGCCCGGGAGCAGCGCGAGCTGGTCGCTCACGGCGCGCCGTCGGGTGCGGTCGCGCGTCGCACCCGCTCGATTTGCTGAAACGGCGTCGCGAGGAGCGTGCGGACGTACTCCGACGCGGGGTGCGCGAGCAGCTCGGCCGGCGTGCCGATCTGCTCGAGACGGCCGTCGCGCATGACGGCTATCCGGTCGCCAATCAACAGCGCCTCGATCATGTCGTGCGTGACGAAGATCGCCGTGAGCGCGAGCCGCCGGGCAATGACCAGAAACGATTGCTGCAGGCGATCGCGTGTCAGCGGATCGAGGGCGCCGAACGGCTCGTCGAGCAGCACGAGACTCGGCGCCGCCGCGAGCGCACGGGCGACGCCGACGCGTTGCTGCTGGCCGCCCGACAACGAAGCGGGCAGGCGGTCGCGAAACTCCGCCGGCGAGAGCTCGACGAGATCGAGCAGCTCGTCGACGCGCGCCGCGATGCGGGTGGGCTCCCAGCCAAGCAAGCGCGGCGTGATGGCCACGTTCTCGCCGACGGTGAGGTGCGGAAAGAGGCCGACCTGTTGAAAGCAGTAACCGATGCGACGGCGGAGCTCGTGCGGTGCGAGCGTGGCGGCGTCGGTGCCGTCGATCTCGACGCGGCCGCCGTCCGGCTCGATCAGCCGGTTCACCATCTTGAGTGTCGTCGTCTTCCCCGAGCCCGAGCCGCCGAGCAGCACGACGCGCTCGCCGCGCTCGACGATCAGGTCGAGGCGATCGACGACGACGGTATCGCCGAAGCGCTTGCGGAGCTCGACGAGCCGGAGCACTCCGTCAGGCCGGCGCGAGACCGGCGAGGAACGGCTCGACGGCCGCCAGGAATCCGCTGGGATTGTCGCCCATGACGGAGTGACCGGCGCCAGGCACGGTGCGCACCTCGGCTTTCACGATGCCGCCGAAGCGCGCGGCGACCTCCGGAGCGAGGATGTCGCTCTCCCCGCCGCGCACGATCAGCACGGGGCAGCGGATCTTCGCGACCTCGGCCCACAGGTCGCCCATGCCCTCACCGACGCGCGCGGGATTCCGCAGCTGCGGATCGTATTTCCAGGTCCACCGTCCGGTGGGCAGCTGCCGCAGGTTGTGGCGCAGCCGTTCTCGGATGTTCCCGAGCGTGCGGCGCGGGTTGAACGAGTGGGCGCGCTGCACGAAATCCTCGAAGGTATCGAGCTCGTCGGTCGCGGCGACGAAGTTCCGGATGTTGTCGACGCCGCCGCGCTGCACCTCGGGTGCGATGTCGACGACGACGAGCGCGCGCACGAGCTCGGGCGCGCGTGCCGCGAGCGTGAGCGCGACGAGCCCTCCCATCGACAGCGCGACCAGGACGGACGGCGTCGCGTCGATCGCGTGGAGGAATTGCTCGATGTCGTGCGTCTGGGTCGCAATGCGGTAGTCGCCGTCGGGGGCCCACGTCGAATCACCGTGCCCGCGTTGATCGAGCGCGCGGACGTGATGCGTTCCCGCGAGGGCAGGGGCGACCTCGTCCCAACTGTGCGCGGTCTGCGTGATGCCATGGAGGCATACGAGCGGCGGCCGTCCTACGGTGCCCCAATCGAGATAGTGCAGGGTGAGCGCGCCGAGCGTGGTACTGCCGTCGCGGGGAGCGGTCATTGGGATCCTCGGTTGGACTGCTGGCGGGCGCGGCGTTGCCAGGCATGGAGGACGTCGGTGAAGCTCGCTCGGAGCTCGCTCGGGAGCGCGCTCAGGTCGACGTCTTCGGGGGCGGGAAGGCAGGGGGTGGCCGCACGGCGCCGTGGTTCAGCCACCTCGGGGACGCGGCCCTCGGTCAGCACCAGGTAGAGATCGTCGATCAGCGGACGGGGGAGGCGCGCGTTCAGCGCGGTCACGATCGTACGTTTCATGAGGTTCAGCTCCTGCATCCAGGGCGCGCTCGAGACCGCGACGACCAGCGTTCGGCCGCGCAATCGGACCGGGTCGGCGCGCTTGGCGATTTGGGCCCCGACGGCGTCCTCCCAGGCCCCCCAGATGGCCGCCGCGCCGGGTGTGCCGAGCGCCCGATCGAGGCAGGTCGACACGACGGAATCGACGGTAGCGGGCTCGGCGCGCTTCCTCACGCGGGGGTCATTAGCGTGCGCGCTGCCATGGCGAAAGCCTTGGCGTCCTCCGAATTTTTTTCTTGACACGGTGTCCATTCCTTGTGTACCTACCCGCCTCGCTCTACAACATCTTGATGGTCAGCGGGCCGAAGCCAGGTTCCACAACGGTACGCTCCGAGCAGCTCGGAGCCCAAGAAAACGAGGGTCTAGCCATGGAAAACGGGGTGGCGGTGGGTGGCATGGAAGCGGGTGGGCAGGCGGCGCAGGTGGGGGCTCTCGGCACGGAGCCCATTGCAGAGGGCGGTCGCGGCCTGTCCCTCAATCGGTACTTCTCGCAAGCCGGTCTCGACCCCTTTTCGAACGTCGAATGGGAGCGTCGGAGCGCCGTTATTTATGGTGAGAAGGGCGAGGTCGTCTTCGAGCAGCACGACGTCGAGATGCCGAAGGCGTGGACGCAGCTCGCGACCAACGTCGTCGTCTCGAAGTACTTCCGCGGGCCGCTCGGCACGCCGCAGCGCGAGACGAGCGTCCGGCAGCTGATCGGCCGCGTCGTCGACACGATCCGGTCGTGGGGCATTGCGCAGGGCTATTTCGCGACGCCGGGCGACGCTGCCGTCTTCGCCGACGAGCTGACGCACCTCCTCCTGCACCAGAAGGCCTGCTTCAACAGCCCCGTGTGGTTCAACGTCGGGGTCGAGCCGAAGCCGCAGTGCAGCGCCTGCTTCATCCTGTCCGTCGACGACACGATGGACTCGATTCTCGACTGGTACCGACGGGAAGGCGTCATCTTCAAAGGCGGCTCCGGCTCGGGCGTGAATCTCTCGAAGCTGCGGTCGTCGCGCGAGCGCCTCGTCGGCGGCGGCACGGCCTCGGGTCCGGTCTCCTTCATGAAAGCCGCTGATGCGTCGGCCGGCGTCATCAAGTCGGGTGGCAAGACGCGTCGCGCCGCCAAGATGGTCGTCCTGAACGTCGATCACCCCGACATCATGGAGTTCATCACCTGCAAGACCGAAGAAGAGCGGAAGGCGCGGGCGCTGATCGCGGCCGGCTACGACAGCTCGCTCGACGGGGCGGCGTACGGATCGGTGGCGTTCCAGAACGCCAACAACTCCGTCCGCGTCACCGATGCCTTCATGAGCTCGGTCGTGGCCGACGGCGACTGGCAGACGCGCTTCGTCCGCACGGGCGAGGTCTCCGAGACGTTCCGCGCCCGTGACCTGATGCGCAGCATCTCCGAAGCGGCGCACGCGTGCGGCGATCCGGGGCTGCAATTCGATACGACCATCAACGATTGGCACACCTGCCCGGCGAGCGGCCGCATCAACGCGTCGAATCCGTGCAGCGAGTACATGCACCTCGACAACTCGGCCTGTAACCTCTCGTCCCTGAATCTCATGAAGTTCCTGAGCGCGAGCGGGGACTTCGACGTCGAGGCTTTCAAGCACGCCGTCGACGTCATGATCACGGCGCAGGACATCATCGTCGACAACTCGAGCTACCCGACTCCCGAGATCGACAAGAACGCGCACGCGTTCCGCGAGCTCGGCCTCGGCTACGCCAATCTCGGCGCGCTGCTGATGTCGCTCGGCTTGCCGTACGACTCGGAAGGCGGCCGGCAGTACGCCGCGGCCGTGACGGCGCTGATGTGCGGCGAGGCCTATCTCCAGTCGGCGCGCGTCGCCGGCGAGATGGGACCGTACTCGGGCTACGCGCCCAACCGCGAAGCCATGCAGCGGGTGATCGGCAAGCACCGCGCCGCGGCGCACAAGATCGAGCCTTCGCTCGTGCCGCTCGATCTCCTGAGCGAGGCGCGTCGGGTGTGGGACGATGCGCTGGCACTCGGCGAGAAACAGGGCTTCCGCAACTCGCAGGCGACCGTCCTCGCGCCTACCGGCACCATCGCGTTCATGATGGATTGCGACACGACGGGCATCGAGCCCGACATCGCGCTCGTGAAGTACAAGAAGCTCGTCGGTGGCGGCATGCTGAAGATCGTCAACATGACGATCCAGCGGGCGCTCCGCCGGCTCGGCTACGAGAGCAAGCAGATCCAAGACATCATCGAATACGTCGAGGAGCAGGAGACGATCGAGGGTGCGCCCCATCTCCGCGACGACGATCTCGCCGTGTTCGACTGTGCCTTCCGGCCGCAGCGAGGCACGCGCACCATCCACTATCTGGGCCACATCCGGA
>JBDSJB010000414.1:0-13382 GCA_039917665.1 Binatia bacterium
TGGTGCTCGCGCTTCGCACGACGCCGCCTGAAGGCGTCGCGAAGATCCGCGACATCCAGGAAGTGCTCGACCAAGAAGCGATCGTCAGCCCTGATGTGTTCGAGCTCTGTCGCTGGAGCGCCCGCTATTACCTCGCTGGGCTCTCCGACGTCTTGGCGCTCGCGTTGCCCGGCGGTCTCCGAGCGCGGAGCGCACGCACCGTGCGTGTCGCCGACGACGGCCCCGCGCCGAAGGGCGCCCTCGAGACGACGATCGTCGAGCAGGTGCGATCGGCGGGAACGATCGGCGTGCCGCAATTAACGCGCGCGCTGGCGCGACCCGATGCCGCGCGGGCGATTCGCGCTCTAGTAGCGCGCGGCGTGCTGGCGACCGAGGAGGAACGCCGCGGGCCGCGCGTGACGACGCGCTTCGCGACCTTCTATGCCGTCGCGCGGAAGCTCGACGACGCCGAGGCCGCGACCCTCGGGAAGCGGGCGCCGCGCCAACTCGAGTGCTACGAGCGCGTGCTCACAGCGACCGACGGTCGGCTCGACGCAGCGGATCTCGACACCGGAGCGCGGGCGGCCGCGACGGCGCTCGTGAAGCGCGACATTCTCGAGCGCGTTCAATCGGAGCGCTACCGAGACACCGGCGACGTCGCAACCGCGGTCGTCGCGCCCGCGCTCACGGCCGCGCAGCGCGCCGCGGTGGACGCCGTCGCCGCCGACGCGTTTCAAGTGTTCCTGCTGCACGGCGTGACGGGGAGCGGCAAGACCGAGGTGTACCTGCAGCTCGCCGCGCGTGCGCTCTCCACCGGCCGATCGGTGCTGATGCTGGTGCCCGAGATCGCGCTCACCCATCAATCGGTGACGCGGGCGCAGGAACGGTTCGGGGCGGCAGTCGCCATCGTGCACAGTGGACTGGCACCCGGGCAGCGCTGGGATGAGTGGCGACGCATCGCGCGTGGCGAGGCCCGCGTGGTGGTCGGTACGCGCTCCGCGGTGTTCGCGCCCCTCGCCGACCTCGGTCTCGTGATCGTCGACGAGGAGCACGACGCCGCTTACAAACAAGACGAAGGCCTCCGCTATCACGGTCGAGATCTCGCGATCGTGCGCGGCAAGCTCGGCGCAATTCCCGTCGTGCTCGGCTCTGCGACGCCGTCGATCGAGAGCTATCAGCAAGCGCTCGACGGCAAGTACCGGCTACTCACCCTCGGCGAGCGCGTGCACGGGCAACCGCTCCCCGAAGTGATGCTGATCGACCTGCGGAGCCCGGGCGGACGGCTGGTAGCGGTGCCGCGAGCGGAGCCCGCCGCCGCGACGGCGGATCAAGGTCCGGCCGAGCCCGACGCGCCACTCTTCTCCGCGCCGTTGCTCGCCGCGATGCAGGAGAACCTCGCCCGCGGCGAGCAGACCCTGCTCTTCTTGAACCGCCGCGGATTCGCGAGCGCGCTCCATTGTCTCGTCTGCGGTGAGCCGGCGGGTTGTCCGTCGTGCAGCGTCAGCCTCACGCTGCATCGCCGGCGGGCGGCCCTGCTCTGCCATCACTGTGGCTACGCGCGCCCCGCGCGCGAGGTCATCTGCAAGGAGTGCGGCCGCGGTACGCTCGCGGCGCTCGGTCTCGGCACCGAGCGCGTCGAGGCTGAGGTCGCCCGGCTCTTCCCGGCGGCGCGGATCGGGCGCCTCGATCGCGACACGACGACGCGTCTCGGCGCACACCGCCGCATCCTCGACGACTGGGGCAAGGGCAATCTCGACGTTCTCATCGGAACCCAGATGGTCGCAAAGGGTCACGACGTCCCGCGCGTCACCCTGGTCGGCGTCCTCCTCGCGGACGTCGCGCTCAGCATGCCGGACTTCCGCGCGTCGGAACGCGCGTTCCAGCTGCTCACGCAGGTGGCCGGCCGCGCGGGGCGCGGGACCTTGCCGGGGAGGGTGATGGTGCAGACCTATCGCCCGTCGCACCACAGCCTGGTCGCCGCCGCGCAGCACGACTATGCGAGCTTCGCGCCTGCCGAGCTCGAGGCCCGCCGCGAGCTCGGCTACCCGCCGTTCTCCCGGCTCGCGGCCCTGCGCCTCGAAGGCCCCGACGGCGACCGGACGGGAGCGCTCGCCGAGTCGTTGTCCGCCCGGCTCCGGCCGCTGTGCGAACAATCCGGGGTGCAGCTGCGCGGGCCCGCCCCCGCGCCTCTCGAGCGTCTCCGTGATCGCTATCGCTGGCAGATCATCTTGAGCGCGCCCCGAGCATCGGCGCTGCACGCCGCGGTGCAGGCCGCACAGGGCTTCTGGCGGGCCTCTTCCGAGGCTCGCAGCATCCGTCTCGTCGTTGATGTCGATCCAGTCAGCATGTTATGAAACCCACGTGATTCGGCGGATTTACACCTACCCCGAGCCCGTCCTGAAAGAGGTCGCCGAAGACGTCGGCAACATCGACGGAGCGGTCGCGGCCGCGATCGACGACATGGTAGAGACGATGTACGCGGCGCCCGGCGTCGGCCTCGCCGCCCCCCAGATCGGGCTGTCGCAGCGCATGATCGTGCTCGACGTCGACCACGACAATAAAGGGAAGCAGCTGCTCAAGCTCGTGAACCCGGTCATCACCGAGTCCGAGGGCGAGGTGCTCTGGGAAGAAGGCTGTCTCTCGGTCCGCGACTACCAGGCAGAGGTCCTGCGCGCGGAGCGCGTCCTCGTGAAAGCCTGGACGACCGACCACAAGGAGATCGAGATCGAGGGTACCGGCCTTCTCGCCGTCGCCCTGCAACACGAGATCGATCATTTGAACGGGACCCTCTTCATCGACCACCTGAGCCGGCTGAAACGCGACCTCTACAAGCGCCGCATGAAGAAGCTCGATCGCGAAGGCCGTGAGCCGGCTCCGCGCCGGGTCATGATCTAGGGACGCGTCGGCCGCTGAGTCGCCTCCTCGCCTGGCCGGCCGACCGGCCGCTGCGGACCGTCTTCATGGGCACGCCCGCGTTCGCGGTGTCGAGCCTCCGCGCGCTCGCGTCCGCGACGACGCTCGTGGGCGTGGTGTCGCAGCCCGATCGTCCGCGCGGGCGCGGACTCGCGTCCCAACCGTCACCGGTCGCGGCGGCAGCCGGTGCGCTCGGGGCTCCGTTGCTGCGGCCAGCGAGCGTCCGTACGCCCGAGACGTTCGAGGCGCTGTCACAGTGGAAGCCCGACCTTCTCGTCGTCGCGGCCTACGGCAAGATCCTGCCGCCGGCGCTCTTGGACCTGCCGACGCTCGCCCCGATCAACGTCCACGCCTCGCTGCTGCCGCGCTATCGCGGAGCGGGTCCGATCGCCGCGTCCATTCTCGCGGGCGACGCCGCAACCGGCGTCACGATCATGCTCATGAGCGAGGCGATGGACGCCGGCGACATGTTGCTGCAGCGAACCTTGGCGATCGGCGCCGACGACACGACCGAGACGCTGACGACGGCGCTTGCCGAGCTCGGTGCGTCAGCGCTCGTCGACGCCCTCACCGCCTTGCGGCGCGACGGCCTGACCGCCGAGCCGCAGGACCTCGCTCGCGTCACGTACGCGCCGCGCCTGGCGAAGGACGACGGCCGCATCGATTGGCAACGCGACGCCGCCGCCATCGAACGCATGATCCGCGCCTTCAGTCCGTGGCCGTCGGCCTTCACGACGCTCGCCGGTCGAACGGTGAAGATGCTGACCGCGGCGGTGGTGCATGACGCGACCCCGCGCGGCACACCAGGCGCGATCACGATGGAGGGCGGCCGCTTCCTGGTGGCGACTGGAGCCGGCATGCTCGCAATCACGACGCTGCAGCCCGAAGGTCGGAAGGCCATGGCAGCGTCCGCGTTCGCAGCTGGCGCGCGCCTCGCCTCCGACGCACGGTTCGAATAATCCCATGGCGATCGACGACGAGCCCGAAGCGACCATCGACCCGCTCTCCGCGCGCGCCCTGGCGCTCGCGGTGCTCCTGCGGGTCGAGAACGAGACGGCCCATGCCGACGTGGCGCTCGCCGCCGCGCTCGGGGCATCGCGGCTCCCGACCCGCGATCGCGCGCTCGCGAGCCGGCTCGTTTACGGCACGCTCGCGTGGCAGGGCCGGCTCGACTGGCAGATCGCGCGCTTCATCGACCGCGACCTCACGAGCCTCGATCCGCACGTGCGGATCGCGCTCCGTCTCGGCCTCTACCAACTGACACTGCTCGATCGCGTTCCCGATCATGCCGCGGTCGCGACGAGCGTCGAGCTGGCGAAGCGGCACGTGCCGGCAGCCGCGGGGCTCGTGAACGCCGTCCTCCGCCGCACGATTCGTGAGCGCGACCGGCTGCCGTTGCCCGATCAGTCCGGCGATCCGTTGGAGCATCTCGCAATCACCCTCTCGCATCCGCGCTGGCTCGTGGAGCGTTGGCAGGCGCGCTTTGGCAGCGCGGCCCTCGCCGAGCTCTTGCGCGCCGACAACGAGGCCGCGCCGACGGTGCTCCGCGCCCGTCCCGGCACGCGAGACGCGCTCATCGCCCGTCTCGTCGAAGCCGGTGTGCCCTGCGAGCCCGGCCGGTTCGCGCCAGATGCGATTCGCGTCCAAGCCGCCGATCCACACGGGATCGCGGGCTGGTCCGCCGGCGAGTTCAGCGTGCAGGAAGAAGCCTCGCAGATCGTCGTGCATCTGCTCGCGGCCGAGCCCGGGATGCGGGTGCTCGATACCTGCGCGGCTCCGGGCGGCAAAGCCACGTATGTCGCCGATCTCATGGGAGATCGCGGCACCGTGGTCGCGCTCGACCATCGCGCGCGGGGCGTCCGGGCAATCGCGACGAATGCAGATCGTTTGGGGCTCGCGAGCGTGGCGCCGCGTGTGCTCGACGCTCGCACCGTCGACACCACCCTGCCGCACGCGAGCTTCGACCGGATCCTCGTCGACGCGCCCTGCAGCGGGCTCGGTACGCTGCGCGCGCATCCGGAGATCCGGTGGCGCCGCGAGCCCCACGATCTCGTGCGGCTCGGGGAGCAACAGCGGCAAATGCTCGCCGCCGCCACACCGCTGCTGAAACCGGGCGGCGTCATCGTCTACGCCACCTGCACCCTCAGCGACGAGGAGAACGACGACGTCGTGCGAGCATGGCTGGCGGCGCACCCCGAGCTCGAACGGGAGGACGCGCGCGTCCACCTGTCCGCCAGCGCGCACGTCCTCGTTGACGACGCGGGCGCACTTTGCACCCTGCCGCATCGCGACGATCTCGACGGCTTCTACGCGGTACGAGCGCGCCGGCGCTGAGCCGATCGTCGCCTTGCGGGGGTCCGGGCCCGGTCGTATACCCGACCTTGCCGTGTCCCGACCCCGCCAGATCGCTCCGTCGGTGCTCTCGGCCGATTTCGGTCGCCTGACGGAAGAGATCGAGGCGGTGACGGCCGCCGGCGCCGACTGGCTCCACCTCGACGTCATGGACGGACACTTCGTCCCGAATCTCACCATCGGTCCGGCCATCGTCGCCGCCATCCGCAAGGCCACGAAGCTGCCGCTCGACGTCCACCTCATGATCACCGACCCGACCACGTACATCCCGCGCTTCATCGACGCGGGCGCGGACTGGGTCTCGTTCCATCAAGAGATCTGTCCCGAGCCGCACGATCTGATCGCCGACATCCGGAAACGCGGCGCCCATCCGGCGATGGTCATCAACCCCGAGACCCCCGTTGCGACGATCGAGCATGCGGCCGCAGCGCTCGACATGCTGCTGGTGATGAGCGTGCATCCGGGATTCGGGGGACAGGGCTTCATCGCGGGGAGCTTGGAGAAGCTCGAAGAAGCCCGGCGCCTGCGTACGCGCCTCGGAGCCGATTTTCTGATCGAGATCGACGGTGGCATCACGATCGAGAATGCCGGAGCGGCTGCGGCCGCAGGTGCCGATGTCATCGTCGCGGGTACGGCGGTGTTCCGCGCCCCCGACTACGCGGCGGCGATCCGGGGATTGCGTCAGGGCGGCGACACCGGCGCGCACCCGTCGTGAGCCCGGAAGCCGGTTTGCATTCTCGTTCCCGTATGTTACGCACGCTTCGGTTTCCTTTTGACGGGGTGTAGCTCAGACTGGCAGAGCGCTGCGTTCGGGACGCAGAAGTCGCTGGTTCAAATCCAGTCACCCCGACTCTCTTTCTGTTGGCGGAGCATTCGGCTCGCGTTCGTCGGTGGCGTGGTCGCAGCCGCCGCCGTCGGCGCGAGCGCCACGCCAGGCGACGCGGAAAACGTTAGCGCCCGCTCCGGTGAGATCGTCGCCCGCGAGGCACCCGGGGCGGGTCAGGCCGGCATCGCCGTGTTACGTGGCAACGACCGGGTGAAACTGCTCGGGCAGCGCGACGGTTGGAGCGAGATCCTACTCTCCGACGGCCGGCGGGCCTGGGTTCCCACGGCAGAAATCGCCCACGTTCCCGATGCTCCGCGCCCGACCGAGAGCCACGTGGCGGTTCCGGCTGCCAGTCCGGCGCCGGTCGAGATCGATTCCAACCTGAGCGATCTCGCGACCGAGGTCGCTCGGCTCCGACGGGTCACCGACGATCTCACGACTTGGCGGACCAATCTCCCCGATGTCGCTCCCGTCACACCGATTCCCGAGGCCGTCCCCTGGGCGGTCGGCGGTGCGGCGCTCGCGGTCGGGATCCTGATTGGCGCCTTGGTCGAGCGTCGCCGTGGTCGCCGCGAACGCTCGCTCCGGTTCTGATCATGATCCTCCTCCTGACCCTGCTCGTCTGCGCGTACGTCTGTGGCTCGGTGCCGACCGGGGTATGGCTCGCACGCCGACGCGGGGTCGATCCACGCGACATCGGGAGCGGTAACATCGGCGCGACCAACGTCGCGCGGGCGGCCGGCAACACCGCGGGCGTGCTCACGCTGATCGGCGACGTCTCGAAGGGGCTCTTACCCGTGCTGCTGGCGACCTGGCTCGGGATCGGTGCCGAAGGGCTGGCGCTCGTCGGGCTCGCCGCGTTCGCCGGACACCTCTACCCGTGTTTCCTCGGGTTCGAGGGGGGCAAGGGGGTCGCTATTTCGCTCGGCATCTGGCTCGGCATGGCACCGCTCGGCATGGTGGTCTCCGTTCCGATCTTCGCCCTGACGGTCGCGCTCTCCCGCTACGTGTCGCTCGGATCCATCGTGGCCGGTGCCGTCACGCCCGCCGTGCTGCTCGGTCTCGGGTATCCCTACCCGATCGTGCTCGCCGCCCTGGTGATGGGGGGCTGCATCGCGTATCGGCACCGCGACAACATCCGCCGCATGCGCTTCGGCACCGAAGCCCGCATCGGCGGCCGACAGTCCACCTTCCCCGATTCCGGCTACGCGTGACTCTTGGCGCGGACGATCGCGCCCAAGGATTCGGCGCTGCCCAGAGTTTGGGCAGCAGTTCGCGATCGTCTTTCGTGATCGCTCCGTCGGAGGATGCAGTATCCACCTTGGCGCACCCGGCCCTTGACTTGCATGGCATCCTCGATCTTCAACTCGGGATCATTGTCGATTCGAATACCGATCATATGGGAGTCGAATGAGATAGGTCCGTGCCCTGGACCCAGATCGTCACGACCAGTGCTTCAGAATCGATGAACCCAGCCCAGCGCACTCACAGCGGAGGATCTCATGAAAAAAGTCGACGCGATCATCAAGCCATTCAAGCTCGACGAGGTGAAGGAAAGCCTGTCGGCGATCGGAATACAGGGCATCACGGTCACGGAAGTCAAAGGCTTCGGACGCCAGAAGGGCCACACCGAGCTCTACCGCGGCGCCGAGTACGTGGTCGACTTTCTGCCCAAGGTGAAGCTCGAAATCATCGTGCGTGACGACCAGGTAGCCAACGTCGTCGCCGCGATCGAAAAGTCAGCCAAGACCGGACGTATTGGCGACGGGAAAATCTTCGTGATGCCCATCGACGAGGTCGTTCGCATTCGGACCGGCGAGCGCGGAGAGCAGGCCATCTAACCACACCACCGCGAGACCGGCCCGCAAGGTCGGCCCCACGATTCACACCACAGGAGGGAGACAACGCATGAGCACGGCGAAGGACGCCATCAAGCTGGCGAAAGACAACAAAGCGGTAGCCGTCGACTTCAAGTTTCTCGATTTCCTCGGCACCTGGCAGCACTTCTCGACGCCGATGAGCGAGCTCGAAGACGAGGTCTTCGAGGGCGGTCTCGGTTTCGACGGCTCGTCGATCCGCGGCTGGCAGCCCATCAACGCGTCCGACATGCTCGTGATGCCCGATCCGGCGACGGCCGTCATGGACCCCTTCATGGCTCACCCAACGATGTCGCTGATCTGCAACATCGTCGATCCGATCACCAAAGAAGAGTATTCGCGCGACCCGCGTAACATCGCGCGCAAGGCCGAGGCGTACCTGAAGTCGACGGGCGTCGGCGACACGGCCTACTTTGGACCCGAGCCCGAGTTCTTCGTGTTCGACGACGTGCGCTACGACCAGAACGCGCACAGCGGCTACTACTACGTCGACTCCGTCGAGGGCACCTGGAACTCCGGCAAAGACGAAGGCCCGAACCTCGGCTACAAGCCGCGGCACAAGGAAGGGTACTTCCCCGTCTCCCCGACCGACTCGCAGCAGGATCTCCGCGCCGAGATGGTGCTGATGATGGAGAAGGTCGGCATCCGGGTGGAGCGTCAGCACCACGAGGTCGCGACCGCCGGTCAGGCCGAGATCGACATGCGTTTCCTGTCGCTCACGAAAATGGGCGACGCCCTCATGTGGTACAAGCACTGCGTCAAGAACGTCGCCTACAAGCACGGCAAGACGGCGACCTTCATGCCGAAGCCGGTCTTCGGCGACAACGGCTCCGGCATGCACTGCCACCAGTCGATCTGGAAGGGCGAGAAGCCGCTCTTCGCGGGCGACGGTTACGGCGGCATGAGCGAGCTCGCGATGCACTACATCGGCGGCATCCTGAAGCACGCGAAGGCGCTCGCGGCCTTCACCAACCCGACCGTCAACTCGTACCACCGCTTGGTTCCGGGCTTCGAAGCCCCGGTCAACCTGGCGTACTCGTCGCGGAATCGTTCCGCGGCCGTCCGTATCCCGATGTACTCGCCCTCACCGAAGGCGAAGCGCATCGAGGTGCGGTTCCCCGATCCAGCCTGCAACGGCTACATGGCGTTCTCCGCCATGTTGATGGCCGGCCTCGACGGCATCGAACGGCGCCTCAATCCCGGCGATCCGCTCGACAAGGACATCTACGCCCTCACACCCGAAGAGCTGAAAGACGTGCCCTCGATGCCGGGCTCGCTCGATCAGGCGCTCAAGAATCTCGAAGAAGACCACGAGTTCTTGCTCAAGGGCGACGTCTTCACCGAGGACGTCATCGAGACGTGGGTCGAGTTCAAGCGGACGAAGGAGATCGATCCGATCCGCCTGCGGCCGCATCCTTACGAGTTCGCGCTGTACTACGACTGTTAGTCGTCAGCGCGATCACGGCAGTTTCCGAAGGGGTGGGCTCGACGAGAGCCCGCCCCTTCGTGCTTCAGAGCGGGACGGCGGAGCTCAGATGATCGAGCGCTCGGGCGCGGGGGCGCTCCGAAACGCATCGAGGCAGAGCACGATGACGCCGACCGTGATGGCCGCATCGGCCACGTTGAACGCGGGCCAGTGCCAGCTTCCGGCGTAAACGTCGAGAAAGTCGATGACCTCGCCGTACGCCGCTCGGTCGATCATGTTCCCGATCGCACCGCCGAGGACGCCGCCGCACGCGGCGATGACGAACGAGCGTTCGGCAGGAATCGTTCGCACGAACCAGAACAGCACACCGAGCGCCACCCCGGCCGCCGCCAGCAACATCGGGATGCGGAAGGCCGCGGCGTGGCCGGCAAAGATGCCGAACGCCGCGCCCGTGTTTCGCACGTACGTGAGTGCGAAGAATCCGTCGACGAGCGAAATGGATTGGTGCAGCTCCATCTGCGCGAGCACGAGCGCCTTCGTCAGTTGATCCAGGACCACGACGATCAGCGCCGGCACGAGGGTGAGCACCCATTTGCCTTTCATGCGCCGCTCGGTTTCGGCAGGCGGGCCACGACGTCGACGCAGCGCGCGCACATTGCCGGCACCGCCGGATCGCGACCGGCATCGTCGCGATAGTTCCAGCAGCGCGGACATTTCTCGCCGGCGACGCGCTGGGCCGCGACCTTCACTCCGGGTGCGAGGAGCGTACTCGAGAGCGCGGCCTCCGCGACCAGCGTCACGCGCGACACGATGAAGATCTCGGCGAGCAGTGCCCGATGGGACGCCAGGACCGTGGCAACCGGCTCGGCCGCAGCGATCTGTACGTCGGCCTCGAGCGAATGGCCGATCGCCCCCGCGCTGCGAAGCCCTTCGAGCGTCTTGGTGACCGCCGAGCGCACGGCGAAGAGCGTGTCCCATTCGCCGGCGAGGTTGGCGTCGCGGAGCACCGCATCGACGGCGGGGAAGTCGGAGAGCAAAACGCTCGACGGCCGCTTCACACCCGCTGGCAAGTAACCCCAGATCTCTTCGGCCGTGAACGACAGGATCGGCGCCATCAAGCCGACGAGACCATTCAGGAGATGGTAGAGCGCCGTTTGGCCGGAGCGGCGCTCGAGCGAGGTCGGACCTTCGCAGTAGAGTCGGTCCTTCACGATGTCGAGGTAGAGCGCCGACAGATCCACGCTGCAGAAGTTGTTGAGCGCATGGTAGACGGCGTGGAACTCGAACGCATCGTACGCGCGCCGGCAACGCTCGATCATTCCCTGGAGGCGGTCGAGAATGAACCGGTCGAGCTCGAGCAGGTCGGCCGGCGCCACGAGATCGCGCACGGGATCGAATCCGTCGAGATTGCTCAGGAGAAAGCGGGCGGTGTTGCGAATGCGGCGATAAGCCTCGCTCGCCCGATCGAGGATCTCCTTCGAGATCCGGACGTCGTCGCGATAATCCTCGGCCGCCACCCACAGCCGGAGAATGTCGGCCCCGTGGCTCGCGACGATCTTTTGCGGTGCGATCACGTTGCCAACCGACTTCGACATCTTGCGGGCATCCTCGTCGAGGATGAACCCGTGCGTCAGAACCGTCTTGAACGGGGCTCGGCCGCGCGTGCCGACCGAGGTCAGGAGCGCGCTCTGGAACCAGCCGCGATGTTGATCGCTGCCCTCGAGGTAGAGGTCCGGTTGAACGGCGAGCTCGGGACGGCGCTCGACGACGGCGGAAAAGCTCACGCCCGAATCGAACCAGACGTCGAGGATGTCTTCTTCCTTCGTGAAGGTCGTGCCTTTGCACTGGGCGCAGGCGAACCCCGCGGGCACGAACTCCTCCACGGGTCGCGCAAACCACGCGTCCGAGCTCTCCACCGCGAAGATGTCGGCGACGTGCGCGAGGAGCGCCTCCGTCGTGCTGCTCGTGCCGCATCCTACGCAATGCAACGCCACGATCGGCACACCCCAGGCTCGCTGGCGCGAGATGCACCAGTCGGGCCGGGATCTCACCATGCCGGCGATACGCTCACGGCCCCAGCTCGGGATCCACTTCACCTGATCGATGGCGGCGAGCGCTCGGCCGCGCAGATCCTTGTGATCCATCGAGATGAACCACTGCTCGGTCGCGCGAAAAATGATCGCTTTGTGGCAACGCCAACAGTGCGGATACGCGTGGTCGAGCGGGACAGCATGGAGCAACCGACCCCGTTGCTGGAGGTGCGCGATGATTTTTTCGTCAGCGGCGAAGACGTTCAGGCCGCCGAACTCCTCGACGGCGGGGACGAAGCGTCCGCGCCCGTCGACCGGCGCGTAGACGTCGAGGCCGTACTTCAGGCCGACCTCGTAGTCTTCTTGGCCGTGGCCGGGCGCCGTGTGCACGAGCCCCGTACCGGCTTCGAGCGTCACGTGCTCCCCGAGAACGATCGGTGATTCGCGGTCGAGCCACGGATGCCGGGTGCGAACGCCCTCGAGCTCGGTTCCGGGCAGGGTAGCCAGAACCTTCGGCTCCTCGCCGACGACCTTGCCGAGCTTCGGGAGCAAAGCCTGGGCGACGATGAGAGCGCCGCCGTCACTGCCGGCGACGACCGCGTACTCGATCTCCGGGTGGACTGCGATCGCGAGGTTGGCGGGCAGGGTCCAGGGCGTGGTCGTCCAGATCACAGCCGAGATCGGTCCGGCGCCGAGCGCCGCGAGGCGCGCAAGGTAGGGCTCGACGAGCGGGAAGGCGACGTAGATCGAGCGCGTGGTGACGTCGCGATACTCGACCTCGGCTTCGGCGAGCGCCGTCTGACACGACGGGCACCAGTGCACCGGCTTCTTGCCGCGATACAGCTCGCCGCTCGTGACGAACTTCGCGAGCTCGCGGATCTCGGTCGCCTCGTAGCCGTATTCGAGCGTCAGATAGGGGTTCGACCAATCACCGAGGATGCCGAGGCGCTTGAAGTCCTCGCGCTGGATGTCGACGAAGCGGGTCGCGTACTCCCGACAGAGCTTCCGAATCTCGAGCGTGCTGAGCGCGGCTTTCTTCTCGCCGCCGAGCTTCTTCTCGACCTCGTGCTCGATCGGCAGGCCGTGACAATCCCATCCGGGCACGTACGGCGCCTGGAAGCCCGCCATGTTCTTGTACTTCACGACGATGTCTTTGATGATTTTGTTGAGGGAGTGGCCGAGGTGGATGTTGCCGTTGGCGTAGGGCGGACCGTCGTGCAGCAGGTAGCGCGGTCGGTCGGCACGCGCGGCGATGCCGGCCTCGTAGACGCGCTCGCTCTCCCAGCGCGCCAGAATCTCCGGCTCGCGGGCCGGCAGGTTGGCCCGCATCGGAAACGCCGTCGTCGGAAGATTGAGCGTCGCCTTGAAGTCGGGCCCGTCGCCCTTGCTCATCGTGCGGTCAACCGTCGGCGGGTGCCTCTTCGGGAGACGGGCTGCACGTCACCGAAGTCGAATCGCCACTCTTTGCGCACGCCGCGGTAGCAGCAGCACAACTCGCTGTCCATGTCGTTGATGAAGGTCCGTTGCTGACCGTCTTCGAAGAGAATGCGCACGATGCAGGTTCCGCCCGGCACGACCGACGTCATCACCTCGACCACCGCTCCGATCCCCCACTCCTCGTGTTGCGCGTGCTGCACGCGATCGCCGAGCCTGAGAAAAAGGCGTTTCTGTTCATCGAGCACGTCGTCACCGATGGGATCGCAAAGTAGCGGATCGAAACCGCTATTGCCACTCCGTTCGGCGCACACGACGCGCCTGGGTCTCTTGACTCCTCGGGCATACCCCATGAGACTCCGGTCGCTCGTACCATGGGTCAGGACTGGAAGACGTTGAGCGTCGTCCTCATCGGCGCGGCACTCGCGGGATGGTTGATGGTTCGCGTGCTCGGCGGCGGTGGGCGAAGGGCGGAAGCTCCACCGGTCGCCGTCGCGACCGCGCCTGCACCCGACCGTACGGTCGGAGCGACGGCACCTGCGGTC
>JBDSJB010000415.1:0-4648 GCA_039917665.1 Binatia bacterium
CCGCACGTCGGCTCGTTCAACGCGCCGAGCGTCGAGGCCGTGCTGGCGCAGCGTCCCGACCTCGTCATCGGCGCGCCGAGCCCCGGCAATCACGAAAACGTGCTCACGATGGAGCGGCTCGGCGTGACGGTCGAGATCGTCGATCCGGAGCGGTTGGCGGACGTCCCCGTCGTCACGCGCCGCATCGCCGTCGTGGCGGGCGTACCGGAGGCGGGCGAGCGGCTCGTCGCCACGATGGCGCGCGAGATGGACGCGGTGCGGGCGCGCGTCGCCGGCGCCCCCAAGCCGCGGACGCTCATGTTGGTCGGGCAAGACCCGTTGATCGCGGTCGGACCGGAGAGCTTCCTCGGCGAGATGCTGATCGAGGCGGGCGCGGTCAACGTGGCGCCGTCGGGCGGCTGGCCCCGTCTCAACGTCGAGGTCGTGATCGCCGCTGATCCCGAGGTGATCATCGATTGCAGCATGGGCACCGAGGCCGGCACCGCGACTCTCGGCTTCTGGACGCGCTTTCCGTCGCTCGCGGCCGTGCGCGCGCAGCACGTCTACCCGTTTCGGTCGTTCGAGGCGCTCCGCCCCGGGCCGCGACTCGCCGAGGCGCTCGAGGAGCTCGCGCGCTTGCTGCACCCCGAGCGTTTCCAATGACCACGCTCCCGCACCTCACGTGGGGCCGCCTCGCGCGTGTGAACGGCCTGCTGCTCGCGCTCCTCGGGCTGAGCGTGCTGGCGGCCGCGACGCTCGGCCCGGTCGCGCTCGATTGGCGACGCGCATTCGACACGACGCTCGGCGTGAACCCCGATGCCGTGATCCTTTGGCGGACGCGCATTCCGCGCGTCCTCTTGGCTGGCATCGTCGGCGGGGCGCTCGCGGTGGCGGGCGCCGCGTTGCAGGCGCTCTTGCGGAATCCGCTCGCCGAGCCGCATCTCGTCGGCATCTCGAGCGGCGCCGCGCTCGCGGCCGTGATCGCGCTCGTGACGCTGCCGGTCGCCTATGGCCAATCGCTCGTCGCCCCGATCGCGGCGTTTGGGGGTGCGCTGCTCAGCATCTGGATCGTCGTTCGCGTGGCGCTCGTCGGCGAGCGCGTCGACCCGCACACGCTGCTCTTGATCGGCGTCATCTACAACGCGTTCAGCGGCGCGCTCCTGATGTTCATCAACAGCGTCGTCGACCTCTACCAAGCGCACGGCGTGCTCTTCTGGCTGATGGGGCACGTCGGCACGCGTGAGTACTCGACGATCGGGGCGCTCGCCGTCTACAGCCTGGCGGGCTTGGCGTTGCTGCTCTGGCACGCGCGCGATCTCGATTGTCTGAGCCTCGGCGACGAGCGCGCGGCCGAGCTCGGCGTCGACGTCGAGTGGGCGCGCCGCGCGATCTTCGTCGCCGCCGCGCTGCTCGTCGGCGCGGTCGTGTCGGTGAGCGGGCTGATCGGTTTCGTCGGTCTCGTCGTGCCGCACTTGATGCGGCTCCTCATCGGCGCCGACCACCGCGTGCTGCTGCCCGCGTCGTATCTCGCGGGCGCGATCTTCCTCGTGTGGGCGGACACCGTCGCGCGGACGGTGCTCGGCGTCACCGAGATTCCCGTCGGCGTCGTCACGGCGATCTGCGGCGCACCGGTGTTCGTGTACTTGCTGCGGCGCGAGAACGTCCGGGGCGACGCATGAGCACCGGGCCCGCCATCGTCGCCGACCACGTGTCCTACGCGTACGGTGCGCGCTCCGTGTTGCGTGACGTCGGCCTCACCGTCGCGCGCGGCTCGATGCTGGCACTCGCCGGCCCGAACGGCTCGGGCAAGTCGACGCTGCTCGCGTTGCTCGCGGGGACGCGTCGGCTGCAGCAGGGCACGGTCGTCGTCGACGGTAAGCCGATCGCCGACTACGAGCGGCGCGCGCTCGCGCGGCTGGTCGCCGTCGTGCCGCAGGACACCGTCGTCACGTTCCCGTACACCGTCGCCGAGATGGTGCTGATGGGCCGCGCGCCGCATCGGCCACCGCTCGGGCTCGAAGGGGAGCGCGACGTCGCCATTGCCGAGCAAGTCATGGCCGAGACCGGCGTCCTCGCGTTCGCCCGCCGGCGGATCACCGAGCTCTCGGGTGGCGAGCGCCAGCGCGTCGTGGTCGCCCGCGCGCTCGCGCAGGAGCCGTCCATCCTGTTGCTCGACGAGCCGACCACGCACCTCGACATCCGCCACGCGGTCGAGATCCTCGAGCTCGTCGCGACCGTGAACCGCACGCGCGGCGTCACGGTCGTCGCCGTCCTGCACGATCTGACGAGCGCGGCCATGTATTTCGACCGGATCGCGTTCCTGCGCGACGGCGCGATCGTCGCCGACGGCCCGCCGCGCACGACGATCACGGCAGAGGTCATCGAGCGCGTGTTCGATACCGCGGTTCGTGTCGACCTCGACGCCGACGGCGTCCCGGCGATCCGACCGCGGCGTCGGCATGGTCCTGCCTGACGTCGATGACGTGATCTCCGACCCGTGAAAGATCCGCGGGGTACTGAGCGTCTCGACTCCACCAGTGCGAGTGATGATTCTATTTCTGTTGACCTTGGGCGCATGCGGGGGCGGGGGCACGGATGATGGCGATCAACCAGAACCGACGCCGACCCCTGCGGCCACATCCACCGTCACGCCTGCGCTGCCCACCCCGTCCGCAACGGTGACCGCAGCACCGGCCTTCGACGAGATCCTGCTCGGGATCGGTGTCATCGAGGGCCGGCCGCTTCCGAATGGCGGACGTACGTCGACGCCGCTCGTCCTGCGTAACGACGGCACCGGATGGACGTCATTCCCTGTGAGGGTGCCCGTTGGTGCGTTCTTGAGCGGCGTCGGGTTCTCGACTCCCGAAGTCGCCTGGCTCTACGGGGGCCGGAACGAGTCGTTCGACGGTGTGCTGCTGCGGAGCGACGACGCGGGGCGGACGTGGCGTGACGTCAGCTCCATCTTGCCGTCGGATTGCCAGGCCGTTGCCGACCTGGCGTTTGCGGACGCGCAGGTCGGCTATCTCGTGAGCCACGGCTACTACGCGACCGCGTTCTTCGTGACCCACGACGGCGGTCAGCGTTGGCAACGGATGGAGACTGCGCCCGAGGTCTTTCCGGTCTCGAACCTAGCGGCCGGAATCCGGGATGGTGCCGTGGAGGCCGTCCTGAGCGGCGGTGAGCTCTCCGTCGTGCGGCTGGACGATCCGAGCGTGCCGCCGGTCGCGCTCACGCCGCCCGGGGACATCCGCATGAGCGGCGCCAACGGCTGTGCCACCGTCGCATCGCGAGGGTGGATCGCCGCCGCGGCGTCGCTCCGACGTCACGACGCAGTTCACACGCGCGCCGCGATTTTCAGCAGCGCCGCGCCGGGTGCGCCGTGGATCGAGCAAAGCGTGGCATCGACGACGCCGTACCCGCAGCTCCGTGCGATCGACGTGCGCGACGCCGAGAACGGCGTCGCCGTCGGCAGCGCCTCCACGGTGGCCGGGGAGGCCATGGTGCCCTATGCGATCGTGACCACCGCGGACGGATTGTCATGGCAGGAGGCCCCGATCACCGGCCTCTCCGAAGGCTGGGCGGTCGTCGACGCGCTGCGGACGCGCGGAGAAGGAGCCTGGGCCATCGCCACTCGCTACACCAGCACGACCGAGTCGGCGCTCCTCCGCAGTGACGACGGCGGTCGCAGCTGGCACCTCGACGTCGCCCCCTTGGTGGGAAACGTCGGGGTCTTCGATCTCGCGCGCAACAGCGCCGTGCACTGAATCGTCGCCCTCGCGACCCTGGTCCCTCGCGGGGCCTTCGTGCTACAGCCTGCGCGGGGGTGGCGCATGGCGGAAGCGGTGTCGGGGGCGCAGGTTACGCGTCTCATATGGCTCGGGCTCGTGATCGCGGCGTGCGGGGTGGCGTACAGCTCCTGCACCACCTACGTGAAGCCGAACGAGGTCGGCATCCTCGAAAGTCGGCTCGTCGGGCCGACCGGCATCCGTGAGAAGATGTATCCCGGCGGCCGCCTCTATTTTCTGCTGATCGGGCAGACCATGCACCATTTCCCGACCGATCTGCAGGTGCTCGAGTTGAGCAGCACCCCCGATAAATTGACCGCGCGGAACGCCCGCGTCGAGGCGCCGGTCGAGATCAACACGTCGGACGGCTCAAAGGTCGTCCTCGACGTGACCGTGCTCTACCGCATCGAGGATCCCTTCGCGGTGATGCAGCAGGCGGGCGCGGGCCGGCTCTTCGAGACGACGGCGGTGATCCCGAAGACGATCGCCGCGCTCAAGAAGAACCTCGGCGAGATGGTGGCCGAGGACTTCTACAACGTGAAGGTGCGGGCGCAGCGGGGCGAGAAGGCGTTGGCCCAGGTCCACATGGAGCTCAAGGACAAGGGCATCGCGATCGATCACGTGCTGATGCGGCAGTACTACTACAATCACGACTACCAGCAGCAGATCGAAGAGAAGAAGGTGCAGGACCAGCTGAAGTTCACGCGCGCGTCGGAAGCCGAGGCCGCGAAGGAGCTGGCAAAGAAGCAGGAGATCGAAGCGACGGGTCGCGCGACGGTCGAGATCGAAACCCAACGCGGCCACGCCGAGGTGACGAAGATCCAGGCGGAGGCCGACGCCTATCGCCGGAAGCGCGTCGCCGACGCCGATCTCCTGGTGCAGCT
>JBDSJB010000416.1:0-21419 GCA_039917665.1 Binatia bacterium
GACGGCTGGTGGTGAAGAGCACGACCGTACCGCCGCGCCCGACGAGCCCGAGCCCGAGCTCCATTGCCTCGAGGCTGCCCGGCCCGACGATCACGGCGTCGGCGAGCTCTCCGCCCGTCAGCTCCGCAATGGCGGCCTTGGGATTTTGCTCGTCGACGTGCACGACGGCGTCCGCACCGAGCTCACGAGCGCGCTGCAAGCGGAACGGAACACGGTCGAGCCCGATCACTTGCGAAGCGCCGGCGTGACGCGCGAGCACGACGTGCAGCTGCCCCATCACGCCGAGGCCGATCACGACGACGCGCTCGCCGCCACGAAGACCCGCGCGACGGATCGACTTCACCGTGCACGCGAGCGGCTCGACCAAAGCGGCGTCGGCAAACGAGACGTCGTCGGGGAGCCGCAGCGTATCGGCGCGCACCTGCCCCGCGGGCACGGCGAAATACTCGGCCATGCCGCCGGGCACGAGCTTGCCGCTCCGCCATTCGGCGCATTGCACGTACTCGCCCCGCTCACAGAGACGACACGCGAGACACGGCGCGTGATGATGCACGAAGACGCGATCGCCGGGTCGGAGATCCGTCACCCCGTCCCCGACGGCCGCCACCTCGCCAGCGGGCTCATGGCCGAACACGAGCGGCGCCTTCCGCTGCATGTACCAGCCCATGATGTCGCCGGTGCAGATGCCGCAGGCGTGGGTCCGGACGAGAATCTCTCCCGGCCCGACGCTCGGGACGTCCATCTCGGCGATCCCGATCTCGAGATTCTTCTCGAGACGGGCCACCCGCATCGTGCGTGGAATCATGGACGTGGGAACACGAGGGACGAGGCGACCGGCGCGCCGATCACGCGCCTTGCGGCACGAGCGCGTACTTGATGCCCTGGCCTTGCTGCAGCAACGCCAACACCTGGTGCAGCTCGGGGAACGTGTAGGTACCGGTGATGAGCGGACGGCCGTCGATGCGACCTTCGCCAAGAAGCCGCTGCGCCTTCTGCACGTCGCGCGGCGTGAAATGGAACGGGCTCATGAGCGTGATCTGATCGTAGTGCAGGCGCGCGGTATCGAACGACACGCGCGTACCAGAAGGACATCCACCGAAGAGCACGACCGTTCCGCCACGACGGGCGTAATGGATCGCTTGCTCCCACACACTCGGCTGCCCAGTGCACTCGATGACGACGTCGGCTCCGCGACCATTGGTCGTCTCGAGGATCTCCGCGAGGGCCTGATCGGGCTCCGACGCGAGAATGACCTTCGCACCGAGGTCGATGGCGGCTTGGGCGCGGTACTGCCGCCGTCCGAGCACGATGACGTCGTGGACACCCTTGCTCTTCAACACGAGCAGGTGCAGCAAGCTGATCGCCCCCGCGCCGATGATGAGCACCGTGTCGTCGGGCCGGACGTTCAAGCGGTCGATCGCATGCACGACGCAGGAAAGCGGCTCGAGAAGCGCCGCCTCCGCGTAGCTGAGTGAATCCGTCTTCTGAAACATGTTGGTTTCGACGACGGCCGCCGGGAGCTTCACGTATTCGGCGTAGGCTCCGAGGACCATGTTGTCCATGATCGTCGTGCAGAGGTTCTCCTGCTCGTGCTTGCAGTAGTAGCAAGCCTTGCAGGGCGCGGTCGGGACGGCCATGACCGCATCGCCCTCGCGGAAACCACTGACGCCCTTGCCGGCGAACGCGACGTCGCCGGCGAACTCGTGACCAAAGAGCGTCGGCATCGGCATCTTGGGATGCCCACGCAAGAACGCCTTCAGATCCGTGCCGCAGGTGAGCGCCGTCGAGACTCGGACGACGACCTCGCCGGGCCCGGGTACTGGAGTTTCGACCTCTTCGTACGAGATCTTCCCGGGCTCGAGCAGAAGATGTGCCAACATGGACCCGCCACGCCCCCTTGACGCCGGTAGCCCGCAGGAGCGCGCCGGCTACGAAATTCGCTCTCGTGTACTGACGGGGTACCCCCTTGTCAAGGTGAACGGCCGCGGAACCACGCGTGACGAAAGGAATAGCGGCGCGCGACGCACCCAGCGGATCAGACTGCCGCGGCCACCGTCGCGAGACCGCGCGCCAGACGATCCAAGCCCGTTTCGAGTAGCGGCATCGACGTGGCGTACGAGATGCGAATGTTCTGCGGAGCGCCGAAATCCTCGCCCGCAACCACGGCGACATCGGCCTCGGTGAGGAGATATTTCGCGAGGTCGGACGCCGACGCGAGCGTACGGCCGCCGAGCCGTCGCCCGAGCAGCGCGCCGATCGTCGGGAAGACGTAAAACGCGCCGCGCGGGGTCGCTACGGTCACGTCGGGAATCGCGCGCAGCCGTTCGAGGACGTACGCGCGGCGCTTGGCGAACTCCGCAACCATGTGCGCCACGCACTCCTGCGGACCCGACAACGCCTCGACCGCCGCCGCCTGCGTGATGGACGACGGGTTGCTCGTGCTCTGACCCTGCAGCGTCGCCATCGCGTCGATCACGTGCTTCGGCCCCGCCGCATAGCCGAGCCGCCAACCGGTCATCGCATAGGTCTTCGAGCACGAGCTGATGACGACCGTGTAGGGGCGCAGCTCGGGGCAGACGGACAACAAGTGGCGCTGAATGAAACCGTCGTACGTGAGGCGCTCGTAGACGTCGTCGGAAATCACGATGAGGCCGTGTCGGAGACACACCGCACCGAGCGCGCGGAGCTCTTCGTCGTCGTACGCGCTGCCGGTCGGATTGGCGGGGCTGTTGAGTACGATCGCGCGCGTCCGCGGCCCGATCGCCGCCTCCAGGGCGGCCGGCGTCACGCGGAACCCGTCCTGCTCAAGGCTCGGGACGACGACCGCCGTTGCGTCGGCGAGCGCCAGCATGTCGACGTAGCTCACCCAAAACGGCGCCGGAACCAGCACCTCGTCGCCTTCCTGGAAGAGCGCGAGGAACGCGTTCAGCAGCGAATGCTTCCCGCCGCAGCTGGCGATGATCTCCGTCGGCGCGTACGCGAGACCATTGTCGCGCGCGAGCTTCGTAACCACGGCTTCTTTCAGCTCGAGGGTGCCACCCACCGGCGTATACTTCGTCTTACCCGCGTCGAGGGCCTGCGAGGCTGCCGCCTTGATGTGCTCCGGCGTGTCGAAATCCGGCTCGCCGGTGCCGAAATCGACGACGTCCTTGCCCTGGCGCCGCAACTCGGCAAGCGCCGAGGTCACTGCCAATGTCGCCGACGGCTTGATCTTCGAAAGACGCGCGCTGAGTCGAACGGGCTGATTGCTCACTTACCGACTTTGTCCTTGAGCCGCTTCAAGACGACGTCGGGAACGAGGCCTTCGACGTCCCCACCGAGCGTCACGACCTCCTTCACGAGCCGCGAGCTCGTGTAGAAGTGTGCCTCACCCGCCATCATGAAAATGGTCTCGATCTTCGACTTCAGATGACGGTTCATCATGGTCATCTGAAACTCGTACTCGAAATCGGCGACGGCGCGGAGGCCACGCACGATGACCTTGGCGCGCACGCGCTCGACGTAATCCACCAGGAGGCCGTTGAAACTATCCGCAACGACGCGGCCACCGTAACGCTTGAAGACGGCCGCGATCATCGCGACCCGCTCTTGCGGCGTGAACATCGCGTTGTCTTTGTGGAGGTTGTACGCGACCGCCACGATCACGCGATCGAAGACCTGCAGGCTGCGCTCGATGATGTCGACGTGACCATTGGTGATCGGGTCGAACGAGCCGGCGTACACGGCCACGGGCGATTTCGCGACGCCTTTACGGGTTGCCATGCTCGTCCTCATCGCGTTCGTTCGCGCGGTAAACCGCGATGTGAGTGTCACCGTAGCGACGAGCGATCTGCTGCACGAGCATGCCAACCTCCGGCGCCGCCGCCTCGCCCCGTCCGTGTTCGACCACGACCAAGCCACCGTCCGCCACGAGCCGAGCGGCATCGAGCGCGGTGAGCGTCGGCGCGATCCAGCCCTCGCCGTAGGGCGGATCGATGAAGACCCGATCGAAACGCCGTCCCGCCGCAGCGAGCTGCTTGATGGCGCGCTCCGCGGGCATCGGCAGCACCTCGCCGACGAGCCCCGTCGCTTCCAGGTTGGCATGGATCGCGTCGATCGACGGAGGGCCCGGATCGACGAAGACGGCCTCGGCAGCACCCCGACTGAGCGCCTCGATGCCGAGCGTACCGGCGCCGGCGAAGAGGTCGAGGACCTTCATCCCGGCGCACCCATCACGGCTTTCTAGGATGGAGAACACGGCCTCTTTCACCCGATCGGCGGTCGGGCGGACGAGGCGCCCCTTGGGAGCGCGAAGCCGCCGACCGCGTGCGATGCCAGCAACGATGCGCATGTTCCCAAGCCAGGTTCGTCCCCGAGCGCGACGGCTTCTTACAACCGGCGTCAGGGCCCCGCAAGCGCGCCAGCCGTCGCGTCGAGCCAGGATCGGCGCTCTTGACTCCGGCTGGTGCCCCTTCTACTTGCAGCCCACTCCGGAGACCGATGGTGAAGGTCGCCCTCCTTCCTGCGAAGCTCCTCTCGCTGGCCAAGACCAGGCTCGGTCCTCTCGTCGACGATGCCGATCGCATGGCAATCGCCGCGGCGATGTTCGGTGACGTGTTGCGGGCGCTTCGCGCGACCCCGTCGCTCGACGCGACGATCGTCATCACGGCCGATTCGGAGCTCGCGGCGCGCGGACGGCGAGAGGGTGCGATCGTCGTCGACGAAGGTGCGCCACGCGGCCTGAACGGTGCCGTCACGCTCGGCACCGAAACGGCCATCGGTCTCGGCGCGACGACGGTGCTCGTGATGCTGTCGGACCTGCCGCTCGTGCTGCCGGCGGACATCGCCGATCTCCTCGCACGAGCGCCTGCCCTCGGTGCGCTGGTCGTGCCGTGCAAAGACGGGACGGGTACCAACGCGATGCTGCGCCGACCCGCGACGGTCTTCCCGCCCTGCTTCGGCGGCCGGAGCCTCGAACGCCACGTCGCTGCCGCCGAGCGAGCCCACGTCGCGTGCGAGATCGTACGCAGCACGCGCATCGGGTTCGACCTCGATACTCCCGAGGATCTACGCGCCTTCGCCGCGCACGAGAGCCCGACGGAAACCTATCGTGAAATCGTGCGCCTCGGCGCACACGCGCGTCGTCCGACGATCTGACCGGCGGTCAGAGCGGCCAGGCCCGAACTATCGCCGCGATCCTGGTCGGATCGCCCGCCGCGATCCCGGCTGGATCGCTCGCCGCGATCCTGGGTGGATCGCCCGCCGGAATCTCGGCTGCGTCGGCCGCGGCGACCCCAGAGGGATCACCGATCACGAGCGTCGTTCCCGGCTCGAGATGCTCGCGGCGCACGTAGGCTAGCGCCACGCCATGTCCGAGACGCCACGACCAGGCCGCGCTCGTCACCCACCCGACGTCGCGGTCACCTGCAAATACGCGCACGCCGCTCGGCGGCACGACGTCGCCGGCGAGTGCCAAGCCGACGAGCTTTCGGTTGACGTGCCCACGTGCCGTCACGCGCTCCATGACCTCTTGGCCGAGATAGCAACCTTTGCGGAAGCTGATCGCCGCCTCGTAGGGTGCTTCGAGCGCCAGCGTGTCGGCCGTGACGTCTCGTCCGTGCCACGGCATACCGCTCTCGATGCGGAGCACCTCGAAGGCCTCGTAGCCGACCGGAGCCGCGGCGCCCGCGTCGACGAGGGCCGCCCAAACCGTCGCGGCTGCCGCGACGGGCACGTGCAACACGAAGCCACCCGCGGCCGGACCCGGCACACGCGCCAGATGCACGTCGGCCCCCGAAAGTTCGGCATGAAGGTGATCGTACGGCGCCAACGGAGGCTGCAGACCCACGCGCTCGACGACCTGCGCCGCCTCCGGACCGAGCACGGCGAACACGTGCGCCGCGTCGTCGTCGGCGACGATCTCGACGTCATCGGCGACGATGAACCGCTCGAGCGCCGCGCGCCCTGCCACCAGCGACGCGGTACTTCCCGCGAGCACGATCTCGTCGTTGCCGGCGAGCACCATCACGTCCGCGATGACCTTGCCTTGCTCGCTCAAGAGCAGCGCAGGACATCCCTTTCCGACCGCGAGCTTCGTAACCTCGTTCGAGAGCATGCCCTGCAGAAACGAGGCACGGTCGGTGCCTGTCATGTGCAGGCGGCTGCACCACGCCCAGTCGACCACGCCGGCACGGGTGCGCAGCGCCGTGTACTCCGCGGCAGGGTCGCCGAAGCGTGCCGCCGTCGACACCCCCTCGACCTCGACGAGCGTCGCACCGCGAGTTTGCCACGACGTCGTGAGGTCACTCATGGGGCTCTCCGTTTCGTGGGGCGAATGAAAGCGCGATGGCGCGCCGGCCCTTGCGGCCACGTCCACCATCCGTCCGCGGCCGTGAAGTCCGGACTGAACTCCAGCGCCACTTCGCCGTCGCCCGTGCTCTGGCGCCAGGTGCCGGTGAACGATCGGCCGTAGAGACGCCCGCTCACCACCGCGCCCTTCCAGTCGAAACGGAACGTCAACCGATCCTCGTCCGCCACGACGCTGTGCACGGCGAACGCAACTGAACGCTTCTCGTCGAGATCGTTGGCACGGCCACCGAACCACCCGTACTCGTGCGCACCGCGCGCGAGCACGGTCGCCGCCCGCGCCGCGGTACTGGGGACACTCCGCTCCGACGTCATCGCATCACCGCGCCGCCGCGAGCTGCTCGGTCGTTCGCTCGACGTAGTCGCTGAGGATGCGTGTGAGGTTGAGGAAGACGGTGGCGGCGATGCGGGGATAGCGTCGCTGCAGCCGTTCGAGGAAACGCTGATCGACGGCGAGGAGCTCCAGATCCTCGACGGCGACGATGTCGGCGGTGCGCTGCTGGCGGCGGACCAGTCCCATCTCGCCGAAACAATCCCCGCGTTGGAGCTGGTGCACGAGGCGTCGACGGCCGTCGGACCCGTGCACGATCACGTCGGCGCGGCCATTGATGATGACGTACATTTCCTCGCCCTGCTCGCCCTGACGGACGGCCGCCTCGCCCGCCTTCACCGTCTGCAAGCGTCCCAGCAGCACCGCGATGCGCGCCTGGGCACGCCGGAGGCCGTGAAAGAGTCGCACCGTCTTGTGAGGATCCTTTCCGAACTTCACGAACAGAAGATCCCAAAGTGTAACGATGCGGGTTTGGGCGAGCAACGCCGGGAGCAACACGACGTTCGAGACGAGTGCCGCCAACATGGTCGCGGCCGACAGCGTCCCGAAGTCGCGCACGGGCACGAAGTCGGACAACCGCATCACCAGGAACCCGAGCGTGAGGGCGACCGAGGTGTACACGATTGGACGCCCGACGGTGCTGAGCGCCGCCGCGAGCGATCGGCGCTCGTCGTACGTGACCTGCAGCTCGCGGTTGAAGCGCACCATGTAATGGATGGTGTTGTCGACGGCGATCCCCAGCGCGATCGCCGCGATGATGCTGGTGCCGATGTTCAGCATGATGTTCGACCAGCCGAGGATGCCGAAGAAGAACATCACCGGGACGATGTTCGGCAGCATCGCGATGAATCCGACCTTGGCCGAGAGGAACAACAGCGACATCACGACGAAGATGACGGCGAGCGCCACCGTCACGCTCTTCACTTGCCCCCAGACGACGTCGTCGGTCGTGCCATTCAAGAGAATGATGCTGCCGGTCGGCTCGGCCGGCATGCCGGGGTGTTGCTCGGCCCATTGCCGGATGCGGCCCACGACCTCGGCGATCTCGGTCGAGGTTTCGAAGCGCGTCCGGACCAGCACGTTGGCCTGACTGAAGTCGCTCGTGATGACGGCGCGAAACGTCTCGGGATTCTGCCGCACCAGCGTCAGCACCTCGTCGAGGCGGCTCGGGTCGTCCCAGAAGCTCTTCACGTCGGCGGGCGCGACCTCGTTGCCCTGGTCATCGAGCATCATGTCCCCGCTCGCCCGCAGTCCGCGGTCGAGCAGGTCGAGGTAGTCGGTGAAGGCGACGGTCCGGCTCACACCGGGCAGGCTTTCGAGATAGCGCTGCAGCTCGCGCATCTCGCGGAGCGCATGCATGTCGATCATCGACTGCGGCTGGCCGGTGCCGAGCACGACGTAGAACGGCAGCGCACCCGCCACGCGCGAGCTGATCGCCGTGTGCGCGAATCGGATCGGCGAGTCGCGGGGAAAATAGGCGAGGAAGTTGGTGTCGGCCTGAATGCGCGGCAACGCCATCACCGACATCGCGACGACGGCCGTCGCGACCGCGAAGATCGCGAGCCGGTGGCGGATGTCGAACTGCGCGAGCGCGACGAGCACGCGGGCGAGTCGTCCCGTGTCGCTCGTCCCGGCCTTCCGGCGATATTCCCGCTCGGGCATCACGACGATGAGCGCCGGGACCAACGTCATCGCCAGAATGAACAGGAAGATGATGCCGATCACCGCATAGAGCCCGAGCGCGCGGACGGCTTGGATCGAGTTCACGAGCAGCGCGGAGAAGCCGATCAGCGTCGCGAGCGCGGAGATGAACACCGGCAAACCGGCTTGCCGGAGCGCGCGAAGGACCGGATGCTCGTCATCGGTCGGCGTCTCGAGCTCGAGGTAGTACCGCGCGACGACGTGCGTGGCATACGAGCTGCCGATCACGATCAACAGCGACGGCAGCACGAGCGTGCCCAGCGAGATCGGCTCGCCGATCCACCCCATCACGCCCATCGTCCACATGACGCCGACGAGCACGCAGAGCAGCGGCAGCACGACACCTCGGCGCGTCCCGAACGAGAAGAACAGCACGACGACGACCAGCACCAAGCTCGCCGGCGTCAGCACGGCGAGATCGCGACGCATGAGCGCGAGGCCTTTGACCTTCAGGTGCGAAAGTCCCGTGAGGTAGAAGCGCTCCGCCCCACCCTGTTTCTGCAGATCCGCGAGCACGGCTTCGAGCTCGGCGTCGATCCGACGCGTGTCCTCCTCCGTCCGCACCCCGTCCTTGAAGAAGACATTGATCGCCGCGCCGTGACTGTCCGGGGAGATCAGATTGCCGGCGAAGAGCGGATTGTCCTTGATGCGTGTGCGCAGACGATCCCGCTCCGCCGGCGTCGTCGGCATGGCGGGAATCAGGAGCGGCGGATTCAGGACATCCGCGATCGGGTCGCGCACGTTGGTGAGGCTGATGACCGACGCCACGCCCTCGATCGCCGCCGCGCGCGTCGTCACCGTGCGGATCTTCTCGAGCGTCTGCGACGACAGCACGTCGGGAGCGAGCACCCCGATGATGTCGATCTCGTCGTTCCCGAACTTCTCGATGACCTGGGCGTACAGCGCTTGCCCCGGATCGCCGCGGGGCAGCATCGTCGAGACGGAGCTGTCGACCCGGAGGTGCGCGGTTCCCGAGCCAAGCACCACCGTCACCGCCGCCACCACCGCTAGGATGAGCCACGGAAAGCGGACGATCGCCCGATACGCGGCATCCATGAGCCCGCGAGCATCTGTCACCCGTCTGGAGGTTGTCAAGGTCGTGGGGCATCGCTAGAAGCCCGGCCATGCACCTCACCGACGTCCTGTACGAGAAGCGTGACGGTACGGCGTGGATCGTCATCAATCGCCCCGAGCGTCGGAACGCGTTCCGCGGCGAAACCGTGCGTGACCTGATCGCGTGCGTCCGCGAGGCGTGGCACGACCACGGTGTCGGCGTCGTCGTCCTGACCGGCGCAGGAGACAAGGCGTTCTGCAGCGGCGGTGATCAGAAAGAGAGCTACATCGGCCTCGACGAGGTCACGACGCTGCACACCGCCCTGCGCGACATTCCGAAGCCCGTGATCGCGATGGTGAACGGCTATGCGATCGGCGGCGGACACGTGCTGCAGGTCGTCTGCGATCTCTCGATCGCCGCCGACACGGCGATCTTCGGACAGACCGGACCGCGCGTCGGCAGCGTCGATCCGGGCTACGGCACGGCCTACCTCGCTCGTGTCGTCGGCGAGAAGAAGGCGCGCGAGATCTGGTACCTCTGCCGCCAGTACAGCGCCGCCGACGCACTCGCGATGGGCCTCGTGAACAAAGTCGTGCCGGCAGGCGAGCTGCGCGCCGAGGTCGAAGCCTGGTGCGCCGACATCCTCGCCAAGAGCCCGACGGCGCTCCGACTCGCCAAACAATCGTTCAACGCCGACACCGATCACATCCACGGCATCGGCGGCCTCGCGTTCAGCGCCGTCGAGCTCTACTACGGCACCGCCGAGGCCAAGGAAGGCAAGCAGGCATTCCTCGAAAAGCGCGCGCCCGATTTCCGGAAACACGCGAAGTAGGCTGGCGATGAGCCTCGGGGCGGGCTCAGAGCTGAATGAGGACGTCGGTGCCATCGAGCTTGACCGGATAGGTCTGCACCTTGCACGTCGAGTCGTCGGTGTTGATGCCCGTCCGAGCGTCGAAGTGCCACTCGTGCCACGGACACGTCACGACCGTCCCACGCAACTCGCCTTCACCGAGCGGACCACCCTGATGCGGGCACGTGTCGTCCATCGCGTAGAAGGTGCCCTCACAATTATAGAGGGCAATCGGCTTGCCCTGCGCTTCGATCGAGATTCCCGTTCCGACTGGAACGTCTTTCACTTGTGCGACCTTCACGAACTCGGACATCCGCGGGACCTCGACGATTCCGGCGGCTCCATCGGCGCCGCCTTGAGTAGAAAACCGCGGTACACTTAATCGCGCCCTCGGAGCATTGCAATGTCCGATCACATCGAGCTCGTCGCCGTACAATCCTACATGCAGCTCGCGGATTACCGCGACGTCGACGCGTTCGTCGCGAAGATCGCGGCGCTCAGCGAGTGCGTCGCGGCGGCGCGCGAACGCGAGGCCGACGGCCGCTTCGTCCATCCCGCGGTGGTCGTGTTCCCGGAACACATCGGCACGTTTCTTTCGATCGCCGGGTACGGGAATCTCGTCGTCGAGGGCGACGACGTCGACACGATCCTCCGGCGGGTCGTACTGCGGAACCCCTGGCGCTTTTTCTCTGCGCTGATCGGGCACCGGACGTTCTCGCCGTCGGCGGCGGTGTTGCTCGCCGAGAGCCCGAAGATGCACGGAGCCTATCGCCGCGCTTTCAGCGCCGCAGCCCGACGGCTCGACGCGACCATCGTCGCCGGCAGCATCATCCTCCCCGACAACGCGGAGGGGCTCGATGCCGACGTGCTCCGTCCCGACGGCAACCGCCTCTACAATTTGAGCTACACCTTTGCACCCGACGGACGGTGCGTGAACGTCACCCGCAAGGTGCATCTGGTCCCGCAGCTCGAGGACACGCTGCCGCTCGTCCCCGGGCCGGCGGAGGCCGTGACGCCGATCGAAAGCCCGTGCGGCCGCGTCGGCGTGATGATCTGTTACGACGGCTTTCGCGAGCCGCACACGAGCACCGAGCCGGATTTCTGCGCGCTCGGGCCCCGCCTCGCTGCGGCCGGCGTGCAGATCATTGCGCAGCCATCGGCGAATCCATGGCCCTGGGAAGAGCCGTGGGTATTCGCCGACGTCGGCGAGCAGCAGCTCCGGCGCGAGCAATGGCTGCGGGAAGGGCTCTTCAGTCAGCTGCCCGACATGCCCGGCGTGCGCTTCGCCATCAATCCACAGCTCATCGGCGACTTGCTCGGCACCCGATTCGACGGGCGGAGCTACATCTTCGAACGCACCGCCGACGGTACGGTGAGTACCCTGGCGGCGGCTGCGAGCGCAGTGCTCGCAGCCGCCAGCGAGGAGATCCTGGTCGCGCGGGTACCCGCGACCTTCGAAGCGATTGCTACGCCGCCACCTCGGACCGCAGCCCAAACGTCTTGATCTTCCGCATCAGCGTGTTGCGTCCGATGCCGAGACGGCGAGCGGCGAGGCTTTGGTTCCAATTGCAACTGCTGAGCACGCCCGCAATGTAGTCGCGCTCGAGCTGGCGGAGAGGAAACACGTCAGGGGCTGCGTAACGCCGAGGGCGGCGACCGAGGACGGCTCGAATCCGCTCGGCCGTGACCTCCGAGCCGCGCGACAAGGCCAACACAGCCTCGACGGTCTGCTCGAGCTCACGCGAGTTGCCCGGCCACGCGTAGCCGGTGAGCTCGGCGACCGCGAGGCGGGACAGGCCGAGGCGGGGTGCTCCGGCAGCCTCACACCATTCGCCCACGACCCGGTCGGCCACGACGGCGATGTCCTCGCGACGCTCGCGCAGCGGCGGAAGCGCGATCCGGACGACCGCGAGACGGAAGAACAGATCGCGGCGGAAACGCCCGAGTCGGGTGAATTCCTCGAGCGGGGCCGACGTTCCCGAGATCACGCGAACGTCGTGGTCGTAGTCGCGCTGCGCGAGTGCCAACGCCATGCGGGCCTGAAGCCGCGGCGGCAGCAGGTCGATCGCGTCGATGTACAAGGTGGCACGCGGCGCGATCGGCCCGAGCACACCGTCCTCCTCACCGAACAGCAGCGTCTCGGCCTCGGACTCCAGGATCTTTTCGAGCGAGATCGCGACGAACGGGTCGTTGGCGCGCGGTCCCTGCTGATGAATGCGTTCCGCCAAGACGCGCTTCCCGGTCCCGGGTTCGCCGTGGATGACCAAGTTTACGTTGGCGTGGGCCAGATGGCCGAGCGCGCGTTCGACTTCTCGCATGGGGGCACTCGTACCTGCGAGCCACACGCTCGTGCCGCTCGCGTGGTCGTTTGGGGGGTTTTGCATCGATGAGAATGGCATGGCTTGGTTTCCCTCCTGGAAGGACGCCCGTGTGGCGTGTGTGATGCTCGTAGGACGACACGGACGGCGCCTCCAGGGGACATTGTGGGGTCATCACCTGACTGGATACGGAAAAAGAGGGTAGCCGCGATTGCCAGCCCGCAAACGCCGGTGCTAGCGTCCGCGCAGCTTCCGACGACCGTCTGATCCCCTCAATGAAAAGTGAGCGAACCAAGGTGCTCCTCGCCGACGATCACACGATCGTCCGCGAAGGCATTTTGTCGCTCCTCCAGGCTCACCAGGGGATTGCCGTCGTCGGTACGGCCGAGAACGGCCAAGAGGCCATCGAGAAGGCGCGCCGCACCTTCCCGGACATCGTGGTGATGGACATCGCGATGCCGCTGCTGAACGGCATCGAGGCGACCCGTCAGCTCCGCCGCCTGCTGCCGCAAACCAAGGTGATCGTGCTCACCATGTACGCCGACGAGGAGTACGTGTTGCGGGCGCTTCAGGCCGGCGTGCGCGGGTATCTACTCAAACGCTCGGCCGCCGCCGAGCTGCTCCAGGCGATTCAAAAGGTCGAGCGCGGCGATTTCTACCTGAGCTCCGAGATCTCGCACGTCGTGATCGAACGTTTTCTGTCGTCACCGGGACCGGTCGAGGAGGGGACGAGCCTCACCGAGCGCGAGCGTCAGATCCTCCAGCTGGTCGCGGAGGGGCACACGAACAGGCAGATCGCGATCGCGCTCGGCATCACACCGAAAACGGTCGACACCCATCGCACGCGCCTCATGACCAAGCTCGACATCCACGACACGCCAGGCTTGGTGCGGTACGCGATCCGAAAAGGGATCGTCACCGCCGACACCTAGGCTAAGCGCCATCGCGCGTCAGCTGCGCTTCGGCTCGTCGGTATGCGGGCCCTTGGTGACGTCGACCGGAATACCGCGCTTCGCTTTCACCGCGGCGCGAAAGAGGTCGGCGTCGATCCGCTCGGCTACGCCGGCCTTCTTGAGCTCGGCTTTTGCATAGCCGTCGAAGTCGCGGATGCGGCCGTACACGTCGGCGTGCACCTCGACGTAGACGCGATCGTCGCGCACGCCGATCTTGACGGGCTCGTACACCAGCTCGCCCGGCATGCCGGCCTCGACCTTTGGATAGAGGACCTCGAGATCCTCTGGATAGAGCCGGATGCAGCCGTGCGTCGTGAGACGACCGATCGACCACGGATCGTTGGTGCCGTGGATCGCGTACGCGCCGTGCGACAAGCGAATGCGATACGCGCCCATGGGATTGTCGGGCCCCGGGGGCACCACGCGCTGCGGGTTGTCCATCGTCTTGTAGATGTCGTCGGGAACGATCCAGGTCGGGTTCGCGTCCTTGGAGCGAATGGTGAACGGGCCGATCGGGCTCGGCGCGTCCTCGGTGCCGATTCCGACCGCCCACGTCCGGAGCGGCACGAGCTCGCCGGGTCGCGCGTTGGTCGGGAAAACGTACATCCGCATCTCGGGAATGTTGACGACGAGGCCGCGATAGCGCGAGCGCGGCAAGATCCACCGCGACGGCACGACGACCTCCGCACCCTCGGGCGGAATCCACTCGTCGAGCGTGGGATTGGCGTCGCGCACCTCGTGAAAGCCGAGCCCCGCGTCGCGCGCGACGTCGAGCAGCGTCTCGCCCGTCTTCAGCGTGTGGTACTGCACCCGCCCGACGAGACCCGGCAGCTCTCCCGAAACGGGAACGCGGGCGAGCGCCGTCGTGATCTTCTCGGGCGGGGCCGAGCTCCGGAGCCGCCCGAGGCGAATCGGGCCGCAGGCCGAGAGCAGCACCACCGCGGCCGACAAGACGAGGACCGCGAAGCGCGAACGTTCAGAGCAAGGTCGCCGCATAGCTCATCAACCCCTCCAGCTGACGGACCTTCGTGCCCCATGCGACGCGCTCAGCGTGCGGCGCTGCGTGGTAGGCCAAGCGGGTCTCCGCCAGGCTCGCTTCCATGATGTCGATGCAGGTGAGCGTGAGCTCACGGCTCTTCCGCCGTGTTCGCGCTCGCACGATCGCCTGGAAGTCGATGATCTCCGCCACCGGGAGAATCATGACGCGAAGGCTCGCGAGCGGCAAGATTGGCGAGCAAGTTTGACCCGTCTGGGTGATTACTTTAAGGCGACGCGATGCGCGTGAACCACTTGGCAATCGCGGTCCGCGACACCCACGCCGCCCTCGCCTTCTTCCGCCGCCACTTCCCGGTCAGCACCCTCCGCGAACGCCAAATCGGTCACACCGGCGACTACTACTGGTCCGACTTCTTCATCGGCAGCTTCAAAATCGAGATCATCGAGAGCGCGGCCCCCGGCAGCTTCGTCGAGCGGTTCGTCGAGAAGCGCGGGGAAGGCCTGCACCACCTTTCGATGGAAGCGCCGGACTTCGATCGCACGATCGGCGCGCTCGAGGCCGGCGGGGTGCGTATCGTCGATCGCTTCACCGAGGGCGAATACCAGACCGCGTTCATCTCGCCGCGTTCCGCGTTCGGCACGCTGATCCAGTTCTGGAATCATTTCGACGACGAGCCCGTGCATCCGCCGGTCGCCGTCCACGAGTACGACGGCGTGCCGGTGCGGGTGCGCGTGAACCACATGGCGATCGCCGTCCGCGATCTCGACACCGCGCTCGCGTTTTTCGCACGGCACTTCCCGATCCAACGCGGCCGCGACGCGCACGTCGGCTACGAGCCGAGCTTCCAACTCGTCAACTTCACGATCGCCGGGTACAAGATCGAGCTGATCGCCCCCAACCCCGACGGCACGAGCGGCTTCTTGCAGCGCTTCCTCGAGAAACGCGGCGAAGGCTTCCACCACATCTCGCTCGACGTCGATCGCTTGGAGCCGGTGATCGCGGCGCTCGAGCGCGCCGGTGTCCGTCTCGTCGATCGCGGCCGCTCGCCGCAGGGCCGCGCGACGGTGTTCATCTCGCCGCGCTCAGCCTTCGGAGTTTTGATCCAGTTCTGGGAAACTCCCGAGCTCGGCCGGGAACCGACGTGATCCCCTGCCGCTTGCCGTCTGACGGCCTCGACGGAGCGCCGCCGCTGCGCGCCGTCTCATTCGACGCCGCGGGCACGTTGTTCCACTCGATCCGACCGATCGGCGAGCTGTATGCAATGGTGGCAGCCCGCCACGGCATCACAGCCGACCCCACCCACCTTCACGCCCGCTTTCGCGCCGCATTCCACGCCGCTCCCCCGCTCGCGTTCCCGCTGCTGCCACCGGACGAGCTGCGCGCCCGTGAGAAGGCGTGGTGGCACGCGGTCGTGACCGACGTCTTCGCAGACGTCGCGGCCGACGTCGCGGCGGACGTCGCGAGAGAGCGCTTCGACGCGTACTTCGACGACCTGTTCGCCTTCTTCTCGAGCGCGGCCGCCTGGCGCGTCGACGACGACGCGCATGCGCTCCTGACACGCGTGCGCGCGCGCGGCCTCCGCGTCCTCGTCGTGTCGAACTTCGACGCCCGCGTCCGTGGCGTGCTCACCGCGCTCGGCCTCGCGCCGCTGATCGATCAGATCACGATCTCGAGCGAAGCCGGCGCGGCCAAGCCCGATCCCCGCATCTTCGCGACCGCCCTCGCCGCCGCCGAGCTCAGCCCCTCGGACGTGCTCCACGTCGGCGACACGGCGCGGGAGGATCTCGCGGCCGCTCGCGCGGCGGGTATCGAGGTGGTGCTGATCGGCGGCGACGAGCTCGCCTCCGAAGCGCCGGATGCGGCGCGCGTCACGCGGCTCGGTGACGTCGCGACGTACATCGAGCGCCGCCTGCCCGCGCGGTAGCCGCTACCACATCCGGGTTTCGCCGAGCGGCGGCGTCCACAGCCGATCGATCTCGATGCCGCGCCGGCGGCCCTCGGCATGAAAACGCCGCGGGGCCTCGTCGAGCGGCTCGTCGGTGAGATCGAACGTTCCGTAGTGAATGCCGAGCATGCGCGCGGCGCCGACGTCGAGTCCCGCTTGCAACGCCTCCTCCGGATCGAGATGCACCGCGCGCATCATGGCCGGCGGGTCGTACGCGCCGATCGGTACCGCCGCGAGGTCGAAGGGCCCGAGCCGCTTGCCGATCTCGGCAAAGCCCGCGAAGTACCCGGAGTCGCCGGCGAAGTAGAAGCGGCGCGTCGGTCCGACGACGACGAAACCCGACCACAGACTCGCGCAATCGTCGGTGAGCTTCCGACCGCTCCAGTGTTGGCTCGGGACGCAGTGTACCTCGACGCCGCCGATCGTCCGCCGATCCCACCAATCGAGCTCGTCCACGTGCTCCATCCCGCACTCGCGGAGGAGCGCCGCGTCGCCCAGCGACACGAAGAAACGGGTGCCGCGCGCCGCCAACCAGCGCAGGGTCGGAAGATCGAGGTGGTCGTAGTGGTTGTGCGAGATCACCACGAAATCGATCGGCGGGAGCGCTTCGAGCGCGATTCCCGGCGCGGCGAAGCGCCTCGGACCGACGTACGACACCGGAAACGGCTTGTCCGACCAGATCGGGTCGGTGAGGAACGACACGCCGTCCATCTGCACGAGGACCGTGGCGTGGCCGACCCACGTGACGGTCGGCGTGCCGTGGAGCATGTTGGCGCGGAGAAACGCGCCGTCGTTCGCGACCCGCGGCGGCGCACCAGGGCGGTCGCGCCAGAATCCCGCGAGCCGGCGCGCGAGAAACGGCAGCGTGACCCCGAGCCCGCCGCGATCGAGCACCGCGGGATTCCGAAACTTGCCGTTGCCGTGATGCGCTGGTCGATCCATGCCCCGCCCCCAAACCCGCCGCGTCCGCGGCCGTTCGGCCCACTACCAGAGGTCCCCCGCCCTCGCCACCGAGCCCATTGCTACCTTGACTCTGTATTCACTACGACGGTAGTGACTATGCCATGCCTGCGCTGTTGGATCGCCTGCGCGAGATCGGACTCGGCGACTACGAGGCGAAGATCTACGTTGCGCTCGTGAAGCGGCATCCCGCGACGGGCTACGAGCTCGCGCGCAGCTCGGGCGTGCCGAGCTCGAAAGTCTACGAGGTGCTCGGCCGCCTGCAGGAGAAGGACGTCGTCTTCGTCACCGACGGCGGCGGACGCGCCAAGAGCTACGTCCCCGTCGATCCCGAGGAGTTCATCGACCGCTACCGCACGCGGGTGACGCGCGCCCTCGACGGCCTGCGCGACGACCTCGAGGCGATCAGCGCCGACGAGCCCGTCGGCTACATCTGGAACGTGCACGGGCGCGCCGCGCTCGTCGAGCACGCCCGTCACCTCGTCGAACGCGCCGAGGAGACGCTGCTGATCTCCGGCTGGGACGAGGAGCTGGCCGATCTCGCGCCCGCCATCGCCGCCGCGCATCAGCGCAAGGTCCGCGTCGCCGTCATCGACTACGGCACGCTGCCGCTCGAAGCCGCCGCGGTCTATACGCACCCGATCAAAGACACGATCCACGGCGAGAAGGGCGGCCGCGGCCTCACGCTCTGCGCCGATGCGCGCGTGGCGCTCATGGGCCTCGTGCAGGACGACGGCGTCGGCCACGGCGCCTGGAGCCGCAACCACGCCTTCGTCGCCGCGGCCGAGGACTACCTGAAACACGACATTTACGTGCAGAAGATCGTCGGGCGCTTCCACGACCTCCTCGTCCGCACGTACGGCCCCAACTTCACGCGCTGGCGCGACGTCTTCTCCGATCGCGTCGTCGCCGAGCGCCCCTCGCAGCGGAAACCAAGGAGGACCTGATCATGCTCGTCTCCATCGACGGCCAACTCGTGCCGCGCGCCGAAGCGCGCGTCTCCGTCTTCGACCACGGCCTGCTCTACGGCGACGGCGTCTTCGAGGGTATTCGCATCTACGAGCGCCGCATCTTCCGGCTCGACGCCCACCTCGCCCGCCTCGAAGCGTCGGCGCACGCGATCGGCCTCGCGATCCCGATGGACCGCGCCACGCTCGCGGCGGCCGTCGTCGCCACCGTCCGCGCCAACGAGCAAGCGAACGGCTACATCCGCCTCGTCGTCACGCGCGGCGAAGGGCCGCTCGGGCTCGACCCTTCCACCTGCGCGAATCCGAGCGTGATCATCATCGTCGCCGGTCTCGCGATCTATCCCGCCGAGCACTACGCGTCCGGCATCCGCGTCGTCACCGCCGCGACCCGCCAGGTTCCGGCGGCAAGCGTCGATCCGCGCATCAAGTCGCTCAACTATCTCAAGAACGTGCTCGCCCGCATGGAGGCCACCCAGGCAGGAGCCTCGGAAGCCTTGATGCTGAATCCCGAAGGCTTCGTCGCCGAGTGCACGGCCGACAACGTGTTCGCCGTGAGCGGCCGCCGTATCCTCACGCCGCCCGCGACCGACGGCGCCCTCGACGGCATCACCGGCGCCGTCATCCGCGAGCTCGCGCTCGCGGCCGGCTACGAATGGGACGAGCGCCGCCTCGCCCGCTACGACCTCTTCATCGCCGACGAGTGCTTCCTCACCGGCACCGGCGCCGAGATCGTGCCGATGGTCTCGCTCGACGGCCGACGCATCGGGAACGGCGAGCCCGGCCCGGTGACTCGCGAGCTGTCCACCGCGTTCCGCACGCTCGCCGCATGCGAGGGCGACCCGGTCTTCTAAAGACCGGTTTGCCGGCTCGCGGCGGGAGTCGTATCGCAGCCCCGCATGTCTGGTCCCACTCTCATCGTCGGCGCCGGTCCGGGCGGCCTCGCGGTCGCGCGCGCGTTCAAGCTGTTTGGCGTTCCTTACGTCCAGGTCGAGCGTCACAGCGACCTCGGCGGCATTTGGGACGCCGACAATCCCGGCAGCCCGATCTACGAGTCGGCGCACTTCATTTCGTCGAAGACGTGCAGCGCCTTCCACGGCCTGCCGATGCCCGATGCCTTTCCGGACTATCCGGGGCGCCTCCAGATCCTCGAATACCTGCGCGCGTTCGCCGACACGTTCGGCCTCCGCGACGGCCTCCATTTCCGGACCGAGGTGACGAGCGCCGCGCCACTCCCGGGCGTCGGCTGGAACGTGACGTTCGCCGACGGCACTACCTCCGAGCACTGCGCCATCGTCGCCACCGTCGGCGCGCAATGGTTGCCCGTGATGCCGTCCTATCCCGGAACGTTCACCGGCGAGCTGCTGCACTCGGCGGCGTACTGGAGCAGCGAGTCGCTGCGCGGCCGGCGGGTGCTCGTGATCGGCGGTGGCAATTCCGGGTTCGACATCGCCTGCGACGCCGCCAAGGTCGCAGCGCGCGCGGCATTGAGCGTCCGGCGTGGCTATTGGGTCTTCCCGAAGCACCTCTTCGGACAACCCGTCGACGCCTTCATTCAGCAAGGCCCTCATCTCCCGAATTGGCTCGGGCAACCGCTGCTGGTCGCCATCCTGCGTCTCGCCGTCGGCCGTCAGGACCGCTTCGGGCTCCGCGCCCCGGATCACAAGCCGCTCGAGTCGCACCCGGTGCTGAACACGCAGGTGTTCCACTATCTGAGCCACGGCGACCTCGCGATGAAGCCCGACGTCAGCCGTTTCGATGGCGAGGTCGTCCACTTCGCCGACGGGACGTCGGAAGCGTTCGACGTCGTGCTCTGCGCTACCGGTTTCCGTCACGAGGTGCCGTTCCTGCCCCCTGCGACGATCGCGGCGACGCGCTCGGGCCGTCCTCGGCTCATCACCGGCGCCTTCGTACCGGGCCGGACCGACCTCTTCGTGCCCGGCATGTTCGAAACCAATAGCGGCGGCTACATGCTCTACGACAAGCTCGCGTTCCTGGTCGCCCAAACGGTGCGCGACCTCGGCGACAGCGCGCGCGCCGACCGTGTCCGGAGCGAGATCCAGAAGGATCTCGACCTGAGCGGCGGCCTTCGCTTCGTCGACTCGCCGCGCACCGAAGACTACGTCGACGCGACCGCGCTCGCTCGCCGCATCGAATCCGTCGCGCGCGAGCTCGACTGGCAGCTCCCGACGCAGGACGGTTTCGAGCGGATCAGAGTCCGACGCTGATCAGCCGCCGCTGTGCTCTTCGTGGCGAGCGCGGCGTTCGAGGATCTCGTCGAGCTCGTCGATCGAGATCGCCCCCGCGAGGATGAACTCCGGGGGGAGCGCGGCGTACGGGAGCACCGCTTCGATCTCACCAGGGCGCGAGACGCTCGGCCTGTGGCGTCGGGCGAGACCGATGTCCCAGAAATAGTAGGGCGGCGGGATTTCGCCGTCATACGCGAGGGTGAGCTCTCGCTCGAAATTCCGCGAAACGTGCCGTTCGAGACTGGACATCATCATTGTTGCGACGCCTCCTACTGTTCGAGTTAAGCGCGTCGCCCGGACCTCGCCGCAATGACCTTGGATACTCAGGCGGGGGGGAAAAACTCCCTAGGGATACCGACCACCCGTGTCGACGGGCCGCGAGGCCCATGGTACGCGTCGCGACGTCCGTGAACGCCTCACCGCACCCTTCACGCTCGCGGGCGCACGCCGCCGCCGGCGTGCTCGGCGTCGCCCTCGTCGTCAACCTCGCGATCTTTCTCGACCTCGGGCGTCCGGATTTCTGGGATCCCGGCGAGAGTCGCTACGTCGAGACCGTCCGCGAGATGCTGATCAGCGGGAACTGGCTCGAGCCAACGATCGGTTTCGTCCCTTATTACGACAAGCCGCCGGGGTTTTTCTGGATGGTGGGTAGCGCCTTCGCCCTCTTCGGGCGGACCGAATGGGCGGCCCGTCTGCCGTCGGCGATCGCCAGCGCGCTCACGATTGCACTGCTCGTAGGGTTCGCCTGGCG
>JBDSJB010000417.1:0-3986 GCA_039917665.1 Binatia bacterium
GCTGGTAATAGAGATCGATGACGTCGGTGCCGAGTCGGGTCAGGCTGGCGTCGCACGCGGCGCGGACCCAGCGCGGACTGCCGTCGACGCGATAGCTGCGGCCGTCGCTCGACCGCACCGCCCCGAATTTGGTGGCCAGCACCACGTTCCGTCGATCGGGTCCGAGTACCGATCCGAGAAACTCCTCGTTGTGGCCGCTGCCGTACACGTCGGAGGTGTCGAAGAAGTCGATCCCGAGCTCGCGCGCGCGCCGCAGCATGGCTCGGGACTCGTCGAGCTCGCGGGGGCCGTAGAGCTCCGAGATCCCGACGCACCCGAGGCCGAGGGCCGAGACCCGGAGCCCCGCACTCCCGAGGGCGCGCGTGGCGAGCGTGGTCATGCGCCACAGTATCCAGACGGCGCGGAGGCGGTCGAGGGACGCGCGGTCGTCGTCGCCCGTCTCATCTCGGCGCATGAATCGATGGCTCCAGTACGTTTTGTCGGCCGCGTGGCTTGTTGGCCTCATGGGGCCGTGTGAGGGATCGCGCATGAGCCGACATCGAACGGTCGTGACGCTGCTGTTCCTGGCCGGTGTGCTCGCCGTCATGCTGCCAATCGTCAGTGGCGCGCAGGAGAAGCCGAAGAAAGGCTTGGAAAGAAGCGTCGAGTACAAGCTCCGCTTGGCGCCGGAAATGTTGCAGCCGGGCAAGCTCGCGGCGCTGTGGACGTTGATCGGCGTGCAGGACTGGAAGCTGACGCCAAAGAAGTGTCGGCTCATTCGATTCCTGGACGTCGATGGCGACTATCTCGCGGGCACCGGCTACATCGTCCGCCACCGCCTCAAGCTGGGGACAGAGGCGTGTCCGGAGTCGGTACCCGCGACGATGAAGGACGGCGACGTCACCCTGAAATTTCGGACGCGTAATGCCGCGCGTGTGGAGGAGGAGAGCCGAGCGGATTGGATGCAAGACGGAGCGGGGGAGCCCAAGTTGGAGAAGGACGTCGGCCTGGCACGGGGCGGGGAGGGATCGTTGCAGCTCACCCGGACGCATTCCGCCAGCGCGAAGCTCGACACGAAGGATGTTCCGGACACCGTCGCCCGCTTGCGTGAAGGCTTTCCGAACTCGCTCCTGCCGCTCGTGGGTAGCACCCCACTCGGAGCAGGCTGCCATCGAGTGCTCGAGGAGAGCTGGGAGCTCGCAGCGGTGCAGACGCCCGCGCCCGACACGTCGGGATTGCCCGATGGCTTCGATCTCGTTGCCTGGTACGCCGTGGCGAAGGACGACAAGAAGAGTGGATCCCCGTCGGTCGTCGAGCTGTCCTTCAAAGCCAAGGACGACGACGGAGAGGCTGCGAACGACGCCCACGCGCTCTTCATCCGCATCATCGAGACCGTCGACCCCGCGTGGCTCGCGCCCGGCGGCTCGAAGACCGAAGCCGCGGCGGCCTGCGCGAACGAATAGGCTCCCGTCGGCAACGCGCTGCCGCGCCGCGCTTTGACGACGCGGCGGCGTCTCGGCACCATGCGCGCGCAGGTGGCCCGATCGCGTAGAGCCCGTTCTTCCGTGTCGTCGGCGCGTGCCGCGGCGCGCGCGCCGGGGGCGCCCACGGAGGTTCCCCAGTCACCGTCGGCGACGGCCATCGGGCTCGCCGTCTGGCGGCACGGCCTGCCGCTCGTGCCGTTGTATCTGCGCCACGGCAGCATCCCGAGCTATCTCGTGCTGACCGCGTTCGACCTCGCGCTCGGCCTCATGTTGATCGTCGGGACCACCCGGGAGCGGAGCGACCCGACGACCGTCGACCCGCGCGCGACCTGGCTCGTGTCGCGGCTGACGGCCGTCGTCGTCATGGCGATCTTTCTCGGGGCCGTCGCCGCCGTGCTCACCGTGCCCATCGGCATGTCGGCGTTCATCTTCGGCTGGTCGACCGGCGTCGAGTGGCCGGCGCTGGTCCAAGAGCCGAGCTTCATGGTGTCGGTCGTCGCGATGGCGCTCACGGCGGGCGCGCAAGCGCAGCATCGCTTCGAGGCGGTGACGACGCCGGGCGCCATCGGGACGGCACCGCAGGCAGCCCCGATCATCGGTGATCTCGATGGCGACCGCCGCCGCTCGCAGGGGATGTACGCGGCGCACGTCACGTTGATCGCGACGTATGTCGCGCTGTCGTACACGCTCAGCACGTTTGGGCGCTGGGGTTCCTTCGTGTTCCCGGTAGTCTATTCGGCGATGCTGATCGGGTACGATGTCCGGCCGGATCTCGCGCAGCAGATTTTGCCCGACCTCTGGCGGAGGACACGCGCATGACGAGCATCTTCGGAACGACGGCGCCGATCGTCCAGGCGCCGATGGCGGGCGTCCAGGGCAGTGCGCTCGCCGTGGCCGTCAGCAACGCGGGCGGGCTCGGCTCTTTGCCGGCGGCGATGCTGAGCGTGGACGCGCTGCGCGCCGAGCTGACGACGATCCGCGAGCAGACCCGCGGCCCCGTCAACGTGAATTTCTTCTGTCACACGCCCCCGACGCCGAGCGCCGAGCGCGAAGGCGCGTGGCGCGCCGCGCTCGCGCCGTACTACGCGGAATGGGGCATCGATCCCGCGAGCATTCAGGCGGGCCCGGGGCGCACGCCGTTCGGCGCCGAGGCGCTGCCGGTGCTGGCGGCGTTGCGTCCGGAGGTCGTGAGCTTCCACTTCGGATTGCCCACGCCTGAGCTGTTGGCGGAGGTACGCGCGCTCGGGGCGAAGATCGTTTCGTCGGCGACCACGGTGGCGGAGGCGCGCTGGCTGGAGGCACGCGGCGTCGATGCGATCGTCGCGCAGGGGAGCGAGGCGGGCGGCCACCGCGGCCACTTCCTCTCCGACGATTTGACGGAGCAGCCGGGCACGTTCACGCTCGTGCCGCAGATCGTCCACGCCGTGCGTGTGCCGGTGATCGCGGCGGGTGGGGTGGTGGATCGCGCGACCGTCGCCGCCGCGCTCGTGCTCGGCGCCGCGGCGGTGCAAGTGGGGACGGCGTACCTGCTCTGTCTGGAGGCGACGACGTCGCCGACGCACCGAGCCGCGCTGCAATCGGACGACGCCCGTCACACCGCGCTCACCAATCTCTTCAGCGGCCGGGCGGCGCGCGGGATCGTGAATCGGTTGATGCGCGAGCTCGGACCGCTGAGCGAGAAGCCGCCGGCGTTCCCGCTGGCGTCGGGTGCGCTCGCACCGCTCCGAGCGGCGGCCGAAAAGCAGGGGCGCGGCGATTTCTCGCCGCTCTGGGCCGGACAGAACGTCAGCGGCTGTGCGGCGGTCCCGGCGGCCGCTCTGACCCGCGCGCTCGCCGGCGTCGGATCGTGACTTCATGACGCCGATGCCTTGCGCAGTCAGCGCGGTTGTCGCGACCACGCAGCCCTGGCCCGAGGTCGAGCCGTGTCTCGACTCGTTGCACGCGCAGATCGCGGACGCCGACGGCGAGATCGTCCTCGGCGACGGCAGCGCGCTCGGCGTGCCGGCGGACGCGCAGCAGCGTTATCCTCGATTGCGCATTCTGCACCGGCCGGGGGCGAGCGTGTTCCGCTTGCGTGCGGAAGGCGTCGACGCCTCGCGCGGCGCGATCGTGGCCGTCACCGAGGATCATTGCGTCGTCGCGCCAGACTGGTGCGGGCGCATCCTCGCGGCGCACCGCGCGCATCCCGACGCGGCCGCGATCGGCGGCGCGGTCGAGAACGGCGCGACCACGACCTGGATCGATTGGGCGAGCTTCTTTCTCGTGAACGGCGCCAGTATGCCGCCGATCGCGAACGGCAGCCGGCGCGCAATCGCGCTCCAGGCCAACGTCTCCTACAAGCGGACCGCGCTCCCGCCGCGCGCCGATGCGCTCGGACAAATGGAGTGGATCCTGAATCAGGACCTCCGCCGCGGCGGCGGCACGTTGGTGAACGACGACGCGATTCGGGTTTCGCACGTGCAGTCGCTCGGCGTCGCCGCCACCTGTCGGATCCATTACGACGACGGTCGGACGATCGCGGCG
>JBDSJB010000418.1:0-6237 GCA_039917665.1 Binatia bacterium
ACGTCTTTGTCGATAGCGTGATGCGCTCAGGGTTCGATGCGTGGTCCCAAACGTAGATCGTGCAGAGCGACGACCCCATGACCGAGCGCACGTGCCGGTGAGGATTCACAAGGTTGCGAATCGTCATATCCAGCAGTTGAGGGTGTTGCGTGCCGAAGAGGAAGTCCGCGCCATAGTGGCGAGAAAATTCCATCATCTTGATGTAGTGCGGCGGCTGACGACCCATGGTGCCACGCGGCACGATGTATTGAATTTCATCGCAGACGATGAGATCCCCGGGCAGCACCCACAACCACCAGTTGAACAACGACGCTTCAACATCGCGACGGCAGCCTTTCGCGTCGAGCACGAACTCGACCGGCGGGTCCTCCGGGAGCCGCTTAAACAAGGGCTCGCCGTTTTCGTCCTCCTGATTCCAGAACTCAATGTCCTTCTTGCGGACCACATCGCCAGTGAGCGTGTGCGGCAAACGCTCGTGCTCCACGAGCAACTTGTCAATGCCGGCGACCACGAGACGGCGCTTGGCCGGCCGCATGGTGCCGTTGGCGTCCTCGTACTCGAACGGGCGGCCCTGCTCCTCTGTGAGCCGCTTGGCGACCATGAAGGTTGTTTTGCCGGAGCCGAGCGCGCCAGTAATCAGCTCGATAGCCACGCTAGACCTTTGCCAGCGCCATGAAGCCGCTTGTGCCCTTCCAGGCGATCAGAAACGTAATGGTGCCGAAGATCATGCCGCCAGCCTCCCAGAGTCCGAAGAGGCCCCCGAGCTGCACCACCGCAGCGGGCATGCCACCGATGGCGCCGGTCACCTGACCCTTGAGCGTCGTTGCCACGACGGTGAGGCCGGTTATCGTGATGAGCGAGACGCCGAGCGAAACGAGGATTCGGGACAGCAACGGCCCGACCATCGCGATAAGAAAGGCGGCGATGGTCATGATTTGGTTGTCTGCGAGACGATCGCGAACAGGCAAGAGAACGCCGTGAGCACGAGAATCCAGCCGCGAAGCTGCGGCCCCATCGAGCACAGCCCGTCGTACTTGTACTCGACGCTGGCGCCGCCTCGAAGCGGCAGCGTCCACGGCGCCGGACACGAGCCAGCAAACCCGAAGTCCTCAGTCGCATACGTGACCGGCTTCTGCGTCCACACCGGCTTGTCCGTCGTCGGGTCTCCGAGCTTCGCGCAGCCGGCTCGAGATGGGTTCGCAGCGCATGGGTCCTCCGGTTTTGTGGGGTCACCGTCTCCGGTCGTGGTCGTGGTGTCGCCGCCGTTGTTGGTGACCGTCACGAAGGTGTTGTTGTAGGTGATCGTATCGCCGTCGTACATGTAATTCGTGGTCGGGGTCGTCATGGTCGTCGTCGTTCCGGTTGGGCCGGTCGTCGTCGTGCTCGTGCCCGTGCCTGTCTGCGTCGCCGGGCCGGTCGTCGTGATAGCACCGGTCGCGCTTTGCTTGCCGGTCTCCACGGACTCTTTGACGGCTTCCTTCCAGAGCGGGTGAGACTTGCCATCTGACCCGAGGAACGGCGCAGCCGCGACCATCGCCGAGAGCGCCGCGACGATGAGCGTCTGTGAGTAAGCGCCCGTACGGCACTTGCCATCAAAGCCGACCTCATTCGGAACGGACACCCCATTCAACGTAATACTGTTGGGCACGCACGCCGTGTTTGTGTCGGGCTGCGGCGCGCCGATCGTGGTACTTGCGTACAGATCACCGTTGCCTCTGTAGAAGTTACAAGTCGTGTCGGCACCGGACCCTGACGCGGCAACCGAACCGCCCGTGACGTAATAGCCCGACTCGTACCCGGCTTTCAGTGTGTTGCAGAACGCTTGCGCGCTCAAGCACTTGAGCCCAAGCCCGGCGTTTGCATAGCCCATGCAACTTACATCGGCCGGAGGCAAGCCGGGGTCCCACTGCACCACGTCAGACGGGCTCGGCGCCGTCGGATTTGTGACCGACGCCGCAGGCTTCACGCGATAGTGCTCGTACGCAATCGCCGCCGCCGCCGTCGCTGCGACGCACACGGGCTGCAGCAAACACCGACCCACCACCGCAGCGGCCTCCGCCGCAGAGATGGAGACCGCCGACGACACCGACATCGCACCCCGTGCGGCGACGAAGCTGGAGACCTCTGCGGCACTGACGGCACCGGCCGCTTCGGCAGTCCACGTGCGCCCGACAACCGTAGTCATCGGCTGCGAGAGGAGCCGCCGAAACTCGCCACCGGCGACCGGCGTCCATGCCGTAGTCGCCGCGGCGCCGGTAATCGCGGGGGAGCCCGCGCGCGCCGAGAACGAAAGTGCGGCCACCCAGACGAGCACGACGAACAACAAAGCGGCGCGGCGCGTCACTTGAACACCGCCTTTGCCGCCATGACGAGGAACGCCGCGAACACGGCGAGCTTGATCGCGAGTATTTGGCTCATTGGTTTTGCCAGAGCGGCCAGAAGGCCATACGAGTGACGACGATGACGAGCAAGCCGAGAGTGCAAGCAGCCGTGAGGTCGGCGACCTCGATGTAGTGCTGCATCGGGTCGCACGCCGTGAAGGACACCGGGACCGTCGTTGAGCTCGACGCGGGCAGCGCGGGGACGCTGGCGGAAATCTGCAACGTCGCGCCGTCGATCACCGCGCACGTTTGCACGCGGACGTTGCCGCCGCCGTCGAGATCGGTGCGCGGGAACTCCGCGCCACACATCGCGGACGCGGCCTCTAGCGCGCTGTCGTGGCACGCCTCTTTGTACGTTGCACCCATGCGTCAAGACTCCCCGAGCGTTGACGAATGGGCCAGCCCCGAGGGGCCGACCCCGGCTCGATCAGCGGAAGCCGAATTTGCCGTAGAACTTGGCGAGCAGCGTGACCGCGCCGACGCCGACGGCGAGGGCCGTCGCAATGGCGACGCCCATATCGCTGTTGTCGGTGATCGCCGTTTGCAGGGCGACAGGCACGGTGCCGGCTGCGAACGTGGCGGCCGATGCGAGCGACGCGCCCACGCCGAGGAGAATCTTCTTCATGGTCGAACCTTTCGAGGACAGAGCTGCGAAATTGCAGCGGCAAGGGCCGAACCCTTGCCGGCGAAATCTCAGGACTTGAGCCAAGCGATGAGAGCGGCGCCGACCGCGCCGACGATCACGTAGGCGACCTTGCGGACCGCCGCGTGCGCGAAGACGCGGCCGAGCATCACGCGACCTTCTTGATCGTTTCGAGCGGCCGGACATCCATCACGATGTCTTCCGGCTCGCCGAAGCGAACCTGCCGCATCACTTCGACCTCGCACACGACCGGCAACGGCAGGTGCGCGATGCGCCGCACCAGCTCCGGGTCACAACGATAGGTCGTGCCGACTTGACCCTTTTCGACGCCGCCCTCCGCATAGGCCGGCGCGAGCGGTGCGAGCGTGTAGAGCGCGCCGATCGCGACGGCCTTACCCGCCTTGCTTGTCTGACCCGGCGCGCTCGCCGAGAGACCGACTATGTTCATCTTCATTGCGTTTTCCTTCTGACTTGGGCGAGAACGTCCGCCCACGGGACGCCGGCCGCCGCACCGGAGTAGTCAAGCCGGCGCGGGAGTCCGATCACTCGGACCTCCTCGACCAGCTCGGCAGCGTCTGTCGCGCCGAAGTACTCGACCGCCGCATGGACGACCTTTCCGTAGCAGCGCTTAAGGTGGAAGAGCAGGTGCGCCATTGACGTTTTCGCCTTGGCGCGCGATGTCGGAATGGACTGCGCGGCAGCGCTAATCAGCGACTCCAGCACCGGGTAAGCGCCTGCGAAGAACGCGTCACGCTCGATGAGCGCCGAGAAGGGAATCACCCGATCGCGGTTGCCGTACTGAACCTCGATGCGGAGCCACTGAGATTCAGGGTCGCCGAGCTGGCGGCCCTTCTCATACGCGCGGCAGCTCTTGCCGTTCTCGGACTTGCCGACGTAGACGGTGCGCCCGTCGCGCTCGCCGAGCCAGTCGCCCGCTAGCTTGCTCTTTGGGCCGGTCTTGCCCGGGAACGCGAAGCCCCCGGCCTGATACCAGTCGAGAACGTGCTCGACGGTATGCTCCCCGTCGAGGAAATCGACGGCCAGATCGAGCCGCGTGATCCGCGCTTCGAGGCTCTCCAGCAGGTCCGCGATTGCTTCCCAATCCCGAACGAAGCCACAGCCGACGCCGGTTAGGGACAGCAGCCACCGGCCGTTCTGCGACTCGCCGCCGAATGCCAGGAAGCCAATCGCGGAGCGCTCGCGGCCGTGATGCGCTTCGAGCTTCACGGTGGACTCGAAGCCGAGCAGGCCCCCACCCTCGACGCCGGTAATCGGCCGGCCGAGCATCCGAGCGAGCAGCGCGATCAGCCCCGGCCAGGACATCGACGGCTGCGGGAACGTCGCGTTCAGCCAGTCGACTTTCGCCGCGTTTTCTTCCCCCCGTGTTACAGCACGGGGGGCGCTGCGCGCGCCCTGCGCGTCGGCGCTCCGCGCCGCCGCTTCGGTCGTGCTCACGCGGTCTCCTCGATGAAGATTCCGATTTCCTCCCACGCCTTGCGATTGATCGCCTCGCGGATGCGCTCCTGCTCGCCCGTCGTCTCGGCAGCATCAAGCAGCCCCTGGGCCTGCTCCATTGCCGCCGTCATGCGCCGGAAATCGGCTTCCTCGGCCGTTTCCTCCACACCCTCGTCCGGGATCGTGCCGTGCAGGAACGCGTCGGCGTCGTCGTCGCTCGTGGACGCCTCGACCGGACCCATTTCATCGGCAGCCGTCCAGGTCGAGCAGTTGGGGCACTCGATGCACGGGCCCGACGACGACTCGCGCTCGTCCTCCTCGCTGCAGTGGTGCCCGCACTCGGGGCACTCCAGCAGCCATTGCGCGTCAGCGTCCATGACGGAGCGCTGCGCCGATCACGAGCAGGACGGAGAGCACTCCGAGCCAGAGACCCACGACGAACGCCGAGAGCAGACTCACAGCGCGCCGAACCCGGTAGGGCCCTCTCCGGTGAAGCGGCGTTGATCGGCCTTCCATTCGGCCGCTTCGAGCCGCTGCCGCATAGCGGCGACCTCCGGGTCCGTCTCGCCGAGGTCGAGCGAGAATTGCTTCTCGTCCGGGCGTTTGCCTTGGCGCTTCGGGGCTTGAACGTCGGCGGGCGGTCGCATAATGACTCTCCGGTGAGCGTGTTCTCCAGAGTGGAGAACTTCAGTAGGACGGAGACTACACCCGGATGGAGAAGCAATGCAACCCTCGGAAGTACTCGACCGTGCGAAATCGGTCACAGGAAGCGACAAAGCAACGGCCGAGGCCCTTGGGGTCAGCCCTCAGCGCTTGAGCGACTGGCGCGCCGGGACGCGGCCTTTCCCGCTGGTTTCGCAGGCGAAGGCGTGCGAGCTGGCCGGCATGACCGAGAGCGAGCAGCAGCGCTATGTGTGGGAGGTGATCCGGGCTCGGATGGGAAAGCCCATCGGCGCAGCTCTTGGCGGCGCGGGCTGGATCGGCTCTACGGGCGTCGGCTTTGCCCTACTTGTGGCGAGCCTTGGTGAGCGCGCCGCGACAATGTATAAACCGTTCCGCGCACAACGAGGCAAGTGTTAACCGGAGGCTTCGACTTCCGCCTCCAGCTTAGCCGGCTCCGCCGGCACGCCACCACGCGAGGCGACTCTACGCTCCGGGTGACGACGCGGCCTTGAAGGGGTTGAACGCGGAGAGGTCAGCGGGCTTCGCAGCGGCACCCGCTTGCATCGCTGCAGCGGGCAGCGCATCGCGAGGGCGCCACTTCACCAACCCCGAGTACGACGACGCGGATTGTTTGCAAAGCTCGGCCGTAACGCGGATTGGCTGAAAGTCACCGTCGAGGCACGAGCACTTCGGGCCGACCATGAAGCAGCCCGAGACCTTCTCAGGGACCAATCCCAGACGCGGGTCGGACCTCCAGCCGGACTGCGCGACGGGCACACCTTGAGCCATAGCGGACGCGACCGGCACCGCATCAACACCGTGTTTCGTGAACGCGCGATAGAACATGAAGCCCGAGACGAGCAGCAGTACCGGCACGAGCATCAGCCAGCCGCGACCGGCGCTCGGTTGCTTCATCACAGCTTTGGTCGATTTGAAGAGCTTGTAATGCTCCCGCTTGCGACGGAAGAACGTCTTTGTCGATAGCGTGATGCGCTCAGGGTTCGATGCGTGGTCCCAAACGTAGATCGTGCAGAGCGACGACCCCATGACCGAGCGCACGTGCCGGTGAGGATTCACAAGGTTGCGAATCGTCAT
>JBDSJB010000419.1:0-6250 GCA_039917665.1 Binatia bacterium
CCTGCGCGTAGGTTTCCGCGTTCATCGCGACCATCAGGTCGTAGCGCGCGGTCCGCGCGGTGAAGCCGTCCTTGTTGACGCGGATCTCGTACCAGGTGGGCAGGCCCTGGATGTTCGACGGAAAGAGATTCTTTCCGGAGACGGGAATGCCCATCCGAAAGATGGCCTGCATGAGCAGACCGTTGGCGCTCGCCGAGCCGGTGCCGTTCACGTTCGCCAATTTGAACGCGAAATCATTCACAAGCACCGATTCCTGTTCCGGCCCCGTGCACTCGGACGCTTCGCGTCCGATCCTCCGATGGCCCGCGCCGCCCGAAGTCAATTCGGGCGTCTCGCTCCCCTCCTCCTTTAGCGGCTTGCGGAGCATTCCCGTTTCCCCGCGTACGGAACTACCAAGTCGAACTTCTGCATGTCCCACGCCGCCGTCGGGCAGCGTTCGGCACAGAGGCCGCAGTGCACGCAGAGGTCCTCGTCCTTCACCATGACGCGACCAGTCTGCGGCAGCGCCCCCGAGACGAAGAGATCCTGCTTCTGGTTGGGCGCCGGTGCGCTCAGCCGCCCGCGCAGATCATCCTCGGTGCCGTTCTGCGTGATCGTGAGGCAAAGGACCGGGCAGACGTCGATGCAGGCGTCGCACTCGATGCAGAGCTTGTCGGTGAAGACGGTCTGGATGTCGCAGTTGAGGCAGCGTTCGACTTCGCGCGCCACCTGCTCCGGACTGAACCCCATCTCCACTTCGACGTTCAACCGCTTGAACCGCTCCACCAGGTCGACGTGCGACATCTTCTCGCGCTTCCCGGGGTTGTAGTCGTTCTTGTAGCTCCACTCGTGCAGGCCCATCTTGGCGCTCACGAGGTTCATGCCGCGCGGCAGGCGCTCACCGAGCGCGACGCCCTGGCAATGATTGTGGATCGAGATGGCCGCCTGGTGGCCGTGCTCGGCCGCCCAGATGATGTTCTTCGGGCCGAACGCCGCGTCGCCGCCGAAGAAGACACCGGGCCGCGTCGCCGCGAACGTCGTCGTGTCGACCACCGGCGCGCCCCACTTGTCGAGCTCGATGCCGAGCTCGCGCTCGATCCACGGGAACGCATTCTCCTGCCCGAGGGCCAAGATCACGTCGTCAGCCGGGAGGAACACCATGTCGAGCGGCTTCTGCACGAGCTGCCCGTTGGTGCCCTCCGACGATTGGTAGCGTTGGAACTCCATCCCGAGCAGGCGGCCGTTTTCGACCACGAAGGACTTCGGCTCGTGATCGACGAGGATCTCGATCTTCTCTTCCTCGGCGTCCTCGAGCTCCCACGGCGACGCCTTGAAGTAGCGCCGCGGCTTCCGCGCCATCACTGTGATCGACGTGCCGCCGAGCCTTGCCGAGCTCCGGCAGCAATCCATCGCGGTGTTGCCGACGCCGATGATCAGCACGCGCTTGCCGATCGCCGTCACGTGGCCGAACGCGATCGACTGCAGCCAGTCGATGCCGATGTGGATGTTGGCCGCAGCGTCTTGCCGTCCGGGGAGGTCGAGGTCCTTGCCGCGCGGCGCGCCGGTGCCGACGAAGACCGCGTCGAAACCCTCGGCGAGCAGCTCCCGCATGCTCTCGATGCGAGTGCCGTAGCGGACGTCGACGCCCATCCCGAGGATCATCCCGATCTCCTCGTTCAGCACGCTCTCCGGCAAGCGGAACGACGGGATATTCGAGCGCATGAGGCCGCCCGGGACGGGCAGCGCCTCGAAGATCGTGACGTCGTAGCCGAGCGGCATGAGATCGTTCGCGACCACCAACGACGCCGGGCCCGCGCCGATCAACGCCACGCGCTTGCCGTTCTTCTCCGTTGGCGCCTGCGGCAGGCGATCACTCACGTCCTCACGCAGGTCGGCGGCGACGCGCTTCAAGCGGCAGATCGCGACCGGCTTCTCCTCGACGCGCGTGCGCCGACACGCCGGCTCGCACGGCCGATCGCACGTGCGCCCGAGGATGCCGGGAAACACGTTCGACTCGCGGTTCAGCATGTAGGCGTCGGCGTACCGACCCTGTGCGATCAGCCGGATGTACTCGGGCACGTTCGTGTGCGCCGGACACGCGTACTGACAATCGACGACTTTGTGGAAGTACTCGGGGTCTTGGACGTTGGTGGGGAGCACGGAGACGTTTCGTCGCTGAGCGTTCATAGCCGGGGTGCAGCGGCGTTGCCAGCATGATTCCCGGGTTTCATGCTACCGAACGACGCATGAAGAGCGGGCGCTACGACGTGGTGGTCGCGGGCGGCGGCAGCGCGGGGATCGCCGCGGCCGTCGCGGCATCCCGGGTCGGTGCCCGCACGTTGCTTCTAGAGCGCTACGGCTTCCTCGGCGGCATGGCGACGGCTGGCATGGTCGGCACCGTTTGCGGCCTCTACCTGACCCGCGCCGAAGGACCGCCCGAACGCCTGAATGAGGGGCTCACGGGTGAGCTCGCCGACGGTCTCGCGCGGCTCCCGGGCACCGAGCCGCCGCTGCGCCGCGGTCGGACGTTCGTCGTGCCCTACGTGCCGCACGAGCTCGCCGGCCTCGCCGACGACCTCACCGCCGCCGAGCCCGCCCTCGACGTCCGCCTGCACGCGTACCTGACCGGCGTCACGACCGGCGCCGGTGCCGTCACGGGCGTCCGCTTCGCCTCGTGGGAAGGGCCGTCGGAGGTGGAATGCGGCGCGGTGGTCGACGCCAGCGGTGACGCGGTGGCCGCGCTCGCGGCCGGCGCCGCGAGCGAGACCCCAGCCGTCGACGCGCGCCAGCTCTGCTCGCTCGTGTTCACGCTGCAGGGCGTCGCGCCCGCGGCGGTACGGGGGGCGCCAAGCCTCGCGACCCTCCGGCGGATCGGCGCGGCCGAGGCCGCGGGGAAGCTGGCGCCGGGCTCGAGCGATCTCGGTTGGCGGCCGACGTCGCGTCCCGGCGAGGTCGTGGCGAAGCTGGCGCTCCGTGACCTCGCCGACGGATCCGAGGGCGATTGGCTGACCGCGGCCGAACGCGCCGCCCGTCGGCGCGTCGCCGCGCTCCTGGACTTTCTTCGTCGCGAGGTGCCAGCGTTCGCGGGCGCGTTCGTCTCCCACCTGGCGCCGCAAGTTGGAGTACGCGAGAGCCGTCGCATCATTGGGCGGAGCGGGCTCACGCGCGACGACGTCCTCGGCGGGCGACGCCGCGACGACGCGGCGGCTCGGGCGTCCTGGCCGATCGAGCTCTGGCGCGAGGGCGCCGCAGGCGCGCAATACGCGTACCTCGCCGACGGCGACTGGTACGACATCCCGCTCGGCTGCCTCGAAGCGACCGGCGTCACGCGGCTCTTCGCGGCCGGTCGCTGCATCAGCGGCACGTCCGAGGCGCTCGGCTCGGCGCGCGTGATCGGGACGTGTCTCGCGACCGGGGAGGCCGCAGGGCGGGCCGCCGCGCGGGTCGCGGCGGCGCCGTGAATCTCGCCGATCTATTGCGCGAGTCGGCCGACCGGCACCCGGATCGTCCGGCGCTGACCGATGTCGCGAGTGGCGCATCGCGCACGTATGCGGAGGTTCTGGCAGCCGCCGATTCGGTGGCGGCGGCGCTGCGAACGGCGGGCGTCACGCCCGCGCAACGCATCGCGCTCGTCGGCGGCAACTCACTGGCCTACGTCGGCGTCGCGTTCGGCATCCTCGCCGCCGGCGGCTGCCTCGTCCCCATCGCGAGCAATCTCCGCGACGCCGAGCGCGAGCAGATCCTGCGCGGCATCGACGTGAACGGCGTCATACGCGTGCCCGAGGACGGCGCGCCGTGGAGATTCCTGTGGCGCGACCGCGAGCAATCCGCCCCCGCCGGATTCGCCGCCGTCGATCCCGCGTTCGTCCGCTTCAGCTCGGGCACGACGGCCGACGCGAAGGGCGTCGTGCTCTCGCACGCGACGACGCTCGCCCGCGTCGCCGCCGCCGACGCGGTGCTACGCTTCACGCCGGACGATCGCGTGCTCTGGGTATTGCCGCTCGCGTACCACTTCGCGGTGACGATCCCCGCCTACCTCCGCGCCGGCGCCCACATCCTGCTCTGTCCCGAGTCGCAGCCGGCGAAGATGGCCGCGGCACTCGCGGCCGAGCGCGCGACCGTGCTCTACGCCGCGCCGCTGCAGCTCGAACGCCTCACGGCCCTCGCCGATGCCACGCCACTACCGGCGCTCCGGATGGCGCTCTCGACGGCGGCACCGCTCCGACCAGAGACGGCGACGCATTTCGAAGCGCGCTTCGGCCGCCCACTCGGGCAAGCCTACGGCATCATCGAAGCCGGCCTGCCGTGCATCGATGCGCGCGACGATCCCGCGATCCCGGCCGGGAGCGTCGGGCGTCCCGTCCCCGGCTACGAAGTCGCCGTCTTCGCCGACGACGGCCGCAGGCTCGGTGCCGGCGCCAGCGGCGAGGTCGGCATCCGCGGCCCCGGCCTCTTCGACGCGTACTACGCGCCCTGGACACCGCGTGCCGCCACCCTCCGAGACGGATGGTTCATGCCCGGCGACGTCGGCACGCTCGACGCGAGCGGCGCACTCACGCTCCAGGGCCGGCGGAAGTCGACGATCGTGGTCGCGGGCCTCAAGTTCTTCCCCGAAGAAGTCGAGGCCGTTCTCGCCACCTGCCCCGGCATCGTCGAAGCACGCGTGTTCGCGCATCCGCACCCGAAGCTCGGTGAGCTGCCGCATGCCGAGGTCGTGCTCGAGCCGGGCGCCGCGTTCGACCGCGACGCGATCGCGCAGCACTGCGCCCGCGAGCTCTCGCCCTACAAGGTCCCGGTCGAGATCTCCGCCGTCGCGAGCATCGCGAAGACGGCCGGCGGCAAGATCCTGCGACGTTAACCGCGGCGACGCGCGGTGATGAACCGAATCGGCATCCCGTGCTCGTCCGCCGTCTGCTCGAATCCATGCGCGGCGAGCCACGGCTCGACGTCGCGACGGTGCCACGCCGGCACGAACGGCTCGTACATCCAGTTCGCGAGGAAGAAGAAATAGAGGCCGCGTCGGCCGCTGCGTCGCAGGAGCGCACGCCAGTCGCGGACGTGGAACTGGACCGGCGACGGCTCGGCGATCACCAACCGCCCGCCGGGGACCAGCATGCGATGCATCTCGGCGAGCGCGGCGTCGGCGACGCGGGTCGGCAGCTCGTGGAAGAGAAAGCACGCGCCGATGCCGTCGAAGCGCGCCGTCGCGAATCCGCTCTGCTCGACGACACCCTGCACGAAGCGCACCTCGGGATGACGGTCGGCCGCGATCTGCAGGAGATAGGGCGAAGGCTCGATCGCCCACACGTCGGGAATGCCCGCCGCATGCATGGCGCCCGCGAGGCTGCCGATCCCGCACCCGACGTCGAGCACCGCGCGGCAATCCGCCAGCTCGGCGGCGAGGCGCGTCCGTGCTTCCACCACCTGCCCCAACATCAATCGATCGAACCAGCGCGCGTAGCCGTCGGCGTGGCGTTTCGAGTACGTCCCGTTCGGCAAATGGTGGAACTCTTGCCGGAGATAGCCGGGAAGTCGGTCGGCGCCAGGCATGCCCTCCGGCATCTCGACCTTACGGCGCGCACCGAACCAGCCGCGGACGTACGCCGCCAGCTGCGAAGGATGTCGCAAATCCAACTGGTCGGGCCACGCATCGGGAAGCTCGACGCTTCCCCAGTCGACGGCGATCGGGTCGCTCGTGTCGTCCGCTGCGAGGCGCGCCGTATTCCGACGGTGCCGCATGCGCCGCGCGCTTTGTACGAACGGGCCCCGGAGCTGTCAATTCGATTTTAATGGTAAGTTTCCGCTCCATGACGACGGCGACGACGGCGCGACCGCGGCGCGCATGGCGATGGCCACGGCGCCTGCTCGTGCTCACCGTCGGCGCGGTCGTCGGCGCGTGGGCGTTCGACGCCGCGACGCGCATCGACCCGCCGGTATTGCCGCCACCGATCCCGAGCACCGTCACCTACGCCGGCACGACCGCGCGCGTCGACGGCGCCTACCTCGCGCGGCGCGGCAAGCTCTGGGTGATGCAAGTCGCGGGCGATCCCGTGACGCTCGGCTATCAGCACGCGCGCCTCGCGAGCCCGCTCATGGCCGACGGCGACGGCCGCATGCTCGACCTGTTCGCGTCGATGGTGCCGTCGCGCGCGCTCCGCGCCGTCGTGAGCGCGATCGTGCAGGCGCGCTATCGCCGACTCGACCAATCGTTTCCGGCCGATCGGCGCGCCGAGATCTACGGCCAGAGCGTCGGCTACTCCGACCCGTACAC
>JBDSJB010000420.1:0-17979 GCA_039917665.1 Binatia bacterium
ATCTGCGACGCGTTCCTGCAACCGAACTATCTCCTCACCGCCGCGCAGGCGATCTGCATTCATCCGGGTGAGGTCGCGCAGGGCGTGCACTACGACGACAGCTTCTACCCGTTTCCGCGGCCGCGCCCGCCGGTCAGCCTCGCGACCATCATCGCAATCGACGATTTCACCGCCGAGAACGGCGCGACCGACGTGCTCGCGGGCAGCCACCTCTGGGGCGATGACGTGCCGGGCGGCATCGTGTCGGCGGAGGACTTCGCGCAGGAGTCGCGCTTCGGTCGCGGCGCCGTCGGCGACGCCAACACGTTGATGCGGGCCGCCACTGCGCCGAGCGCGGCGGATCCGCGCTTGAAGCCGGCGATCATGCCGGCCGGATCGGCGATCGTATTTCTCGGGACGCTCTGGCACCGCGGCGGCGCCAATCGCAGCCAGGCACCGCGGCTCGCGCTCTCGACGCAGTACTGCGAGCCGTGGGCGCGCCAACAGGAAAACTACACGCTCGCGATCCCGCCGGAGCTCGTCGCGACCTTCTCCGAGCGCGTGCAGGAGCTGATCGGCTACTCGATCCACCCGCCCTTCATGGGCCACACGAGCGGCGTCCATCCAAAGCGCCGCCTGCACCCCGATCACGACTGAGCGCCGACCCATGTATCCCGGCGCGCACGCGGCAACCCATCCCGAGAAGCCGGCATACACCATGGCCGCCAGCGGCGGAGGAAAAGACGGCGGGGAAACCGTCACCTACGGCGCGCTCGAAGCCGCCTCGAATCGGTTCGCGCACGTGCTGCGTCGCTCCGGCCTCGCGTTCGGCGACGGCATCGCCCTCTGCCTCGAGAATCACGCGCGCTACTACGAGATCGTGTGGGGCGCGCAGCGCGCGGGCCTCTACTACACGGCCGTCAGCACGCGCCTCACCGCCGGCGAGCTCGAGTACATCTTGAACGACTGCGGCGCGCAGGTGTTCGTCACGTCGAAGGCACTGGCGCCGCTCGCCGAGGCCGTCCGCGATCGCATGCCCAACGTCCGACGGAAGCTCATGCTCGACGGCGCGATCCCGGGCTACGAGTCGTTCGAGGCCGCGGTCGCGGACGCGCCCGACACGCCGATCGCCGACGAGCGCGAAGGGACCGACCTGCTCTATTCGTCCGGAACGACCGGCCGGCCGAAGGGCGTGAAGTTTCCGTTGCGCGGCGATCCGCTCGGCACCCCGAATGCGCTGATCGCGTTCGTGTCGGCGCTCTACGCAATGGGCCCCGAGGTGCGGTACCTCTCGCCCGCGCCGCTCTACCACGCCGCCCCGCTGCGCTTTAACCTCACCGTGCAGCGCCTCGGCGGCACGTCGGTGATCATGGAGCACTTCGATGCCGAGGAGTTCCTGCGTCTCATCGAGCAGCACCGCATCACGCACACGCAAGTCGTCCCGACGATGTTCGTCCGACTGCTCAAGCTCCCCGCCGAGGTTCGCCGGCGCTACGACCTCTCCAGCCTGACGACCGCGATCCACGCCGCCGCGCCCTGCCCCATCCCCGTGAAGGAGCAGATGATCGAGTGGTGGGGCCCGATCATCCACGAGTATTACGGCGGCACCGAAGGCAACGGCCTCTGCGCGTTGAACGCGACGGAATGGCTAGCGCACAAGGGCTCGGTCGGTCGCGCGCTGCTCGGGACGGTGAAGATCATCGGCGATGACGGCAACGAGCAACCGATCGGCGAGCCCGGCGCCATCTACTTCGCCGGGGGCGGTGGCTTCGAGTATCTGCACGACGCCGAGAAGACCGCGGCAAGCCGCCGACCCGACGGCGCGTCGACGATCGGCGACATCGGCTACGTCGACGCCGACGGCTACCTCTATCTGACGGACCGCAAGGCCAACATGATCATCTCCGGTGGCGTCAACATCTACCCGCAGGAAGCCGAGAATCTGTTGGTGACGCACCCGAAGGTGCAAGACGTCGCCGTCTTTGGCGTCCCCAACGAGGATTTCGGCGAAGAGGTGAAAGCGGTCGTGCAGCCTGTCGACATGAACGACGCCGGCCCGGCGCTGGCCGAGGAGCTGATCGCGTTCTGCCGTCAGCACCTCTCGCCGATCAAATGCCCACGCTCGATCGACTTCGAAGCGGAGCTACCGCGGCATCCGACCGGGAAGCTCTACAAGCGGCTGCTCAAAGACCGGTACTGGCAGGGCCACGCGTCGCGGATCGTGTAGATTTCGATGGACCGTCGGCAGGCGCGCGTGCGAGAGTCCGGCCCACCTCACGCCAAGGAGACCCGATGCGCTTCGTTTCCCTGCTCGCCGCCGCCGTGCTCACGATAGTCTCGTCGCCGCCGTCGACCGTCGCCATGCCTCCTCCTCCGGACGGCACGATCTCGTGCGCGATCTTCTCCGACGTGAACGCGGCGCACCCGAAGGGCATCCTCTTCCGTCCACAGATCGACGCGAACCCCCGCAACCTCGGGATCGCCGTCACCAACCTCGGCAGTAGCTGCGACACCGCGGGTGTACTGGGCGGCAAGGCGCCGATCACCGGCGTCGCGTTCAAGCTCACCGGGCGCCTCCGCAACGGCAATTGCGCCGCGCTCACCAGCCCGATACCGGCCTTCGAGAACGCGCGTCTGCTCGTCACGTGGCGCGGCGTCAACGCGGCAGGGAAGCCCATGACGGTCTCGAGGAGCCGCGCGCACATCGCCTTCGCGTCCTACGACACCGATACCCACACGCTGACCTTCATCACGGAGCCGCTCACCGGTCCGGCCTTCGTCGCCAAGACCCTGAAGGTGCATCTCGGGTTCGACTACTACGCCGATGTCTTCGAAGCGGGCTGCGCGTCCAGCAACGGCTTCGTCGCCCAGAGCTTCGGCACCATCGTGCCGTCGTCGATCGAGGTGCAGTAGCTCGCGAACGTCCCGCCCGTCGCCCTAGCGCGGGCGCTTCACGTCGGCGCGCTGGCGGATCAACCCTTCCTGCGCCACCGACACGACGTGCACGCCGTCGCGCGTGTAGAGCCGCCCGGTGGTGAAGCCGCGGGCGCCGGTCGCGGTCGGGCTTTCCTGCGAGTAGAGCAGCCACTCGTCGGCACGGAAGGGACGGTGGAACCACATCGCGTGATCGAGGCTCGCCATTTGCACCTTCGGGTCGAACCACGGGATCGCGTGCGGCAGGGTCGCGGTGTCGATCAGCGTCATGTCGGACGCGTACGCGACGATGCACTGATGCAGCAGTAACGGCTGGTCGGGCAGCGTGCCGGCCGCACGAATCCATACCTGCTGGTGCGGCGGTCGCTTTTCGGGGTGCAGGTAGTCGGGCGGGTTCACGTAGCGCATGTCGATGGGCCGCTCGCGCTGCAGCCACTTCTTGAGGTCGGGGTGCACCTTCTCGAGATACGGCTCGACGCGCTGGCGAAATGTCGGGAGCGTATCGGGATCCGTTGATTCGGGCTTGTCGAGCTGATGCTCGATGCCCTGCTCCGGACGTTGAAACGAGGCCGAGAGGTTGAAGATCGGCAGGCCGTGCTGGATCGCCGTCGCGCGTCGGGTGGTGAAGCTCTTGCCATCGCGCAGACGCTCGACCTGATAGACGATCGGGATCGACGGGTCGCCCGGCCGCAAGAAGTACGAGTGCAGCGAGTGCACGACGAGCCCGTCCTCGACCGTGCGGCCCGCGGCGACGAGCGCCTGGCCGGCGACCTGGCCGCCGAAGACGCGCACGCGATCCTCTTTCGGCGTGCGCCCGCGAAAGAGGTTCAGCTCGAGCTCTTCGAGGTCGAGGATCGAAACCAACTGGTCGAGCGCCGCCTGGCCGCGAGGATCGGTCATGGCGGACGAAGCTATAGGAGGCGCCACCATGGCGCCATCGAGGCGCCGCGATGGCGCCATCGGAGGCGCTGCGGACACGCCATCGGAGGCGCCACGATGGCGCCATCGGAGGTGTCGCGAATCGGACCGGTTGCCAGATCCCCCCGCGTGCCCGTACTCTCGCCGCCCATGGCGAAGAAACGCGTCTATCGCGTCACCTTTCGGAACGACCAAGACGTCTACGAGGTCTACTGCGAGAAGGTCGGACAGGGTGATCTCTTCGGGTTCATCGAGATCGAGGGGGTGCTGTTCGGCGAGCGCTCGAGCGTGGTCGTCGATCCGTCCGAGGAGAAGCTCAAGATCGAGTTTGCGGGCGTCGAACGGACGCTCGTGCCGCTGCACGCCGTCATCCGCATCGACACCGTCGAGAAGAGCGGCAACAGCAAGGTCTATGGGGTCGCGTCGAAGGGCAACAAAGTGTCGACCCTGCCGACCACGATCTACTCGCCGGGCAAGCCCAAGCCGAAATCCTGATCCCATGTATTTCACCGACGAGCCCGAGCACATCACGCAGCTCCGCGACACGCTGAAGAGGTTTGCCGCGGCCGAAATGCCGCGCGAGAAGCTGCGCGCATGGGACAAGGCCAGCACGTTCGACCGCGGCGTCTTCGACCGACTGGCGGCGCTCGGCGTCTGCGGGCTCACGATCGACGAGGAGTACGGCGGAAGCGGCCGCGACATCGTGGCGGCGATCGCCGTCATCGACGAGCTGGCCCGCCGCGGCGCCGCCATCGCCGGTCCCTTCATTCACTGCGCGTTCTACGGCGGCTTGAACATGTCGGAGAACGGCTCCGAGGAGCAGAAGCGCGAGCTGCTGCCGCGACTCGCCCGCGGCGAGATCCTGTTCGCCTATGGCCTGAGCGAGCCCGACGTCGGCGGCGACCTCGCAAGCGTCGCAACGACCGCGCGTCGCATCGACGGCGGCGCGCGCGTGGTGCTCAACGGGACCAAACGCTGGTGCACGGCGGCGCGGGTCGCCGATTACATGTACACGCTCGTCCGCTCGGACGGCGACGCGCCCCGCTATCGCAATCTCTCGTTCGTGCTGGTGCCGCTGTCGCTCCCCGGCATCACGATCACCACGATCGACCATCTCGGCCTGCGCTACGCGGAGACGACCGACGTCACGCTCGAGGACGTCGTCGTGCCGGCGGATCGGATCGTCGGGGGCGAGGCCGGATGGAACAACGGTTGGCGGATGCTCGCCGGACCGGCCCTCGACGTCGAGAAGCTCGAGATCACCGCCGTCACGCTCGGGATCGCGACGGCCGCCGTCGACGACGCCTGGACCTACGCGCAAGAGCGCGTGCAGTTCGGGAAGCCCATCGCTGGCCACCAGTCCGTGCGTCATGCGCTCGTCGACGCGCGGACGCGTCTGCAGGCGTGCAAGCACATGCTCTACCACGCAGCCTGGCTCGCACACATGAAGAAGCCGTGCAGCGTCGAGACCTCGATGGCAAAGCTCTTCATCGGCGAGACGGCCGTCGACATCGTGCTCGCATGTCAGAAGATTCTCGGCGCGTACGGCTGCGCGTCCGAGTACGACATGGAGCGCTACGTGCGCGACGTCGTCTGCATGCCGATCGTCGGCGGCTCCTCGAACATGCAGCGCAACAACATCGCGAACCGCCTCGGCCTACTCGGCGGCTAACGTCTTCAGGTCGTTCAGCACGAGCGCCTGGTTCAGGAAGCCCGTGCTGTAGATCGCGCGCACGCGGTGCTGCCCGTCGAGAAGGAAGACCTTCAGGACGTGGCGGAAGAGGCCGGTCCACGTGCCGTCCTCGTAGCGCAGCTTCGCCACCGGTTGGTCGAAGTCGTCGAGTAGGCGTTGCAGACCTTCGCCACCGGCCGTCGTCGCAAAGCGCCAGTCGGTGCGGGGCTCGTGCAGCTTCCGCTGCGCGGCCATCTGTGCGGGCGTGTCGCGATCGGGGTCGAAGCTGAGCGTAACGAGCCTGACGCGTTTCGCGAGCGCCGGATCGTCGGCGAGCGCGCGATCGAGCCCGTGCAGCACGGCATGGCTCACCGGACATCCGACGGCCTCCACGCACGACGTATAGATGAAGGCGACGACCGCGAGATGCTCGCCAGTCAGCGCCAACAGCATCGTCGCGTCGCCGTCGGAACCGATCACCGGGTGATCCTCGATGCGAGCAATCACGGGCAGTTCGTAGGTACCGGGAGCCGGCGGCGTGTATTGCGGCTCGAAGACGCCCGGCTCGTAGGTGAACGAGAGCGTCGAGCGATCGACGTTCTGTAGCCGCTCGGGGGCCGCGACCTCGGCGCGCGCGACGGGCGCGACACCAAGGGCACCAACGGTGACGATCAGGCCGAGTGCCGCTCCGGCTCTCGCCACCATCACCACCCCGTCAGCGCGCCGCCGCAACCGTCGCCGTGCCCTCGCCTCCCGCGAAGACCTGATTCTTGTAGAACTGCGCCTGGCCGAAACGCATGAGGTGCGGACGGCCGAGGCCTTCCTTCTTGAAGTCGATGGCAAAGGTCTGCGTGAGCTTGGTGCCGTCCCAGCCGTAGGCCTTCACGAACTGCTCATCGTCCTTCCCCTTCTTGTCCCATTTGGAGAGCAACGACGACGAGAAGTAGAGCCGCTTCCCGTCCCACGTCTGCGACACCATGTTCACTTGCGACCCGACCTTCTCGGTCGCGACGAGTTTCGGTGTCGACGGCTCGCTCACGTCGTAGACGCGGCAAGTGCCGTCCATGAAGGTGTCGACGAACAAATAGCGGTCATCGGCCGACAGGCTGATGTCGACGGGGAGCGGCAGCTGCTTCGGATCGCCGATGTCGGCGACCGCGCGCGCACCGAAGCTGCCGTCGTCCTTCTGCTCGACGAGCCAGATCTTGGAGGTGAGTGCCGTGGTGGTGAACGCGTAGTTGTGGCGTGGCTGCAGCGCCCAGCGAATCTCGAGCGGCGCGCCCGGCACCTCGAGCGTCTGGATGGGCTTCCGCGCATGAAAATCCCACACCACCATGGTGTTGCCGAAGTGCTTCATCGCGTCAGGATCCGCAGCCATTTCGCCGAAGTCGCGCATGTAGTTGGCGGCACCCGCGAACGAGGACGTCAGCATGCGATTCAGGCGTGGCTGCACGCGCGCGTCGTACCCGTACTCGGCGCCCTTCGGCATCCAGATCGTGCGCACGAAGTCACCCGCGTTGTTGTACTCCACGATCGCCGTACGGCCGCCGCGGTCGGCCGAGTTGGAGAGACCGGTGATCAGCATCTGTCCGGGGAGCGCGAAGAACGTGTGCGGACCGACGACGCCGCCGGTGTCCTGCACGAAGGTGTCGATGGTGCGGAGCAGTTTCGGCTTCTCGGGATTGGCGGCGACGTCGAAGATCCAGATCTTGCTCTTGTCGTCGAGGCCGCTCACCCAGAAGTGACGGCGGGCGTCGTCGAAGTCGCCGTGATGCGCCTCGAACCGGCCTCCGACCGACACCTTCGAGATGATCGTGCCGTAGGTCTTGGCGTTCTTGGGATTGGCGCCGATGGTCACCAGCTTGTCGGAGCCGTCGCCCACGCCCTCGATGCCGAGCGTCCAGACGTAGAGGTAATCCTCCTGTCCGGTGATCTTCGGGAGATACGGCGACATGCAGGTCTCGTCGGCGCGCACGGTGCCAGCGCCCAGGAGCACCGCGACGCCAGCCAACACTGCCAAGATCGATCGATTCATTTCACCCTCCGCAGATGACTGCCCTCGTCGGGATCGCGGAAACGATCGAGTGTGAAGCGCGCCAGCACACCGGCGAGCAGGCCGCCGACGGGCATGGTCACCATGCGCGCGTCCTGCCACCCCAGGCGATCCTCGAACATCCGTCCCACGAAGTAGCCGATGACCACGCCGACCAGAATTGCGAGATAGCGCTCCCATCGAGTGCCGATGGGCGTACGCGGTGTCGTTCCCGCCATGAGTTCCTCAGCCGAGAAGTTGGACGACCCAGATCGTGTAGATCACGAGTTGGACGATGAAGAGCGCGAACCGCAGGTTGATCGCCATGATGCTGATCGAGACGACGTGCGTGAGCGATTGGCCGATACGCGCATAGAGAAGATACATCGCGAGCGGGTCGATGACAGCGATTTTGTTCTGGATCAGCGCTGCGAGCGCGATCGCGCCGAAAAGCGGGAGCGTTTCGAAGCAATTGTCGCGCGCGCGATTCAAGCGCCGGCCGAACGCGCCGACGTCGGAGCCGTCGGTTGCGAAATCGTTGGCGGCCTTCTTGCCGGAGAGCACGAGCCCGGTACGGAAAAAACCGAGCGCGAACGTCAGGACCAGATACCACGCCGCAAACCCGAGCAACGCCGTCACCGTTGGTGCCATGCGATGTCCCCCCTCGCGGCGCGCTTTAGCGGGTCGGAGCCGCCGACTCAATGAGCCACACGTGCGCGGGCGGCGGTCGTTGCCAACCGCCGCCCCGGCGTCACGCTGAGCTACAGTCGCGTTCAGTCGCGCTTGCGATGCTTGGGGTCACCGCCGCCATCCTGCCGCGGGCTACCGCCCCCGCCCTGCTCATTGTTACCGCGCGGCTCTCCGCCGCCGCGCTCCACACGCGGCGCTTCCTGGCGCTCTTTTCGGGGGCCCTGCTGTCGCTCAACACGCGGAGCCTGCTGCTCCACGCGAGGCGCTTCCTGCCGCTCCTTGCGCGGGGCCGACTGCCGCTCGACGGGCGGCTCACGCATCTGACGCTGCTCGCCACCCGATGAACGCTCCGACCGCTTCGGCGCCTCCATCCGTTGCGGCTCGGGCGCGCGTTGCTGTTGCTGCTCCACCCGTTGCGGTTGTTGCCGCTCTTGGCGCGGCGGGGCCACCTCACGAGTCCGCTCCGGCTGCTCGACGCGGCTCCGCCCACGCTCGCGCGCGTCGTTGCCGCCCTGGCCCTGCGGCGGCGCCGCGTCGCGCGGAACCTGATTTTCACGCGAGCGCTCGCGAGTGGGCGGCGCGACGTTGGTGTCCCCGCCACGCGACCCGGAACGAGTACGCACGTCGTTCGACTCAGGAACGCGAACCGGCTGATCGCCCGTGTTGCGTTCGCGCTGCTGCTGCCGGCGATCACGCGTGAGGGACGGCGGAGCCGGCTCACGCGTCGAGCCCCGCGTGCCGGGCTGCTGGACCTCACGCCCGTTCCGATCGCGCTCACGCGGCGCGCGGTCATTGCCCTCGCGCAGGGCGCCGCTATTGCTCGCCGGCGGCTGCGGCGCGCGCCGCATCGCCCCGTCCTGACCACGCGCGCTCGGAACCCGCTCGATCCGATTGGTCTCGCCGCCAGAGCCACGCTCGACGGCGTCGGGACGACCCGCTCGACCCCGAACGTCCGGATTGCGGCCCTGTCCACGTTCACCGACTGAGCCCCGCTCCACGCCGCCGCGAGGCGGCGGCGCGTTGCGATCGCGCGTCAGGTCACGTCCTTGCGAGCGCTCACGCGTCGGCGAGACGATCCGCGGCTCGGGTTGGCGCCGTGAATTGGGTTGCACGAGACCGGATGCGCGCGGCTGGCGCGCCGGATCTTGCGGCGCACGCGTCGCGACGACGCGGCGATTCTGAATACGATCGGGCGGCCGCTCGCCCCGACCGGGACGCGCGACCAGACTTTCGCGCACAGGCCGAACGCCGAGCTCGCCACGCACCGGGCGCAGGTTGCGAAAACGATCCGAGTCGACCCGGACGTGCTCGATGCGGCCACCGCGGCCGAACCGGTCACCCTCGACGCCAATCACCGCGCCGCGGTTCCGGAAGTTGTCGTAGCGGTTGATGTTGTTCACGTTGATGATGGTCGTGTTGTTGATCTGCACGTTGTTGACGTAGCGCTCGCCACCCCACCCGCCCCAGTACGGACGGCCGACGAAGCCTCGCGGTCCCCACCACGGCACGACCGGCTCGCCGTATCCGAGCGCGACCCAGCTGACGAACGGCGTCCCGACGCTCACCGACACGTTGACGCCACCGCCCCCGAAGAAGGCGACGAGCGCAGGCGAGTACGCAGGGCGCGCGATGACGGGACCCGGAGCCCAGCCCCAATACCCATCGTTCCAGCACCACCGACCATAGTGGTACGGCGCCCAACCCCACGGCGAGTAGTCGACCCACGTCCAACCGTAATAGCCGTCCCACACCCAGCGGCCGTCGCTGTACGGCGCCCAGTCGCCGCCCACGTCGCGCGGCACCCACACGTTCCCGTACTTCGGGGTCTCCCGCCAATCACCGTAGCGATCGAGGTCGTCGACGCCCGCGACATCCGGCGACACGTATTGCTCGCTCCGCGGTTGCGGGCCGAGCTGCCCCGTACGGTCGTAGTTCCAACGATCCCAGGCGTCGTCGGCCGGAGGGGCCACACGCTGAATCGAAGCGGTCTCGGTCCCGGTGACGACGACGTCCTGGCCGCTGCCGATTTCGAGCTCCGCACCGCCCGCCGGAACGACTCGTGCGATACCACCCTTCCGCGAGGAGAAGCGGGTGGACTGCTCGTCGACGTCAAAACGGTAGTAGCCGGTGTGCTCGATGAGGAAGGCTCCGTTGGGGGTACCGACCTCGACCTCTTGCCCGTTGGGCAGACGCTTGAGGTCGAGCACCGCATGACCCGACGGAACCCGCAACTGCAGATAGCCGGTTTCCAGCGACGCGACGCCGAGCTCGGTGGCGGAGCCGGCGCGGACGTACGCGCGCGTCCCGATCTCGACCTCGACGTTCCCAGACTCCCCGGCGTACAGCGAGTCGCCCGCCGCCAAGGCCGTGTTGATCTGGGCCGGCGCCCAGTCTTCCGCGCCAGGGCGCCAGTAGGACACCTCGCCGTCGATGAACGACAATCGCGGCGGCGTGACACCAACCGCGCGCGAGTCCTGGGCGCTGACGGCCGACGCGCCGATCGTGGCAGAGACGACGACCGCCGCTGCTGCCACCGCCATAGCGCTCACCCGCACTCGCAGGATCTTTCCAAATGCCATCGAGAAATTCCCTCCTTTGGGAACAGACGAGCCCTCCAACAAAGCGAGGGCCTCGGAGCTGCGCTCCGTCACGGCGTGTACGATGGCACAGCCATCCGTCGTGAGAAACTTGCCTACGATCGCAACTCGGGCATCATGGATGCGTTTGGTGTCTCAGCGAGGAAAGGAGGTCCTCACGATCATGAAAAAGACGACCCTGCTTGCGTTCGCTGGAGCCGCAGTATTCGCCGCCCTGTTGGCGATCGGTGTTCCCAAAGCCCACGCCGGTGTGGGCATCTCGATCGGCATTCCCTTCCCGGGTGTCACGTTCTATGCACCCCCGCCGCCGGTCTATTACTCGGCTCCGGCCTACTATCCGCGCGCGTATTACGCGCCTTCCTACTCGTACTACGGCCCGTCGTACTACGGCCCGTCGTACTACGGATCCGGGTACGGCACGGTGTATCTCGGCCACGGTCACGGTCACGGCGGCGGTTGGGGGCATGGTGGATGGGGTGGTCACGGCGGGCATGGTGGACACGGCGGTGGACATGGCGGTGGATGGCATGGTGGCGGCCATCGCGGTCATCGCGGTCATCGCTAACCAAAGCCTTTCAGTGCCTTGGGAGTGTCCTGCGGGCGGCGCCGAACGCGCCGCCCCTTTTTTGAAGTTTCTGCACACTTCCGACTTTGTTGAGCGCCCGTCCGTAGATCGCCCGCGATTGAGCGTTCCCTGACGTGGCACGGTGCCTGCTCCGAGTGAGTTCGCAACAGCGACCTCAGAGGCGACGACATGCACCGACGACTTCCTTTTCAGATTGCAGCATCCGCCGTTGCCATTGGCCTGCTCGCCGGCGGCCGCAGCGCCCACCGCAAACCCATCGCTGCCGTCGCCAAGGCTGAGCTGGCGGTCAAGCAGGCCGATGAGAGCACGGCGCCCCAACACGCGGAGCTCGAGCTCACGCTCGCGCGCGAGAAGCTCGCGAGGGCCAAAGAGCGGCTCGAGCGACGATCACAAGGCCGCGCAATGGCTCGCCGAGGAAGCCCTCGTCGACGCCCAGCTCGCCGAGGTGAAAGCCGAGTCGGCGGAGGCGCGAGACGACGCGTCGCAGACCAAGCCCAGCATCGAAACCATTCGAAACGAGGCGAAGACGGTGAAGACCGAGGAGCGGGTGATCGAGTACCGGCGCTAACTGAAGCGTTTCTAATCGACCGTCAGCGGCACCATGGCACCCAGCACGGGCAAGTGCACGAAGCACCCCGTCACCGGCCGGCCGGTCGCCGCAGTGACTGCTGACGCATAGGCGGCGAGTTGGCCGGCGAAGCCCACCGCGCGAACCGCCGCCTGTTCCGCTGATCCGGGGAAGCTCTTGTGATCGATCACTGCGTAGCCGCCGGCGTGCTCGATCACGAGATCGGCGGTGCCGCGGACGATCGTGCCATTCGGTTGGCGATGGAGCAGCGGCCATTCGCGATGCCAGATGGCGCCGGGAAAACGCGCATCCACCCAAGCACGGAGCCGATCGCTCGCACGCAATAGGTCGTCGGGCTGCAGCGCGAACGCGACGCCCCAACGCGCCAGGATCCCGCGCGCGATGTCCCGACGTTCGTCCGTATCGAGCGTCGGACGGTCGGCGGCGAGGAAACCGTGGATCGCATCGCCGAGGATCTGCATCTCGGGGTCGCCGCTCAGGATCAAACGATCGCCGTAGCGCTCGACGGTGAGTCCGGCCGCGACGGTCGCGACGTCGACTTCCACTCCGTCCGCGCCGGTGGCGGCCAAGGGCCGCAACATGTCCGACGGAACGACGACGGCGAGCGGGTGCGACTCGGGGCCGCGAGCCGCGTACCCGAGCCCCGGAGTCACATCGCGTCCGACCGGCGGTAGCGGCACGGCGTCTCGCACGCGGAGCGTGACCGGCCGACCGGCCCACACGACCTCGGCACATGGCGTGTCGATGGGATTCGGCGCTTCGGCGAGCAAGAGACTCCCGTCGGCGTCCTTCAGCTGAGCGATCATTCCCTTCGGCAACGTCGGCCGGCCAGCGAGGACCACGCGATCGCGCGCCCGCGTCCAGCCCACGTACAGCAGCCGCATCGCCTGCCGTTCTTCGCGCTCGCGCACTGCCGCCGTCTCGGGGGCTTCGAGGAGGCGCTGGTGGAACGGCGTCTTCCGCTGCATCGGGTGATAGGGCTGCGGCCAGTAGCGCACCCAGCGCTCCGCCAACGGCTCGGCGAGGTCGAAGCCGGGGCGATCGGCGACCACCTGGACCCCGAGCGCCGTGAAATACGGATCGCGGTCGAGGTCGAAGAGCACGGTGACTGGCCACTCGAGGCCCTTCGCGCTGTGCCACGTGCTGACGACGACGGCGTCGTCCTGCGCGACGACGGCGCGTGCGTCGAGCCCGGACGCTTCGAGATCGACGAATGCCGCGACGAGACCTGCCGGCGTACACCCTCGCCCACCCGAGGCGCAGAGACTCACGTACGTGACCGCGTGGGCGCGGAGCGCATCGAGGTTGGCGAGGCGAAACGCCGAATCACCCCATTCGAGACACCGCTCGCGCGCCTCGACCGCCTCGAGCACGGCGTCGAAGGCGGCGAGCGCACCAGCATGCGGCTCCGCGGCACGCGCCGCGGCAATGCGTCGCACGACGTCGAGCTCGGCAAACGCCTCCCGCGCGGGGCGAGTCATCAGATCGCCCAGCCATTCGTCGCCGGACGCCGGGTACGCGACCAGTCGGGCGAGCTCGGCCGTCGCCAACGTGTCCTGCGCATCGACGAAGAGCCGCAGACCCGCGAGCACGAGCAGTGCCTCCGGCGTCCGTGTCAGGCCGGCGCGCGCGAGCACGGCGCGCACGCCGAGCGCCGCGAGCTCGCGCGCGAGATGCGCGCACGTGGAGTTTTGGTAGCAGAGCACGGCGACGTCTCCCGGGCGGAGCGCACGGGCCTCGCCGGTCGCTCGATCGCGTACCCGCACGTCGGGATCGACGAGCAGATCGCGCACCGCCGCTGCCAGATACGCGGGATCCTCGGAGAGATTCTTCGCCGGCAAGCGCCAGCGCTCGACGACGGGCCCGAGCGCCGCCGGCTCCTCGGACGAGGACGCAACCAGGCGGACGCGCGATTCGGGCACGCCGTCACGCCCGAACCCGCGCGCGAAGACGTCCGAGGTCAGCGCCACGAGCTCCGGCCGGCTACGCCACGACTGGGCCAACGTCTCGGGCTCGGCGCCGGCGAGGATCGTGTCGACGGCGGCGTCCATCAGCGCCGGATCGGTACCGCGAAAGCCGAAGATCGACTGCTTCTGGTCACCGACCCAGACGCTCCTGGTAGCGATGTCGGCGAGGCGGAGGAAGATCGCGAGCTGCAGCGGGCTCGTATCCTGGAACTCGTCGACCAGCACGAGGTCGAGTTCGCCCCGGAGCCGCGCGCGCGCCTCGGGCCGATCGAGCAGCTGGAGCGCGAACACCTCTTGGTCGGTGAAATCGATGGCGCCCCACGCCCGCTTATACTGCTCGTAGGCCTGTAACGTCCGGGCGGCGATCGCGTAGACGAGTCCACACGTCGTGCGGAGATCGGCGCGCAGACCGGGATGACGGTCGTGCGCGGTACCCGCCGTCTTGGCCGCCAACGCAACGGCGCGCGACTTCATACCGACGTCGAGGGCCTCGGCGCGCCACCAATCCGCCCACTGCAGAGGCAGCCCACGGCGGATCTTGCCGAGAATCGTCTTGGCTTTGTCGAGCGCCTCTTTCGTCTTCTTCGTGGTGTCGACGGCGAAATCCACCTCGTCGGCGAAGCGGGTCAACCCGTCGGCGAGCGCGGCCTCGAGCGCGGTGCCGTCGGCCTCGGGCTCGCCGAAGAGCGCCAACAAGCCCTCGATGCTCCGCGCCGCGCAGGCCTCGAACGCGTCCGCGCCGACGCGATTGGCGCGCGCCAAGGTGACGATCCGCTCCACGTCGCGCTGCCAATCCCATTCGTCGTCGAAGCGCCGCTTCACGTCGGCGAGCTGCTCGGTCTCGTCGGCCGTCACGACTCGCGACATCGCCTGCCGGAGCGCCACGGCCGCCGCACGCTCGTCGATCACCCGGAGGTCGGGAGCAAGGCCGAGCTCGAACGAGAAGTCGGCAACGAGACGGCCGCAGACCGCGTTCACCGTGCCGATGCGGGCGGCGCCGAGGCGATGCGCATCCTCGACCCGACCCGCCTGAAGAAGCCGCGTCCGGGTGCGCTCTTTCAATTCGGCCGCCGCACGATTGGTGAAGGTCGTCGCGAGCACGGCGTCGGGACGCGCGCTGCCGGTCGCGATCGCGTCGTTCAGGACACTCGCCAAGCGATAGGTCTTGCCGCTGCCGGCGCTCGCCGAGATGATCTCGATCCGCGCCATCAGGCTTCGACCCCGTCTTCCAGAAAGACCCGCCCGCAGAGCGTGTGCAGGTCGCAAAACCGGCACGGCGCCGCCAACGCGAGCGCACCATCGATGATCGAGTCGTCCTTCAGCCCCTCTTGCCCGTCGGTCCCGACGAGCGCCGACGCCTCGATCACACCGTTCGCGAGATCCCCGCGACGACGGCGATAGGCCTCGGTGAACGCCGCCCACGTCTCGCCGACCGCCGGGCCGTCGAGCCGATCGGCATCGCGAAAGACGGTATCGTCGGTCGTCAGCAGGCGCTGCGCCCGCAAGATGAAGAACGCGACCGGCGGCAGCGTCGGGGCCGCCGGATTGCCGACCAGATGCGCGTAGGCCGCGAGCTGATGCGCGGTTCCAGCAACGAGCTGATCGCGTCGGAAGCGCGCCCCGCTCCATTTGAGGTCGATCACCGCCGTTGGCGGACCGACGACGAGGTCGGGCGTGCCGGCGAGCCGGCCGTCGTCCAGCCCGCGCTCGACCGCCGTCTCGACCGCCTGGACCCCGAGATTCGACGCGGCCAGCACGCGCGTCAGCTCGCGGGCCGCGAGCGCGAAGATTTTCCGCGCGTCGGCGCGCGAGGCGTCGAAGCCGGGCAGAAAGAGCGGCGCCGCGATGCGGGCGCCCTCCGCGTCGAAGAGCGCTTCGGCGCGCGTCTGCGCGGCCGCGGGCGACGTGATGCCTTCGCTGAGCAAACGCGCGAGCAAGAGGTGCGTCAGCGTGCCGAGCAGGCGCTCGGTCTCCGGCAACGTCGCCGTGCCGCCCGCCCACACGCCGCCTTGATAGGAAACGGCCCACTTGAACGAGCAGCCGAGCATGGTCCCAAGGCTCGACGGCGACTCGGCGGCGCGCGCCCGGACGAGACCGGGCGCGATGCTCCAGGCGCGACGCGGCAGCGGCAACGCACGCCGCGTCCGGCGGATCGACGCTGGGGCCGCGAACGGCGTCGCGCGCTCCAGCGCCGAGAGGGTCGCGCCCTGCGCGAGATCGGCTTCGAGCTCGTCCCAGAGCGGGTGCGGGTGGCGCTCGGTCCCATCGGGTGCCGTCCGCGGACAGGCCAGCAAAAGCGCGTCGGTGGCTTGCTGCAGTGGCCGGCGCCAGCGCGCCGCCGCCGCGACCGCGAGCTCGCCCGGCTCGGGCAGGACGATGCCCGCGGCCATGAGCGCGCGGCGCTCCGCGGTCGTCAGTGGCAACGCGGGAATCGACGGCACCGATGCGAGATCGAAGCTCCACCAGACGACGCACGTCGCCGGCCCCGCGACCGCCCCCGGCGACTGCACGGCCACCAGACCCGCTTCGGCCGGATACGCCGGCAACGGGGCATCGCCGTCGAGCGCCTCGTCGAGAAAGCGTTCGAGCTCGGGCGCTTCGAGGCCGTCGAGCCGCGACGCATCGACGAGATCGCGAAGGCTCATCGCCGCATTCCGGAGCGCGTTCCACGCCGCGAGGTCGGTCGTCGCGTTCGTCATGCGGCCGCGCACCCACGAGTCGAGCACGTCGAGCCGCCGTCGCACCTCGGCTGCCGGATACTTGCCCCCGCGCGGCACCCGCGCGTCGAACAGCGCCGCGAGCCGCGTGCTCACACGGGCGCGGTCGTCGGCCGATTCGTAGGTCGCGAGACCGGCCGTCAGCGCGGCGCGCCACGGGTCGCTATCGACCGCCGGCTGCTCGTGGAGCGCTCGGGAAAGTCGCCACGCGATGCCCCGCGGCACCGGACCGTCGGAGAGCGTCAGCAGCTCGAGGGCGCGCTGCGGATCGGGCGGCGCCCAGCCGAGCGCCAGCGTGAGCGGCAGGATCTGCATCAGCGCGCTGTCGCGCGACGGGCGCGCGCTACCGGTCGTCGGCAGACCGTGGCGACGGAAGGCGGCGTCGAGCACGGGATCGGCACCGATGACGAGCGTCTTGACGAGCGAGTCGCGCGCGGCCAACCAGGCAGCGACTTCTTCAGCCGCCTGCAACGGTCCGTGCGGCCGGAGCAGCTGGATCGTCCCGTCCGCCGCCGGCGTGAACGAGAGCATCTGGGCGCGGGCGAGGTCACCGCGCGCATCGGCGGGCGCGAGCACCGTCGACGTAACCCGCGTTCCGCGCGTGGCGAGACGATCGATCACGCCGCGCCACGCGGGCGGCAGATCGTCCGACGGCTCGACGAGCACGAGCTCCTCGACGTCGGCGGCACGACGATCGAGCGCGGCGGCGACGGCCGCGACACGATCGGGGATGCCGGGCGGTGCCGTGCTCGTCACCTTGGCGAGAGCCGTCAGCCGGCCGGCTCGTAACGCCTCGCCGCGCCAACCCGCCATCCAGAGCGCGTCGCGCCAATCGAGCAGCGTCCGCGCCGTGCCAAGCGGGTCGACGATCGCCGACGCGCTCCAGAATCCCTCGGTGGCCGCGATGGTCGGCACGAGCGTCGCGGCGCGGAGCGCGGCGGGAACAGCGGGACCCCCGAGCCCGAGCTGCGTCTCGAGGAGGTTCAAGAGGAAGCGCGGACCGGCCCAGGCTTCACCGGCCGCGGCGTCACGCGCCGCCAGCGGTCCGGGCCACGGCGTCGCATCGAAGGTGGGGTCGAAGACGATGCGCACGGCCGATGTCTTCTCGCACGAACGAAATTCCGTCAACGACGGCCGTCAGCCGCCGTCAGGTCGTGTCGCCTGCGGCGACGCTACGGTTTGCGTGCGGCCACGAAGTGCCAGTAGGCTCGCGCGCCCGCGACCCTCGGGAACCCATGCGCGACGCCGACCAAGCGCGAACCATTCTACTGAACCGCGCGTGACGGACACGACGCGAC
>JBDSJB010000421.1:0-6340 GCA_039917665.1 Binatia bacterium
CCCCAGAAACTACTTGCGCCTCGTCGCTCCGAGGCGCATGGTACCGCTCCCATCGAAGCCCATCGCGGCATGACGAAAGAGGGTAGGGGCGGTTCATGAGCTTCGTACATCTCCATCTCCACACGCAGTACAGCCTCCTCGACGGCGCCAACAAGATCGGCAAGCTGGTCCCGCAGGTGAAGGCGCTCGGGATGCCGGCGGTCGCCATGACCGATCACGGCAACATGTTCGGCGCGATCGAGTTCTATCGCACCTGCGTCGCCAATGGGGTCCAGCCCATCATCGGCTGCGAGGTCTACATGGCGCCGCGCAGTCGGTTGGAGCGCGGGATACAGCAGCGCACGGACGACTACGAGGCCGGCGGCAATTTCCACATGATCCTGCTCGCCATGAACATGGAGGGCTACCGCAACCTCTGCAAGATGGTGAGCCTCGCCTACCAGGAAGGCTTCTACTTCAAGCCGCGTATCGACAAGGAGCTGCTCCGCCAGTTCAACGGCGGCCTCATCGCGACCAGCGGCTGCCTCTCGGGTGAGGTCAACCGCGCCTTCGCTGCCGACAACTACGCGAAGGGCCGCGAGCTCGCGATCGACTATCTGAAGATCTTCGGTGACCGCTACTACCTGGAGATCCAGGACAACCACATCCCCGTTCAAAACAAGTGCAATCAGATGTTGAAGGAGCTCGGGAAGGACCTCGGCATTCCGCTCCTGGCCACCAACGATTGCCACTACCTCACGAAGGAAGACTCGCGCGCCCACGAGGTCTTGCTCTGCATCCAGACCGGCAAGACGCTGAACGATCCCAATCGCTGGAAGTTCGACACCGACCAGCTCTACGTGAAGGGCATCGAGGATCTGCGCGAGGCGTTCAAGGACGTCCCAGAGGCGATCGAAAACACGCTGCAGGTCGCGAAGCGCTGCGACCTGGAGTTCAAGAATCACGACTACGAGTTCCCGGCCTACAAGACCGATCCGGGCGAGACGCTCGACCAACGCCTCGACAAGGCGGCACGCATCGGCCTCGAGGAGCGGCTCGCCGCCGGCTGCGGCATCAGCAAGGATCCCGTCACCGGCGACGCGGCCAAGCCCTATTGGGATCGCCTCGAGTTCGAGCTCGCGAGCATCACCAAGCTCCAATTCGCCGGCTACTTTTTGATCGTCTCCGATTTCATTAATTGGGCGAAAGGGCAGGGCATTCCTGTCGGGCCTGGACGCGGTTCCGCCGCCGGATCTTTGGTCGCGTACGCGCTCCGCATCACCGACATCGATCCGCTGCCGTACAAGCTGATCTTCGAGCGCTTCCTCAACCCCGGCCGGAAGTCGATGCCCGACATCGACGTCGACTTCTGTTACCAGCGCCGCGACGAGGTGATCCGCTACGTCCGCGAGAAGTACGGCGAGGACCGCGTTGCCGGCATCATCACGTTCGGAACCTTGAAAGGTAAAGCCGCCATCAAGGACGTCGGGCGCGTCCTCGAGTTCTCGTACGGCGAGACCGACAAGATGGCGAAGCTCTACCCCGCACCCGTGCAGGGGAAAGACCATCCGCTCGCCGACGCGCTCGAGATCGAGCCTAAGCTGCGCGAGATGCGCGACCGCGGCACCGACCGCGAGCGCGAGCTCTTCGACTACGCGTTCCGGCTCGAAGGCCTGATGCGGCACGCGTCGCGCCACGCCGCCGGCATCGTGATCGCCAACCGGCCGCTCTCGGAGTACCTGCCGCTCTTCGTCGACAAGGAAGGCGCGGTCCTCACGCAGTACCCGATGAATGACGTCGAGTGGATCGGCCTCATCAAGTTCGACTTCCTCGGCCTGAAGACGCTGACGTTCCTCGCCGACGCGGTCTCGATCATCAAGGCGACCAGCGCCAAGCCCGAGGCCCAAGACCTCGACCTCGCGAAGTTGCCGCTCGACGACGCCAAGACCTACAAGCTCCTCGCCAAGGGCGACACCGTCGGCATCTTCCAGATGGAAAGCGGCGGCATGCGGAAAATGATCACGCAGCTCCGCCCGAGCCGCTTCGAGGATCTGATCGCCGCGCTCGCGCTGTTCCGGCCCGGCCCGCTCGACAGCGGCATGGACCAGGACTTCATCAAGCGGAAGCACGGCAAGGAAAAGATCGTCTACGACCACCCCCTGCTCGAGGGCGTACTGAACGAAACCTACGGCACGATGATCTACCAAGAGCAGGTCATGCAGATCGCCCAGACGCTCGCCGGCTACTCGCTCCAGGACGCAGACAATCTGCGCAAGGCGATGGGCAAGAAGAAAAAAGAAGAGATGGACAAGGAGCGCGATCGCTTCCAGCAAGGCGCGATCGGGCAGGGCATCAAGGCCGAGCTCGCGACCCGCATCTTCGAGCAAATGGAGAAGTTCGCGGCGTACGGCTTCAACAAGTCCCACAGCGCCGCCTACGCGCTGATCTCCTTCCAGACCGCGTATCTCAAGACCCACTACCCACACGAGTTCATGGCGGCGCTCCTGTCACTCGAAATGGGCGACACCGACAGCACCTACAAGAACATCGCCGAATGTCGCGCCCACGGCATCGCGATCCTGCCGCCCGACATCAACGAGAGCGGTGAGAAGTTCACCGTGGTGCCCGGCAAGGGCATTCGCTTCGGGCTCGGCGCCGTGAAGGGCGTCGGCTCGAAGGCCATCGACATCATTCAGCGCGCCCGCGACGAGGGCGAGCCGTTCAAAGACCTCGGCGACTTCGCGCACCGCGTCCGCGGACAGCAGATCAATCGGCGCGTACTCGAGTCGTTGATGAAGTGCGGGACCTTCGACTCGCTGCACCCGTCGCGCGCGATGTTGCTGACCGAAGGCGAGGGCACGCCGGCCTACGTCGATCGCGTCATGCAGTGGGCGGCGACGGCCGCCGAATCGGCCGGCCAGATCACACTCTTCAAGCTCGAGGACGTGCCGCCGCCGCGACCGCCCGCGAACGTCCCCGAATGGTCGAACAAGCAACGGCTCGCGTCCGAGAAGGAAACCGTCGGTTTCTACATCACCGGTCACCCCCTCGATCGCTACGACAACGATCTCCGCCGCCTCGTCACCGCGCCGATCTCCGAGCTCGGCAGCCGTCAGGGCCAGGAGAAGATCAAGGCCGGCGGCGTCGTCCACACCCTGAAGCTCAAGAACAACAAGAAGGGCGACCGCTACGCGACGTTCAACCTCGAGGACAAGAGCGGCACGATCGAAGTGATCGTGTGGCCCGAAGCCTATCGCCGCTACGAGGCGCGTATCGCCTCCGACGATCCCATCTATGTGAGCGGGACGCTCGAAGTAAACGAGGACCGCTGCCAAATCATCGGCGACGAGATCGGCTCGCTCGACGACATGCGGTTCAAGCACGCCAAGGAAGTCTTGCTGACCTTCGTCGAAGGACTGACCGCCGAGCGCGCGGAGGCCCTGTCGCGCACGTTGCAGGCCCATCCCGGCACGCGCAACGTCTCGCTGCAGCTCATGGAAGGCGAGCTCGTCGCCAGCGTGAAGCTGCCGCGCTTCAAGGTCTCGCCGAGCGAGAAGCTCGCTGACGCGGTCGAGCGCCTCGGCGCCCGCATCAGCTACGTGCAGTAGGCGTTCTCACCATGCCGATCGATACGGTCTTCCTCGACGCCGGTGGCGTCCTCGTCTTCCCGAACTGGGTGCGGGTCGCCGAGACGCTCCGGCAGCACGGGCTCATCACGACGGGTGAGGCGTTATCCGCGGTCGAGTGGCACGCCAAGCACGAGGTCGACACCCGTGCCCGCGGTCAGCTCGACGTGATCCGCGGCTGGCTCGTCTTCGAGAAGGTCTTCGATCGCGCCGGGATCGTCGGGCCCGCCACCATTGCCGCCGCGCTCGCGGATCTGCAGGGCTACCATGCCGCCGCGGGGCTCTGGGAGTACGTGCCGCCCGACGTCATTCCCTCGTTGCAACGCATGCGGGCCGCCGGCCGGAAGCTCGTCGTCGTCTCGAACGCGAATGGCCGGATGCGCGCCGCGCTCGAGCGGGTCGGCATCGCCCCGCACGTCGACCTCGTGATCGACTCGCATGAGGAAGGTGTCGAGAAGCCCGATCCGCGCATTTTTCAACGCGCGCTGGAACGCGCCGGCGCACGGCCCGAGTCGACCGTCCACGTCGGTGATCTGTTCCATACCGACGTCGTCGGCGCGCGCGCCGCGGGGCTCCGCGCCGTGCTGCTCGACATGGCCGACCTCTACCACGACCACGATTGCGAACGCGTCCGATCGCTCGCGGACCTCGCGGATCTGCTGGAGCGCTGATCACGACGCGGCGATGTCGCAACGCGGGAGACGGGCTTTCGTCCGAACCACGTCGTGTGTCAGGATGCCCACAATGCTCTTGAAGCTCTTGATGCCCTTGGTAACGCGGATGGTCGGCGGCAAGCGATGAAAGGCGGAGTGCATGAGGTCGCGTCTCCAGCCGAGCGCGCCGTGCTCGTCGGGGTCGACACCACGAGTGTGCGACACGAGGGCGCCCACATCGGTTCCGACGAGTCGCTCCGCGAGCTCGAACGGTTGGCGCTCACGGCGGGCGTGCGCCCGGTCGCGACGCTGCACCAGAACGTCCGCGAGATCAGTCCCGCCACGTACATCGGCAAGGGCAAGGTCGAAGAGCTGAAAGAAGCGGTGAAAGCGAGCGGCGCGTCCGTCGTGCTCTTCGACGAGAACTTGACCCCCGGCCAACAGCGCACGCTCACCGAACGCGTCGAGGCGAAGGTGCTGGATCGCAGCCAGCTGATCCTCGACATCTTCGCCGCCCGGGCCCGGAGCCTCGAGGGCAAGCTGCAGGTCGAGCTGGCGCAGCTCGAGTACATGCTGCCGCGCCTGACGCGCGCCTGGACCCACTTGTCGCGCCTCGGCGGCGGCGGAGTGGGCACGCGCGGACCCGGCGAGAGTCAGCTTGAGACCGATCGCCGCCTCGTCCGCGAGCGCATCGTCCGGCTGCGCCGCCGCCTCGTCGAGGTGGAGCGTACGCGCGATCTCCATCGCCACCAGCGCGCCGACGTGCCCTACGCCATGATCGCGCTCGTCGGCTACACCAATGCCGGCAAGTCGACGCTCATGAATGCGCTGACCAACGCGGGCGTCCTGGTCGAGGACAAGCTCTTCGCGACGCTCGACCCCACCATCCGTCGGCTCGATCTGCCGGGCGGCGAGCGTTCGCTCCTCGTCGACACCGTGGGATTCATCCACCGCCTGCCGCACCAACTCGTCGAGGCGTTCAAGAGCACGCTCGAAGAGGTCCGGCGCGCCGACCTGCTCCTGCACGTCGTCGATGCCACGAACCCCGAAGCCGAGCAGCAGATCGGCATCGTCGAGCGCGTCCTCGACGAGATCGGCGCCGGCTCGACCCCGACGATCATTGCCTGGAACAAGATCGATCGTGGTGGCGAGGTTCCCCCACGCGACGTCGCCGAGCACTCGCAGATCATCGAGATGGTCGCGATCTCCGCCGCGACCGGACGCGGCATCGACGAGCTGCTCGCAGCGGTCGAGCGCTGGCTCGATCGTGAGCGCGTGCAGATCGAGGTGACCATTCCCGCGAGCCGCGGCGATCTGCTCGCGTGGCTGCATCGCGGCGCGAAGATCTTGAGCGAGCAATACGAAGACGGGGCCGCGCTGGTGACGGCGCTCACCACCCCGAAGATGGCGGGACAATTGCGGAAGCGGCTGGAGGAGACGGCGTGCTCAACGTCCCCAATGCCCTGACGCTCGCGCGCATCCTCACCATCCCCGCGTTTCTGATCCTCCTGACGAGCGGCCGTCCCGGCTTCGCGCTCGCCGTCTTCGTCGCCGGCGGCATCACCGACGCGCTCGACGGCGCGATCGCGCGCCTGACCGACACCAAGACCGAGCTCGGCGCCATCCTCGATCCGCTCGCCGACAAGCTCCTGCTGCTGAGCTCGTTCTGCGTGCTGGCGTTAATGGAGCTCGTGCCGAACTGGCTGACGGTCTTGGTGCTCTGCCGCGACGTCTTCCTGCTGGTCGGCTACTTCTTCCTCTTCGTCTTCACGGGCGAGTGGATCGAGGTGCGGCCGAGCGCGGTCGGCAAGGTGACGACCTTCCTCCAGCTGGCGTCGGTCACCATCGTGCTCGTCAGCGTGTCGTACCCCGAGGCGATTCCGAGCGGGGTGCGGCTGATGCTGTTCATCGTCGCCGGGACGGCGACGGCGCTCTCGGGCCTGCAGTACATGGGGCGCGGCCTCCGCTGGCTGAACGTCCGGGACACGGACGCGTAGGTTTCTCGGCGCGCCGGCCCTACGGTATGGTGACGACATGCCTCGGCCTCCCATGCACGCGCTGCTTCCGACGGTCGTCGAGGCC
>JBDSJB010000422.1:0-5000 GCA_039917665.1 Binatia bacterium
CCCCGCTCACGTTCTGCAGGACCGGCGTGTCGTCGAGCACGTCGACCAGCCAGCCTGCTGGCTCGGCATCGGCTTCCGGCCACACCTTGCACTGCAGGCGCGTGTCGGTCGGCGTGTCCTGCGTCACGCGGAACTGGACGCGATAGCGGACGCCGTTCTGGAAGTTGAGTGCCGGATCGAAGTGAACGAGCACCTCTTGCTCGTTGCCGCCGACCTCGCGCCACGCCCCGATGCCTGGCGACGCGCGGAAACCCTTCGACGAAGACGGCGTACCCCAGACCGAAGACGACGATCCGTAGGGTCGACAGGGCACCCTGGTAGCAGGTTGGCTCGGGCGCTCGCTCGGCGGAGCGTATGCGGTGGGGCACCGTTCGCGGGGAAGAGATGCTACGGAAGGACAATGCGAATTCGGGCGGCGCTCCTCGTGTCCGTGCTGCTCGCGGGGCTCGGGTGCCATTCCCGCGGAGACGAGGGGAAGCGACTCGAGAGCATCACGCTCGCGCCGCGTGAGGTGCGCCGGTCGGTCGGGCAGGTACAACACCTGACGGCGACGGGTCACTACGAGGGGGGCGAAACCCGCAACCTGACCCAGCGTCTGCAATACACGTCGAGCGATCCGAAGGTCGCGACCGCCGAGAATGCGAAGGAAGCCCGCAGTCGGATCACGGCGGTCGGGCCCGGTACGGCCGTCATCTCGGCGACGGATCCGAAGACCGGCGTCAGCTCGCACGCCGGCGGCGGCGACGCGACGTTCGTCGTGCTCGGCGCGCTCGAGCGCCTCACGCTCACCCCGAGCGCCGTGAAACGTCTCGTCGGCCAGGTGCAGCGACTGACGGCCACCGGGCACTATGCCGGCGGGGCCACCCGCAACCTCACACAGCACGTTACGTATCAGTCGTCGGATGCGGCGGTCGCGGCGGTACCGAATGTCGACGGTGACAAGAGCCGAGTCGAGACGAAGGGCGTGGGTACGGCGACGATCTCAGCCGTCGATCCGGCGACCGGCATCACGTCGGCCGACGGCGGTGACGTGAGCGTCACCGTGATCGAGCCGGGCAGCGCCCAGCGGTGATCACGGGCGGCGCAAGCGGTGATCGAGTGAGCGCTGCGTCGGCCGCGATGCGGAAGTCCCGGCGCGCTTACGGGACCGTCTGACCGGCGAGCGCGTAGAGATTGACCAGCTGCAGCTGCGTGCCCGGGCTGCCGTTGCCGGCGACGTCGCCGTCGGCGAGGAACACGGTGAAGACGCCCGATGCGTACGCCGGCGAGCTGACGTTGGCGGGCGCATTGGTGAGCTGCAGCAGGTAGTTCTTCTTCAAATCGTACGAGTAGAGCTCCGGGCCGGTGCTGCCGAGGTTGAGCAAATCGTTCGAGGAAAGAAACGCGACCGCGTGGCCGTTGCTCGACACAGAAGGCTTGGTGCACGCGCCGCCGGCGGCGGCAGTCAGCTGCGTCAGCGAGCCTTTGTTGCGCCGGTACAGGAACAGCTGCGTGCCGCCGGTGCCGCTGCCGGTCAGATTGGCGTCCGACTCGAAGACGATCCGGCCGCCGTCACGCGTGACGGTGGGATTCCGCGCGGCACCCGGCCCGTGCGTGATCCGTGACACGAGCCCTTGCTTGCCGTCGTAGATGTAGACCTGGCTTTCGGTTTGTCCGACGTTCAGCAGATCGGCATTCGATTCGAAGACGACGGTCTTGCCGCTGTTGCTCGTGACGGCGTTCTTGCTGGTGCCGACTTTGTTGGTCAGCTGCGAGAGGCCGGCGTTGGCGGTTTGCACGCAGGGAAACGGACAACCGAGAAAGGTCTTGCGGAGATCGATGCGGTAGATCTGCGAGCCGGTGACGCCCGTGTTGAAGAAGTCGGCGGAGGACTCGAACACGACCACGCGCTCACCGTCGTCGACCGACGGGTTGATGCTGTCGGCGACTCCCGCGGTCAGCTGCGTGCGAACGCCGGACCGGCGGTCGATCAGCATCAACTGGCGTGCACCGACGCCACCGGGACGCGCGTCGTACGCGACGTTCACGGCGCGCCGACCCGTCCGCGCGCGCTGGCTGTCGTCGAGCGAGCTCGTCGTCGCCTGGCTCAGCGCGATGCTGCCCTGCACGTCGCGCGCTTGCAGATCGAAGACGAAAACGTGTCGCCCGGTGCTGCCGTTGTTCAGGATGTCGGCATCGCTGTCGAAGAGGACATAGCGAAGGCCACCCCAGTGCGGATTCCCGATCGTCCCGGGATCCTGGCCGACGGGCGGAATCTGCAACAGCGGGGGCGTAATGTAGTGAAATGCCTCGGCGCTGAAAGCACGCAGAGCGAGGATCGACACGAACAGAAAGGCAGCGGCACGGCGCATGGTGGGTACTCCAGAGAAGCGAGAGTCCGGCCACCATGCCTGAGCGGCTCCGTTCTTGGCAACCCCCGTATGCAGGATAGAAGGCTTGTGGGGAGGGCTCTGACGATGGCGATGCTCGGTTCCTATGGGGGATGGGCGGTAGTCACGGGCGCTTCGGCCGGCATCGGTGAAGCGTTTGCCCGGGCGCTCGCCGCGGAGCGCGTGAATCTCGTGCTGACGGCGCGTCGCGAGGAGCGCCTGCGCACTTTGGCCGCGGATCTCGAGGCCCGGCACGATGTGCAGACCCGCGTCGTTCCCCTCGATCTGGTCGCGGACGGTGCTCCGAAAGCCCTCGCCGCCGCGACCGCCGATCTCGACGTCGGCTTCGTCCTCAACAACGCCGGATTCGGCGTCGCCGGGCGGTTCGAGCTCGGCTCCTACGAGCGCCTGCTCGAGATGGTGCGCTTGAACTGCGTCGTCGTGACGGCGATCTCCCATCTCTTCATTCCGCGCCTGGCCGCGCGCGGCAAAGGCGCTCTGGTGATCGTCGCGTCGACCGCGGGCTATCAGCCGGTGCCGCTCATGGCCGCGTACAGCGCGAGCAAGTCGTTCGACCTGATCCTCGGCGAAGCGCTCTGGGCGGAGAACCGCGGTCGTGGCGTCGACGTGCTCGCCGTCTCGCCCGGTCCGACCGACACCGAGTTTCAAACCGTCGCGGGTGAGAAGCCACACGCCGGAGTGCCAGCGGAAGACGTCGTGAACGCCACCGTCGGCGCTCTCGGCAAGCAGCCCTCGGTGATCGTCGGCAACATGAACGCGCTCCGCACATTCGCCCTCCGCTTCGCGCCGCGCGCGCTGGTCGCGCGCCTCGCCGAAGGGGTGATGCGCGAGAACCTCCCGGAGAACGCGCGCTAGGTCGGCTTTAGTCGGTGCGGAGGCCGTCGAGGATGGATTGGCGGGTGGCGTTCACGGCGGCCACGAAGCCCGCGGTGATCGTCATCACGGCGACGAGAAAGACGAACCAGGCGGCCGAGCTCCACGCGAAGTAGAAGTCGAGGTAGTACCCGAGCAGATAGCGAAAGTTGATCGCCACCCAGATCCACGCGGTGACGATGCCGAGCGCGATGCCAAGCGCCATGCCGTTCACACCGACCGTCCCGGATTCGATGACGATCGAGCGCCGGATGGAGCGCGCGTCGGCCCCGATCATGCGCCAGAGCGCGAGCTCGCGTCGGCGTTCCAGGATCGACGAGAGCAGCCGATCGAGCATGCCCGCGATGGTGACGATGACGATCAGAAGCTGAATGGCGTCCATGAGGACGAAGGCGCGAGCGACCTGACCGGCGTGGTACTCGACGGTTTCGGCCGGGTGAGCATCTTCAGCGCGAACCGTCCGGCGAAGCGATCGCGGACGGCTTGGCGCACGACTTCGGGGTCGACGCCGGCGTCGAAGAAGAGCAGCACGCGATTCACCGCACGATCGTGCCAGTGCTCGACCAGCACCTCGCGCGCCAGGACGACGCTTCCTTGATCCGAGATGTAGTCGGGCACGATGCCGACGACGGAAAGCGTGACAGGACCCGACGGCGCAGCGAGCGTGATCGGGTCCCCGACCGCGATGCCGTACCGGTCGGCGAGACTGACGGAGATGTCGGCGGCCAGTCCTGCTCGCAGTGCGGCGGCGGCTTGCACGGGATCTCCCGAACGATACCAACCTGCCGGGTACCGGTCGGGGTCGAACAATCTGGCGCTGATGCCGCTGAGGGCGATCCGCGCACCGCGAAAGAGTTGGCCAGGAAGAATGCGGACCAGCTCGGCTCGGCGGATGCCGGGGATCTCCGATAGCTCGCCGGCGAGTCTGTCGGGGAGCGGCGTTTCGAGCCATCCTCCTTCGGTGGTGACCGCGCTCACGGCCAGGTCGCACGTCATCACGCCGCTCGAGAAGTAACTGCTGATGTTCCGGCTCAGGCTCCACGAGAGCGAGGCGGACGTGAGGGCGATGGTGACGACCAGTGCAATCGCCGCGGCGGTGACGCCGGTGCGGACCGGCGCGCGCGCGATGCTCTCGGCCGCCACCCTTCCCTCGACACCGAAGAGGCGGGGCAGGATCCGGGAGAAGAGCGGGCTCGATGCGGACACCACGGGAATGGCGATGACGATGGACGCTGCGACCCACAGCGTTGACCCGAAGTTGCCCCACGCGATCGAACGGAGCTCGACTTCCCGCGCCAGCGCCGCCGCGCTGATCGCACAGAGCACGAGCCACAACGCGACGAGCCGACCGGACGCGGGCGGCGCCGTGACCCGGAGGCTCGGCCGTACGACGGCGAGCGGCTCGAGCCGCCCGACGCGGCGCGCGGCCGAGATCGATGCCACCAGTGCGGCGCCGATGCCGGCGGTGGCCGCGAACGGTACATTGCGCCAGCGAACGGCGAGCTCGTCCACGGCGAACCGCAACTCGAAGATGACGGACATGGAGTCGGCGACGAGGCCCATCGTCAGACGGCCGAGCGCGATGCCGAACGGAATGCCGAGCGCGGCGCCCACCGTGCCGCACGCCAACGCTTCGAGCATCAGCAGCCAGAACAGTTGCCGGCCGTCCGCACCCTGGAGCCGAAGCCCGGCCATCACGAGCGCGCGATGACCGGCCGCGGTCGCGGTGGTGTTGTA
>JBDSJB010000423.1:0-2534 GCA_039917665.1 Binatia bacterium
CGAGCACGATGGTGAAGGCCACGATCGCCTTGCCGATCAGGATCACCAGCAGCACGGCGAGGACGGCCTGCGGGTCGCGGACGAGGATGGTCGGGTCGAAAAGCATCCCGACGGACACGAAGAACAGCACCGCGAACGCATCTTGCAGCGGGAGCGATTCCGCGGCCGCGCGGTGACTGAGCTCGGAGCCGCTCAGCACGAGCCCAGCGAAGAACGCGCCGAGCGCGAACGAGACGCCGAACAGCTCGGCCGAGCCGTACGCGATGCCGAGCGCGATTGCCAAGACCGCGAGCGTGAAGAGCTCGCGCGATCCGGTCCGCGCTACGTGCCCAAGCAGCCACGGAATGGCGCGTCGCCCGACGACCATGATGAGCGCGACGAAGGCTGCAACCTTCCCGAGCGTCACGAGCACCGCAATCACCGGGCTCGCGGCGGCCCCGGGCGCGAGCACGTGGCTCGCGTCACCGCCGAGAAATCCCGCGGCCAGCGGCAACAGGACCAGCGCCAAGACCATCGCCAGGTCCTCGACGATCAACCAGCCGACGGCGATCCGGCCGTTCGGCGTTTCGAGCGCGTTCTGCTGGTCGAGGGCGCGGAGCAATACGACGGTGCTCGCGACCGAGAGCGCGAGGCCGAGCACCAAACCCGCCCCAAAGCTCCAGCCCCATCCCATCGCGATCCCGGCACCGAGCGCCGTCGCGAGGACGATCTGGCCGATCGCACCCGGAATCGCGATCCCGCGCACCGCCAACAGATCGCCGACGGAGAAGTGCAGGCCGACCCCGAACATCAAGAGGATGACTCCGACCTCGGCAAACTGACCCGCGAGATCGACGTTTCCGACGAAGCCGGGTGACGACGGTCCGAAGAGGATGCCGGCGACGAGATAGCCGACGAGCGGCGGCAAACGGAGACGGTGCGCGACGAACCCGAGGGCGAACGCCAGGACGAAGCCCACCGCGAGGGTGGCGATCAGGGTCGCGTCGTGATGCATCGACGGGTCTTTCTGTCGGCGCCGGGTGCAGAGCGCAACCCGAGCTTGTTCAGGGTTGCGCTTTCGAGGCAGCCGAAGACGTCGCGGTGACGACCCGTCCGTGCATGCCGATGGTGCCACCGCCGACCACACGATGACGACCGCGCTTCTGCCCCCGATCCCAGCGCCTACGGCAATCGTGGCTGGATACGGCAGCAGCGGGAAGACTGGGGCGGCGCTGCGAGTGACACCGAGCGCGCGCTACTGGTGGCTGCCCGGAGTGGTGGGCGGCGACCGGGGCTTGTGAACCTGGCCGCGGTGCGGGCTCGGATTACCGCCAACGATCGTTGACGGTCCGAGCCCGCACCGGGCACCGGTGGATTACGGGACGGGGTAGAAGGTCGACTTGTTGGAGAGCTTCCAGCCCTTGCTGCCTTGGGCCGTCCACAAGCCGCGGATCGCCCACTCGTCGTCGCCGACGTATGCGTGAGTGACCATGTCCGCCACGGAGGTCGAGAGGTCGCCGTAGGCCTTGAGGGTGAGGACGTAGTAGCCCTCAGCCGCCTTCGCCTTCAGCTGGTAGACCCCGCCGCCGGCCCGTGCGCCACGGTCCTTGTAGCGGACCGACTTGGCGTTCTGGACCTCGATCGAGCCGCTCACCAACGAGGATCGGTAGAGCACGTCGCCGTTCATGTCGCGGAGCTCGATCACGAAGTGCTTGTTCACGAAGTCGATCGGCTTGTCGGAGATGAGGCGGCCGTGGAAGGTGAACAGATCGGGCGAATCGTTTGACCCGTATTTGATGCGCGCCGGGTCGGCACAGATCGGCTCGTTACAGTTGTTGAGACAGCCGTCGAGCGGCTTTTGCGGCTTGTCGAGGCGGCAGCCGCTGACGAGGTTGCCGTCGTCGCACGTCTCAGTGTTGTTCGGCTGAACCACCCCGTCACCGCAGGCCGTACAGTCGAGCCGGCAGATCGGCTGACCGTTCGGGCCAATGGCGAGATTCGGCGGATCGCAAGTCTCACCGGCGTCGACCGTGGCGTTACCACAGTTCGGCCCGATGCAGATCCCGTTGTTCATGTGCTCGCAGAGGAAACCGCCACCCGAGGAATCGCAGCTGTCGTCGGTGCACGGATTGACGTCGTCGCAATTGACCGGATTCGTGCCGACGCAGGTCCCGGCACCGTCGCAGGCGTCGGTCTGCAGGCAGTAATCCTGGTCGTTGCAGGTCGTGCCGGTCGGTTCGAAGGCATCCGTCGGACACGCCTTGGCGGAGCCGTCGCAGGTTTCCTGGACGTCACACTGACCGGCGTCCGGACGGCAGACGGTAGTCACACCCGCAACCGAGTCGGCCGGACAGGCCGAGCCGCTGCCCGTGCAGCTCTCGACGACGTCACAAACGCCACCCGAGCCGCGGCAGACCGTCGTGCTCGGCTCGAAGGCATCCGTGGGACATGCGGCGGCGCTACCCGTACAGCTCTCGCTCACGTCGCAGATGTCCGCCACCGGGCGGCAGACCGTGGTCGAGGCCACGAAGGCGTTGGTCGGACACGCTACGTTC
>JBDSJB010000424.1:0-3101 GCA_039917665.1 Binatia bacterium
GGCGGGTCGAAACGAAGGTCGCTGCGTAGGGGTCCATAGCGGGCATCATCGTCCGACCGGCGGTCTCGAATCTTGCAAAGCAGCGCGGCTCGCGGAGAGGGTCGCACGTCTGCATGGAAAACGGGGAAGGCCGGAGCGACTTCCGATGGGTACTAGGGAGTCCCTGGGCCGTCAAGAACGAATGATCTATGAGGCCCCGTGCCGGCGGGGCTGAAGATCGACATCGGGTGCGGGTACGCCAAGCGCGAGGGGTACATCGGCGTCGACAAAGACACCGTCCCCGGCGTCGAGCACCAGGTCGACGTCGAGCATGATCCCCTCCCCTTCGCCGACCGCAGCGTCGCCACCTTGTTCACTTCCCACTGCCTCGAGCACCTCGGCACCCAGGCCATGATCTTCCACGAGATGAGCCGGGTCGCCGCGAACGGCGCCACGCTCGAGATCTGGACGCCATACGCGTGGACCGACGAGGCCTTCATTTATACCCACCAGACCTTCTTCACCGAGCTGCACTATCTGCACCCGTGCGTGATGTTCCCCGATCATTGGACGGATATCCTCGGTGCCACCTGGCAGCTCCGCGAATTCCAGTTCGTCGTGAACGAAACCGTCCAGGGTGACCTCGCCCGAAACGGTGTGAGCCTCGACTTCGCGCTCAAGTACCTGAAGGGCGTCGCCGTCGAGTTCGGCACGCACCTGACGATCTGGCACGAGCAGCCCCCGGCGTTCCGTGCTCCGCTCCGCACCTACTCGACGTCGCGCGACGGCGCGCGCCGACCGATCGAGCCCGACGAGAAGGTCACGCGGCCGGCACCGGTGGCGGCCTCCGCGCGCGGCGTCGCGGGCTGGCTCGGGCGTTTGGGCCGGCGACGGAGCTAGCTGCTCGAAGGCTTGGCCGCCCCGGTGACGCCGGCTAAAGAGCAGTCATGGGCCGAATCGTCGCTCGATCCGACCAAGCAGATTCGTTTCGACGCCTTCGTCGACACGGGCGCCGGTTGGCTCACGTTGCCGATGGCCTGGCGCGACCGTCTCGGGTCACTCCCGGTCATTCGTACCGAGCAACTCGAAACCGCCGACCAGCGCGTGATCCCCGGCGAGGTGTGCGGCCCGGTGACGATCCAGATCGAAGGCTTTCGACCGATCGTCAGCGAGGTCATCTTCATGGCGCTGGAGTCGCGTGACGGTGAGTACGATCCGCTCCTCGGCTACCTCGCACTGGAACAGTCGAGCGCGGCCGTCGATATGGTCCGGCACCGCTTGGTCCGGTGCGCTCGTCGACGCCAAAACGCTCCGCGCCGCTTAGGGCTACCCGAGGACTCGATCTCCGACGCGCAGGGGCCATTGGCCGAGCGCGAGCGAGCCGGCGAGTCCCCTCGGGCTTTGTTCGGCCCCCCCTCGGCGAGGGATGGAGCGAGGGGACAGATCCCTCTTAGAGCTAGCTGTGCTCGCTGCCGTTGCCGGCGCCGAGCACGACCCGGCGAAACACGTCGTGCTCGTAGGCGTAGCCTTCCGCCGGCGACTTGCCGGCAGTCGTGCGTACGATCTCGGTCTGCAGCAGGAGGCCGCGGCGCGGGAGACGGGCGAGCTCGGCGGCGACAGTTTCCGCGCGCGCGAGCGTCGTGCCATCGTCGACGATCTCGGCGAGCATGCCGAGTCGGTGCGCTTCCTCGGCGCCGAACGAGCGGGCGCTGAGCGCGAGCTCGCGCGCCGGTCCGTCGCCGATGGCCGCGCGCAACGCCACGAAGCCCCCGGCCGCCCCGAACTTCACCTCGGGCATGCCGAAGACCGCCGTCCGCGCCGCGATCCGGATGTCGCACGCGAGCAGCAACGCGAGCCCGCCGCCGAGCGCCCGGCCCTCGACGGCCGCGATGAGCGGCTTCGGAAACGTCGACAGCGCGTCGAACAAGACGGTCGTCGAGTCGAACAGCTCCTGACGGTTCGCGGTGTCGCCGCCGAAGCGGGTGACGTCCATGCCCGCGCAAAAATCCGGCGCCGAGCCGGTGAGGACGGCACATGCGAGCGTGTCGTCGGCGGCGATCGTCGCGAGCATCTCGGCGAGGCCGCGACGCATCGCAAAGCTGAGGGCGTTGCGTTTGGCACCACGGTCGAGCGTGACGACCGCGTAGCCGTCGGAGGAGGTGAGCAGGAGCTCGGAGGCGGGCGTCGGCATCGGGGTACCGTCGCGCAGAACGCGGCAGGCAGTCAACCGTCGGCCTGCGGCCTCGCAACCGTCGGCCTGCGCCTCGCGAACGTCGGGCCTGCGGTCTCGCCAACGTCGGCCTGCCGGCCTGGCAAACGTCCGTGGGACTGGCGACGGTCCGCGCCACTGGCGACCGCTGGGGCCGCCAGCTAGATCGCAGCGGCCATGGCCGCCACGCCGCACGATCGCCTCGCCGCGCTCGCCGAGCAGGTCGAGCGCACCATGCGCGACCTCGGCGCCTGGAGCGATCCGGCACCGCCCCTCCTCTCCTTCAATCTCCCGTTCGCGATGGACACGATGCCGTTCGAGCATTGGCTCCAGCTCGTACTGGTGCCCCGCATGCGCGAGATCGCGGCGGCGCGAGAGCCGCTGCCGGCGAGCAGCGGTCTCGCGGCGCACGCGGTGCGGGAGTTCGACGGCCAGGACGAGATGAACCCGCTCGTCGGCGTGCTGCGCGCGATCGACGACCTGTGCCCGGCCGCGCCGTGGCAGGCGGGTCAGCCGGTGGTGGGGGCGCGCCGGCTCGCGCTCGGCGTCGCGTTGATCCTGCTGCTGACCGGATGGGGGGTCGTCGCGGTCACGCTCACCAACCGGCTGGCACCCGCCCTCACCGTCGCGTCGCCGATGGTCCTCCAGACGTTCGCGGGCAGCGTCGCACCCGGCGATGATTTCCAACCGCTCCGCATCACGGTGACGGCGCTCGCGGAAGACGAGCACGCCATTCGCCCGAGCGACGCGAGCTTCACGCTGCTGCGCTCGATGCGGACGATGACGCGCGGGCCGACGGCGCCTTTCGACTTTACGATGAGCGAGCGCCCGACCGAGGCCGCCGTGCTCGATTGGCTCGCCGACCACGGCGTCGACGAGCACGCCGCACCAGCGCACGCCGCCGCGGCCGAAG
>JBDSJB010000425.1:0-2654 GCA_039917665.1 Binatia bacterium
TCACGGCGTCGTACGCGATGACGATGCACACGCTGACCGGCGGACGCTTCTCGCTCGGCCTCGGGCGCGGCATCCCGATGCTCTTCGCGATGAACGGTCTCTCGCCGATCACCGACGACCAGATTACCGACTTCGTCGGGCTCATGCGGCGGCTGTGGCGCGGTGAAATGATCGCCGGCCACGACGGACCCGCCGGCAAGTTTCCGTTGCTGATGCTCGACCCGGCGTTCGACGCGCACATTCCGATGACGTTCACGGCGTTCACCAAGCGCTCGCTCGAGCTCGCGGGCCGGTTCTTCGACGCGGTCGTGCTGCACACGTTCTTCACCGACGAGACGCTCGCGCGCTGCGTGCAGACCGTGAAGCGGGCGGCCGAAGCCGCGGGCCGCGATCCCGCGTCAGTGCGCGTGTGGTCGTGCTACGCGACGATCGGCGATCACATTCCGGCGCCGCTCCGTTTGAAGAAGACGGTCGGCCGCCTCGCCACCTATCTGCAGGCGTACGGCAATCTGCTGGTGCGGACCAACCGCTGGGATCCCACGGTGCTCGGGCGCTTCCGCGCCGATCCTCTCGTCGCGGGCTTTCGCGGGGCGATCGACGCGAAGGCGACGGCCGAAGAGCTGGAGCGCATCGCGCCGCTCTTGCCCGCCGAATGGCTCGCACCGTCGGCGACGGGGAGTCCAAGCCGTTGCGTCGCGCAGATCCGCAGCCAATTCGATCTCGGCGCGGACGGGGTCATTCTGCACGGCGCGACACCGGACGAGCTTGCGCCCATCGTCGCGGAATATCGGGAGACTCGCCCGCAGGGGCGGTTCGATCACTGCGTGCCCAATCCCGCCGGGACATGCGACTCGCTACGGCAGGTGCCATCAGCCAGATGACGCCTTGTGTCAGGCGCGCCGATCGTTAGCATGCGGCGCATGGAAACGGTCATGGCAGTCGCGGTGGAGTGGTGGCGGGTGGCTCTCGGAATCGGTGGCGGCGCGGTCGTGGCGGCGGTGCTCTGGCGGTGGGTGCTCGCCGATCTCGTGCTGTCCGCGGTCGAGCTTCCGTAGAGACTCAGGCCTCGCGTGGGGCCGTCTGCACTGCGGTGAAGTAGTCCGCGATCAGGCGATGCGCCCACGAGCGTGGCCGCCACGGCCCTTCGAAGAAGGCGCAGTGGCTGCCGCGCGCCGTCAGCACGAGGATGCTGTTCGGCACGCGCGCGAAGAGGCCGCGATGCTCCTCGACGTTGGCGAGCGTACAGACGGGATCGTCGGCGGCATTGAGGATCAGCAGCGGAATGCCGACGGCGTCGGCGACGCGCATCGGGTTGGTCCGCTCATGGTACTCGGCGGTCGACGCGTAGCCGGCGAACGGATGTTGACGATCGTGGAGCTCGCCGACGGTGCGGCTCGCGAGCATCGTGTCCCAGCCCGGCGTGGTGTCGAGCGTTGCGGCGTGACGCTCGAGGAAGTAGCGGCGCACTGACGGCAGCAAGTAACGGTCGTAGACCCGATGGATGCGATGGAACGCGCGCGTCGTGTCGTAGCCGGGACAGTACGCGATCGCGGCGGTGAACGGCGCCGCCGGGCCCTCTTCGCCGAGATAGCGCACGAGCAGCCCCGAGCCGGCCGAGATGCCGAGCCCGTAGAGCGGCGACGCGGGCACGCGCTGCCGAATCGCGGCGACCTGCTCGCGCACGTCGTCGGTCGCGCCGAGCGTGTTGAAGCGTGGTGTCGTCAGCGGCAGTGCGCCGTGGCCGCGCCGGTTGCAGACGACCACGCGCCACCCGAGCCGTCGCCGCAGCGCGCGCACCGTCCGCCGGAGCGATTGTCCGTCGCCACAGATCGTCGGCAGAATCACGACCGTCGGGGTCTCGGGTGCGAGCGTCGGATCGTCGAGGCCGAGCCACTCGAGCGAGACCGTGCCGCCGTCGGCGAGCACGAGGGGCTCGCTCCGATCGAATGCGAGCGGCGGCGTCCGGGCGTCGCGCCAGGCGTAGAGCGCGAGCTGCAAGTGGCGATTGAATGCCCAGAGTGGCGGGCGATACGGCTCCGTGAGCGTCGGGCAGCGCGCGAGGACGTGGTCGAGCAGCGGCGAGGGCCGATAGACGAGCTCGGGGGCGCGGACGACCCGGCGCACGTAGTAGAGGCCGAGGAATGCGAGCGCGGCGACGACCGCGAGCGCCAGGGTCATTCCGCGATCGTAGCGAGGGCTTGCAGCACGCGCTCGATCGGCGAGTCGAGCGCATGGGTCTCTGCGAGTGTTTGAAGTGCACGCGGCTGACCCGGCGTCGTCGGCAATGCTAACGCGATCTCGGGGAGTGGCACGTCGGCGACCGGCAACACGACGCGGCGAGCGGCGGCGAGATACTCGCGCCCGGCATCAAGCTTGCGCGCGACCGCGGGAATCAGAGTGGTTGCCGCGAGGATCGCATCGAGCGAGCCGTGCTCGGCGATCAATCTCGACGCCGTCTTTTCGCCGATGCCTCGCACCCCGGGAAGCCCGTCGGAGGGATCACCGCGCAGCAGCGCGAAATCGCCGTACGCGCGTCCGGGAATGCCGTAGCGGCGCGTGATCTCGTCCTCGTCGACGACGGCGAGCTTCGAGACCCCGCTCATGGGGTAGAGCACCCAGACGCGGGGATCGTGGACGAGCGCGAAGAGGTCGCG
>JBDSJB010000426.1:0-2572 GCA_039917665.1 Binatia bacterium
TCAGCCGCAGCAGCCGATCCGCGCCGAGCATGCGGTCGCGAATCGCGATGTCGAGCGGGCAGTGCGACTCGCACGGAGCCGGACAGGCGAGGCAGCGGTCGGCTTTGTGGTCGAGCGCGGCGTAGAGGCGCATGCCTTCCTTCTCCCGGCCGTAGTCCTCGAAGTACATGCGGTAGCGGAGGATGTCGTTCACTGCGAGCTGCTCGGGGCAGGAGTCGAGGCACTCGCCGCAATGCGGCTGGCAGTAGGTGCGCGCGATGCGGCTGTCGTAGTTCTCGAGGACGGCGAGGTCGTGTTTGTCGAGCGTGCCGCCGGAGGCGTACAGGTACTCGTCGACGTGCTCCGGCTTCGAGAAGGAGACGACCAGGCAGCTGACGTCGGGGTTGGAGAGCACCCAGCGAAACGCGGCTTGCGCGTACGAGGCCGCGTCGGTGCGGAAATCGGTGAGATTCTGGTGGCGCGCGCCCTTCAGCGTCTTCATCGCGACGATGCCCATGTTCTTCTCGCCGGCCTCGTGGATGATCGCGTCGAGGTTGCCCCAGATGCCGTGGTGGTACGCGAGCATCATCACGTCGAAGCGGCCGGACGCGAGCGCGGTGCGCGCGACCAGCTCGAGGTCGGGCGTGTGCGTCGACACGCCGAGGAAGCGCGCCTTGCCTTGCTCTTTCAGGCGGTCGAACGCTTCGTGCGCGTTCGGATCCATCAAGCGCTCGACCTCGTCGCAGGAATGAATGTGGACGAGATCGACGTGGTCGGTCTGGAGGCGCTGCAGGCTGCCCTCGATCGCCGCGATGTACGCCGAGACCGGGCTGCCGGCGGGGAGGTGGCCCCGCGGCGTGCAGAACTTGGTCGCGACGAACATCTTGTCGCGATGGCCCTGCATGGCGCGGCCCATCGCCTGTTCCGAACCGGCGCCGGCGTAATCGGGCGCGGTGTCGAAGTAGGTGACGCCGCGCTCGATGGCGTCGCGGGCGATCGCTTCGCCGTTCTCGCCCTGGATGGCACCGGTGCCGAGCGCGACGTCGGAAACCGTGGCGCCAGTGCGGCCGAGCTGGCGGTACGCCTTGACGCGCGCGCCCTGCCATTTGGGACGCGCGCGCGGCGCCGTATTCTCGACCGCGGCGCGGAAGATCTCGTTGGCCGGCCCGTGCCAGCGAATCATCGTGCGCGCGGCGCCGATGCCGCCCGCGGCTACCGCACCGACGACGGCGGTGGTCGCCGCGACGCCGGTCGCGAGCACCTGCCGGCGTTCGAGCGCCTCCGTGCGGGTGGCCGCGTCGAGGTCGCGGAGGCGGCGCTCGATCAACGCACGGCGAACCGCGCGGAAGGTGAGTACGGCGGCCGGCAACACGAACACCGCGGTCAGCACGATGCCGCCGTACGAGATGCCCGACGGATCGAGGCCGATCAGGCGACCCGCGACGTGTGCCGCCACGAAGCGCCACGACAGTGCCGCCCCGACGCCCCATAGTGCCAGCAAGAGCAACGGATGCTCGGAGAACGGACGTGCCGACCCCCCCGATGACGCGTGCGTGGCCATGGCGATCGTCTAGCGCGGCGTCCGCTCGGGTGCTACCCGATCGTCGTCGATGGAGCGTCGAACCGCCATCAAGATTCTGCTCGGTGCCGGTGCGGTGCTCGGAGGTGGAGCGGCGATGCAATCACGAACGACGACGCGTCCTGCCATGCCCGTCATCTTTCTCGCGCACGGCTCGCCGCAGCTCCTCGACGACGCGGGATGGATGGGCGAGCTGCACGCGTGGGTCGACGCGCTGCCACGTCCGTCGGCGATCCTCATGCTCTCCGCGCACTGGGAAGCACGTCCGATCGCGCTCGGCGCCACGCAGACGGTCCCGCTCGTGTACGATTTCTACGGCTTCCCGCAGCGCTACTACGAGACGACGTATGTTGCGCCCGGCGCTCCGGCGCTGGCAGCGCGCGTGCAGGGACTGCTGACGGCGGGAGGCTGGCCGGTCGTCACGACCGAACGTGGGCTCGATCACGGCGCCTACGTGCCGCTCGTGGCGATGTATCCGCAGGCCGACGTTCCGGTGCTGCAGGTGTCGTTGCCCTCATTGGCTCCGTCCGAGCTGTTCGCGCTCGGCCAGACGTTGGCACCACTCCGCGACGAGCGCGTGTTGATCGTCGGCAGTGGGTTTCTCACGCACAACCTCCGACTGCTCGATCCCTCGCCCCAGGCCACGACCCCGGCGTGGGCGGCGGAGTTCGACGCGTGGGCCGCCGACGTGCTCGCGCGCCGCGATGTCGACGCGCTGCTCGACTATCGCGCCCGTGCGCCTGGCGTCGCGCAGGCGCTCCCGACGCACGAGCATTTCGCGCCGGTCGTTGCCGCCGTCGGCGCGGCCGCCGACAGGGTCGGGCCGGTGCAGTTTCCAATCACCGGATTCCTCGGCGGCTCGCTCACGCGCCGCTCCGTGCAGTTCGCGTGAGCGATCGAAGCGAACGATGAAAGCCAACGGCGACAAGTCGCAGCAGGTCCTCGTCCTCGGCGCCGGACCGGTCGGGCTCGGCGCCGCGCTGGAGTTGGCGCGCTTCGGTGTCCGCACCGTGC
>JBDSJB010000427.1:0-4172 GCA_039917665.1 Binatia bacterium
TGTCGGCATAGGTGAAGCCCTGGCTCGTTGCCTTCCAGCACGGCTTCCCGCCACACGTGCCGCCCGGCGGAACGACGAACGTCGATACGACCTGCGGCGTCCCGGCCTTCTGGTCGTAGGCACAGAACGTGTAGCCGGTGTCGCCGCTCACGGGGTTGCCCGAGCTCGGCGAGCCCGGTCGTCGCGCCCTTCGCCCACTTCCACTTCAGCTGATCTTTCGTGTCGGGCGTCTTGTTCTTGATGGCGAGCTGCGCCTTGCCGGCGACGGTCGGCGCATGGCAGCTCGCGGCCGCACGGGGCCGCTCGCGCACGGACCGGGCGGATCGACCACGCCCGCGAGACGGTCGGCGCGCACGTCCTCGGTCGTGTGGATCTGACCGGCGCGATCGGGGAACGTGCGTGCCGAGCGCATGTAGAAGCTGTAGCGGTCGCACCAGTCGGCATCGGCGAGAAGGCGCACGTCGGCGTCGCCGTAGCCGGGCTCGCCGACGCGCTTCAGCCAACGATCCATCACGCGAGCGAGTAGTGCTCCGCCATCGGACGGCCCCAACCACCGAGACACGCGCCGCTCGACAGGTCGGGACACCACGAGGTCGCCGGGAAGATCGGGATCAGGCTCCACTCGAAATGGGTACTGCCCTGGATCGTCAGCTCGTAGACAGGGATGCCGGCGGCTTTGTAGGCGGCGTACGCGGTCTTGTCGCGCTCCGGATCGGGGGGCGTCGTGAAGGCGACGCCGCCGATGCCGTACTCGCTGCTCTGCCCCCATCGCCGGCACGCGCGGCGGACCGTCCTCGCTCAGACCGAGACTGTCCCACGCGACGACGACGTCGACCGGGTTCTCGCCGCTGCCATCGGGGAATGCGAAGCGGCTGCCGGGATAGCCCTGCACCGCCGAGATCCCCCGAGGCACCGAGCGAGTGATATGAGGATGCAGCCGGCGGGCGGGTCGGGGATGGCTCCGGGGAGCCGCAGCTCGCGTGTGCGAAGGCCAGAGAGGCAGCGGCAGGTTGTCAGCGCTGGGTGGCGGAAACCCGGCGACCGTAGGCGCCATCCCCGACCCGCCCGCCGGCGGCCACCAATCGCCCTCTGCCGCGAGAATCGAACTGAGACAGAACCCTAAATCGACTAATCCGCCCGGTCTTGGAACTTGACCGGCGAGCTCGACGTGGCGGGCGCGCTGAACACCGAGGCCCAGCACGTGCCGTTCGTCTGCTGGATCTGCACGGTGATCGGCTGCACCAGCGTCGAGAAGTCGGGCAGAGCGAGATTCAAGCCGCGTCCGGACAGCTGGATCTGCGCCTTGCCGACCGCACCTTCCTTGAGCGCCAGCTGCAGGCCGCCGTCGGGCGTCAGCTCCGCGTCCTTGTACTTGTAACCCTTCACGCCGCTGGCCCGCCAACACGCCTTGGTACCGCACGTGCCGCCGGCGGGGTGCGTGACCTCCACGCGGAGCCCCGACGCGTCGTACAGACAGAATTGGTAGTTGGTCGTCGCCGTCGGGTTGCCGTACTCGGCGAACGTCGTCCGCGCGCCGCGCAGCCACTTCCACTTGATCGAGTCCTTGAAACCCCCGCGCTTCAGCAGCTGGAGCGACGACTTGTTCGACGTGAACGGCAGGCGACACGTCGTGAGCGGCGCCGGCGCGCACGCCAATCCGGCCTCCAACGTGCACGTCGCCGAGCAGCCGTCGCCCGCGTCGGTGTTGCCGTCGTCGCAGGTCTCACCGCAACCGCCTTGCACGGTGCCGTCGCCGCACACGTTCGAATCACCGCTGCAGCTCCCCGCGACGCACTGGTCGGCGAACGTACACGCATTGGCGTCGTTGCAGCTCGTGCCGTCGGGCGCGGCGTCGTCGATGGGACACGTCCCGCTCGCACCGGTGCAGGTTTCGGCGACGTCACACTGACCGGCCGCGGCGCGGCACACGGTCGTGTTCGGGTCCATCGCGTCGGCCGGGCAATCATGGTCGGTGCCGTTGCACGACTCGCTCGGATCGCAGACGCCCGTGCCGGCGCGACACTCGTTCGTGCTCTTCGCGTCGGCGGGACACGCCGGCGAGACGCCGTCGCAATCTTCCTTGGGATCGCACACGCCACCCGATGCGCGGCAGACCACGGTCGGCTGCGCCAGCGCGTCCGGCGGACAGCTCGCCGACACGCCGGTGCACGTCTCGGCCACATCGCAGATGCCAGCGGCGCCGCGGCAGACGGTCGTGCTCGGCTCGACCGCGTCGGCGGGACACGCGGCGGCGCTGCCGGTGCATTGCTCGGCGACGTCGCACGATCCCGCGGACGAGCGGCACACCAGCGAGGGGGCCGCGAAAGCATTCGCGGGACAACTCGACGCACTGCCGTTGCAGCTTTCCGCCGGATCGCACGGACCCGCCGACGGCCGGCACTCCGAGCCGTTCGATTGGAGGATGTCGGCGGGGCAGCTCGCGCTGCTCCCCGTGCAGCTCTCCTCGATGTCGCAGCCGCCGGCCGCGGCACGGCATACCACGCCCGGGTTGCCGATCGTGTGCTGACACGTCGTCGCCGATCCGTTGCACGCGTCGACCGTGCACGGCAGGCCGTCGCTGGTACACGGAAAGCCGTTGGCGCTCTTGTCGTCGGCGGGACACGCGGCGGCGAAACCGGAGCAGCTCTCGGCGACGTCGCACTCACCCGCGGAGCCGCGACACTGCGTCCCGCTCTGGAAGCCGTCGGCCGGACACACCGCGCTCGCTCCCGTGCAGGTCTCGGCGAGGTCGCAGATGCCCGCCGACGTGCGACAGCTGGCGCCGGCACTGCGATAGGTGCAGTTCGAGGCGCAGCACGCGGTCGCGCTGCCGTTGGCGCCGGCGAGGTCGCAGTCCTCGGTGTAGCCCGAGCCGGCGGGCGCGCTCACCGCGCCGTCGCCGCAGAGCGACGTCAGCGCGACCGTGACGAAGTGGCCGTCGAGGTTCACGTCGCGGGTGTTGTCACCGGGGTACTGGCTCGCGCCGTTGCTGCCGTCGCGCGATTGAATGCCGAGCCGCATCGCCGCCTCGTGTCCCGACGCCGCGGCGCTGAACGCACTCGCCGTGAACTGGAAGCGCAGCGTGTGCGCGACGGGCAATCCGTTGCTGATGCCGAAGATGCGCGCCGCGCCGGTCTGGTTGAAGGGGAGGTGACAGCTCGACGACGAGCTGCCGCCGATCGCGCAGCTGCCCGGGTCGGCGAGGTTCAGGCTGCCGGAGAGGACGGCGGTGCCGCCGGTGCGCGTGCCGGTCACGCCAGAGATGTCGGCGCTGCCGCCGGTGAGGCCGCCGTCGTAGACGACGTCGAGCTGCCCGAGCAGCTGCGTGCTCACGTCGAAGTAGTAGGCGCCGGGGGCCGTCACGGTGAAGGCGATCGTGTAGTCGGATGTGAGCGACTCGGTCTTGTCGCCCCCGAACGCGCCGGAGTCGCTCGACACCGTCGCCTTGTAGCGCACGGCGAACACCGTCCCGCTGCTCGACTGCTGCACGGCGGCGCTCTGCCGGTCCCAACTATTGTTGGCCCCGGTGCTGAGGTCGTCGGCGGTCGAGTTGTTCGTGAGCGACGGCGTGGAGAGCTGCGCCTGTGAAGGCACGGCGACGAGCAACAAACCGAGAACGGCCAACGCGACGACACGCATGGGACACGGGCGCATGAATCCTCCGGGGAAGCGGGCTGGGGACTGCGACGCGTACCCAACCCGCGCCCGGCCTGTCAACGAAATTCCCCCGTTGGGTAGTGTCTCAGTCTGCTCGTGAGGCCTCTGTCTGTGTTGGGCGGTGTCGCCGGTGGGTGGGTCAGGGAGTGCTCCGGGGAGCCGCAGCTCGCGTGTGCGCAGGCCATGGTGGCAGCCGCAGGGGGTACGCGCTGGGTGGCACGAACCCGGCGACCGTAGGAGCACGCCCTGACCCACCCACCGGCGACACCGCCCAACACAGACAGAGGCCTCACGAACAGACTGAGACACTACCCACGCACGGATGGCGCAGGATTCGATGGACCGCTTCCGGCGGAAAGTGCTAGCCACGCCGCTGTGCTGCGCGTCGTCAACATCGTCGGGACCCGGCCGAATCTGGTGAAGATGGCCGCAGTCCTCACGGCGCAACGCGCACACCCCGACGTCTTCGACTCGTTGCTCGTCCACACCCAGCAGCACCACGACCCCGCGATGTC
>JBDSJB010000428.1:0-8653 GCA_039917665.1 Binatia bacterium
CATAGAGCTCCTTGAACCGGCGGATGGCGTGCCGCAGGCGGTCGGCCGCGAAGAGCTCGCAGTGGCGCCACCGCCCGTGCCCGTCGGTCTCGATCACCACGACCTCGTCGAACTCGCTGCGTCCGAACTCCGCCAGATGGGATTCGGTCAACCCTTCGATCGCGAGGGTGTGCCGCCCGAGCATCAGCGTGTCGCCGAGCGACGCGAGGATCTCCGAATGGAACTCCAGCCGGCCGGCTTTCATCATCGAGCGCCACGTTGCGAGCATCGCGCGCCGGCCGTAGGTGGCGCGGGTCGGGTGGTGCACGACGCTCAAGCCTTCGGCGAACACGTCGCCGACCGCCGCGTCGTCACGCGCGCCGATCGCCGCCCAGAATCGTTCGCCGCCGCGGGTCGCGGCGTTCGGGCGCAGCCGGCGCTGCACGGAAGGTTTGGGTGCCGCACTCGCCGTCAGCGCGTCGAACCGTGCGAGCGCCTCGGCCTCGTGGTCGACGTCGAACCACTCGACGCGGGCGCAGAGCCCCTCACCATTGGTTACAGCCAACTCCAGAAACTCGCGCTCGTACGCCCCACCACTTCTGCGGTCGGTCCCCCGATTGGCCCGCCGAAGAAGCATGGCATCACGCGTGAGCCGGAGAATCTCGTCGACGCTGAAGACGATGTCGGTGGCGACGTCGTGGAGCGAGCGCAGGTGGGCGCCGATCGCTTCCGGACCGCGCGCGGACCAGGTCGAGATCCTCCGGTGGTCGACGTGCTCGACATCCGGAGCCAGCACGGCGACCAAGCGCTCGACATCCGTCGGCGTCATATCCGCCGAGACCGTCCGGGCCATCGCCGCGGCCCGTTCGCGCTCCGCGCCCGCGGGTAACCCGTCGGCATAGCGCTCGTAGAGGCCCAAGAGGGCGGCACCGAGGCGATCGAGGCTGAACATCTCGACGTGCCGGAGCCGACCCGCCTCGTTCGTGCCGAAGATCGCCACATCCACGATCTCGTACGGGCCAACGTCGAAATGCGCGCCGACCGCGGCGCTCGCCGACATTTCGCGGCGGACCAGTGTCCAGGACGATCCGAGCGTCGCGAGAGGAATATAGGTGAGGCATGCATCGGGGGATTGAAACAACCGCATCATCCCCCGGCGCATACCGTCGCCGTCGTAGGTCGTGCCGGTTGGGTGATCGATGCATTCCGCATCGTCGGCAAAAAAGGTGGCCAGCGCCGCGAAGTCACGCTTGGCGGCGATCGCGTCGAACTCGTCAGCTGCCCGCGTGGCGGCATTCTCGCGCACCGGACGACGAGCCGACGGCGTAGCGGCGGAGATCTCGGCCGAGGGGACCAATGGCTGGGCGACGCCATCGCGCTGTCGCGCCTGATCGGCCAGCACCGTCGCGCCCTTCGCCTCCCAGAGCTCGAAGGCGCGGCGCTCTTCCGCGTCCGCCTCGCTACGACGGCCGGCGGCACGCAGCGCCGCCGCGAGCGCGAGCCGCGCATCCGCGTGATCGAGCAAGGCGTCGGTCGCGGCGGCGATCGCGACGGCGGCCTCGGCGAGCTCGATCGCCGCCGCGGGCTCACCGCGCCGGGCCAGCGCCTCGGCGCGCACCCCTCGCCACGCGATCGCAGCCTGCAGATCATCGCCCGCGAGCAGCTCGCTCTCGTGCGAGAGCGTCTCGGCCTCGGCGGCGCGATCCTGCGCGAGGAGCGCGCGGCCGAGCAGCGCCGCGGCGCGTGCAGCATCGATCCCCAGGCCGAGGGAGCGTAACCCTTCGTAGCCGGCGCGGAGCGCACGCTCGGCGGCCGATGCGTTGCCTTCGAGGAGATCGACGCGGCCCGCGAACACGTCGGTCTCGAAGAGGCGGTGCGCGATGCCGAGCTCCTCGACCATCGTGCGCGACGACGCCAGCATGCGACGGGCCGCGTCGGTGCGACCGCGCAGCGCCTCGAGCACGCCCTGGCAGCTGAGCGCCACGGCTTCGACCGCCGGCGCGCCCTGGGTGATGCGAAGCACGCGCACCACGTCCAGGCAGCGGCCGCTGGCACGCGTGACCGGGCTCGGACCCCAGAGTGCCGCGAGCGGCGCGCCGGCGAGGACCGCGTTGGCGCGGCGGCGATCGCCGGCGCGGCGCGCCGCCGCGAGCGCCAGGTCGAGCGCGGCCTCACAGGCACCGATCTTGCCGAGCCGCGCCAGCGCCTGGGCGTGGACGAAGTGCGCCTTGGCCTCGCCGGCCGCATCTTCCAACGCGGCGAGGTCGCGGGCGGCGGCGCCGACGCGTTCTGCCGCCGTGTGCAGCTCGTCCGGTGCCGTCAGCACGGTCAGCTGACCCGCGAAGCAGGTGTGCCACGCGCGCAAGCGCGGCGAATCGACGGCCACCCGTTCGAGCGCGCCGATCGCGGCAGCCGCGGGTCCCACGTCGCCGGCCGCGAGCAAGGACTCGCACCAATCGAGCACGAGATCGGCGCGTTCCGGCGCCTCGGCGGTGAGGCGCTCGAGCGCACGTCCGAGGAGGCTCGCCGCCAGCGAGACGTCGTCGCGGGCGAGGGCGCGTCTGCCGGCGGCCGCGAGGCGGCGCGCCGCACGCTCGCCCAGCACCACCGCCGCCGCGTCGAGCGGGCCGAGCTCGCGGAGATGCTGATGCGCTTGCTCCAGGTGCCAGCCGACCAACTCGTCGTGCTCGGGTGAGTCGCCGACGCGGCCTTCGATCCAATCGGCGAGGCGCTCGTGCAGCTCGGCGCGCGTGCCCTTCAAGAGGCGGCGATACGCGGCGTCGCGGATCAGCACGTGGTGGAAGCGCAGCACCGGCTCGCCGAGGAGCCAACCGGTGTCGCGCTCGATCAGCTCGCTCCGGCGGAGGGACTCGAGGCGGGCGTCGAGCTCCGTCCCGTTCCGCCCAATCAGCGCCGCGACCGCGCTCCGCGAGAAGTGCCGTCCGACCACCGCCGCACGCTCGAGCACATGGCGATCCTCCGAGCCCAAACGCTCGATGCGGGCGGCGAGCAGCGCATGGATCGTCGGCGGCATTTCGAGCGACGCGAGACCCGCGCCGACGATCCAGCGCTCGCCCTCCTTGGTGAGCGCGCCCTCCTGCACCAGCATACGCACGAGCTCGCCGACGAAGAGCGGATTGCCCTCGCTGGTCGCGAGCACCTTGGCCGCGACCGCGGCCGGCAGATCCGCGGCCCCGATCACGTTGGCCGCGAGCCGCATCGCCGCGCCGGCGTCGAGACCGCCGAGCGTGACGACGTCGGTGACGAGGCTGCCGGCTGTCACGAGCGTGGAGCGCACGTCGCGGAGCTCCGGCCGCGCCCCGATCAGGACGAAGAGCGGCACGCCGCTGCCCCACTGCACCAGGTGCTCCACGAGATCGAGGAAGAGCGGCTCGGCCCAGTGCAGATCGTCGATCACGAGCACCATCGGTTTCGCGCTCGCGAGCCCGGCGAGAAAACGCCGCACGACGAAGAACGTTTCTTCGGGCGAGGTGGCTGCACCGGTGAGCAAGCCGTCGATCCCGCCGGCAATGCGCGTGCGCTCGGTGTCGTCGCCGCTCGGCAGCGCGGCCACGACCGCGGCGCGGACCGGCTCGCCGACGGCTCCGTCGTCGAGGCCGAGAAATCCGCGCAGCGCCTGCGTCAGCGGCGCGAACGTAGCGCCGCCCGTGGCGTCGCAGTGGGCCGTGAGGATCGTCGCGTCGTCGGCGTGACGGCGCGTCAGCTCATCGATCAAGCGGGATTTGCCGAGACCGGGCGAGCCCAGCAGCACCGCGAGGCGCGTCGCCGGCGTCGCGACGGCCGCGCCGTAGACCGTCTCGAGCTGCGCGAGCTCCGCTTCTCGGCCGACGAAAGGCGCGGCGCTCGCACCCGCCGGTGGCTCGAGCGAGACGAGACGATAGGCGGCGACCGCCTCCGCCCTGCCCTTCAACGTGATGCTGCCGAGCGGCGCGAGCGTCACGCGCGTCGCGACCAAGCGGCGGGTCGCCTCGCCGATCACCACGTCGCCGTCGCTCCCCTGCTCCTGCAGCCGTGCCGCGACGTTCACCGGATCGCCGATCACGTCGTCGCGCGCGCCGCTCACGACGACCTCACCGGTGTTGACGGCGACGCGGAGTCCGGCCGCGGCGAGCGCGGCCGCCTCAGACGCCACCAACGCGCGAAACGCGTCTTGCATCGCGGCCGCCGCACGCACGGCCCGGAGCGCGTCGTCCTCTGCGACCTGCTTTAGGCCGAAGGCCGCCATCACGCCGTCGCCGAGCAGCTTCACGACGTGACCGCCGTGCCCGTCGACGACGGCACGTAGCGCCGCGTAATAGCGCTCCATCACGCGCCGCGCCGACTCCGCGTCGAGCCGCTCGTGCAACGCGGTCGAGCCGACGAGATCGGCGAAGACGATGGTCACGACCTTACGGGCGTCAGCGTCGGGGGCCGGGCGCGCGCTTTCCTTGGCGGCGGTGACGGGCGGACGGCGGGCATCGCCACCCAAGGCCGCACCGCACTCGCCGCAGAACTTCTCACCGGCCTCGTACGGTGCGCTACAGGCCGCGCACGCGAGGGCCAGCGCCGCGCCGCATTCCGCGCAGAACTTGCGGCCGGAGCGGTTCTCGTGGCCGCAGTTGGCGTAATTCATCGCCCCACCTGCGTGCGCGCCAAGCGCCGACGAAGCCGGAAGCTACATAGTGGAAGGCGGTGACGGAATCGCACGGGAATACGGGCTTGTAGCGGGACGAACCGCGCGGCAGCAAGGCCGGACCGTCGCGTTCAGATGCCTGTCAGCAGCACATCGAGCGCGGCGATCAGCTCGGCACGACAACTTCGCAAGTTCCCGATGGGCTCTCCGAGCGCCTTCGCCGGGATCGCCGCGAGCTCCTGGAACAGGACCGCGTAGTCGCGGCCGGCGATCGACACGACGGGATTCACTCGAGCGAGCGGCTCTCCGCGTAGTTTTCACAGCGCCGTAGGTCACGCGAGGCGGCTACCGAGACCTGTGGGGAGGGGGCGCGCGCGGCGATGGCCCGTGCGGCGCAAGTCGTCGGCCAGCAGGGTGGCCGACCATGCGATGGTTTCGAGCAGCCGCTCCTCGATCGGAACTACCGTCAGGCGCCGACGTCGGGCATCGCGATCCTCGCCCTGCCCCTCTGCCAACTGACGCCGACGATCCGCGTTCATGGGCACCATACTGCCGACCCCCCAGGCGCCGTCGCAACTCACAGAACTCTAGTTCCGATCCGGAAATCCGCAGAACCTTCGTTGAACCGTCTGCATCGAGAATGCATACTCGTATGCATGCGTACCACCATCAACTTGCGGGATGATCTGCTCGAGCAGGCCATGGCGATCACGCGCATCACCGAGAAGACCGCGCTGATCCACGCGGGACTCGAAGCCCTGATCGCGGCCGACGCCGCCCGACGCCTGGCCCGTCTCGCCGGCTCGGACGTCCGCGCCGTCGCCGGGCGACGGCGGCGCTCGCCAAGTCTGGCTCCGCGCCGACCGCGATCGTCGTGAGCTGACGAATGGTGCTGGTCGACACGTCGGTGTGGATCGATCACTTCCGGCGTGGCGCGCCCGCTCTAGCGGATCTGCTGCACGAGGGCCGCGTCGCGTGTCATCCGGCCGTCGTGGGCGAGCTCGCGTGTGGCGTGCTGCGTCAGCGCGACACCACGCTCGAGCTCCTCCGACATCTTCCCAGCGCGGCAGCGGCGACCGACGGCGAGGCGCTGCGTTTCCTCCAAGATCACCGATTGTTCGGACGAGGGCTGGGCTGGACCGACCTGCATCTTCTCGCCGCTGCGGCCGTGAGTGGCTACCAGCTTTGGACGATCGACCGCCGACTCGAGGAAGCCGCGCAGAAGCTTCGACTCGCGTTCGACCCCTGATCGGGAGCGTTAGGCGATCTCCGCCATCACCCGGCTCGCCTGACCCGTCGCGCCCATGGCGGTGAACAGCCCGTGGGCGTCGCGGAGCAATCGCACCCGCGCGGCGGCATCGCCGCGGAGACCGGCCACCGCCGCGCGCTCGACCGCGACGAACGGCGTGAAGAGCCGCGCACCCGTGTCGGCGATGAGGGCGTCGGCTTCATCGAGCAGCGGCGCGATGCGATCAGACCCGGCCGCGCCTTCGGCGTCATGCAGAATGCGGGCGAAGACGAGGGCGGCTTCGATGAGCCACACCCGGAGACCGCGTTCCTTCATGAACGCATGCGTCGACTCGATGAGGAGGCGAGCCCGGTCGAGCTCGCCCATACGGCGGAGACTCTCGGCGAGATACGTCTGGATCAAGGGGCGCGTGAGTGCCAGGCGACCCCGCACGTCCATGCACTCGCGTTCCAGTAGCTCGGCCGCCGCGCGTGCGTCGCCGCCGAGAAGGAGCTGCATGCCGACGCGGAATCGTGAGTCGCTGCGCAGCCACTCGCTTCCGGCGCGCTCGCTGAGCTCGGCGAGGCGCTGCACCGTCGCCCGCGAAGGCTCGGGCAGACCGGCATAGAAGGCAGTCGCGGCAAGCACGACCAAGCTTCCCCATTGGTTCTCGAGATCGCGGGTTTCACGCGCCACATTCATGGCCTGGTCGGCGAGCGCCCGCGCCCGTTCCAGGTCGCCCGTGAACATGGCGTGCCACGACAACTCAATCAGCGCACCCGCTCGCGCCCCCATGGCCCACTCGCGGAGCCCCCACGTCGGCTGGTCGCGGGTCGCGTCGAGCTGCCACTCCGCGTTTCGTCGTGCGCCTTCGAGATCGCCCGTAGCCCGAAGCGGACCGAGCGAGGGCCACTTCGCATACGACCGCAGCTCGGGGTCGGCCATTGCACTCGCCGCCCGCTCCCACTCCGCCGCGTGCCTGAGCGCCGCGGGCAGGTCCAAATCGAACGTGTAGAGCACGGAGATCGCCTGATGGAGACGCCCAGCGAAGAGCGGATCGTCAAGGCGCTCTGCCCACACCAGCCCTTCGGCGAAAATCCGCTCCGCGTCGTCGCGCGCAAGGCCGGTCCGGAATCCGAGCGCGAGAATGGCGCGGCAGATGGTGGCACCGAGCAGCGGCGCCTCCGGCGCGTCGGGCGCACGCCGCACCAGATCGAGCGCACGCTCGACGTGACGTGCCGACGCCGCGAAGTCGCGACGCCGCACCCACTGCGCCGCACGCATCTGCCACGACGCGGACGTGATGACCTCGCCGGCCTCTTCCCAATGATGCGCCAGCAGAGCCGCCTGCTCGTCGAGCTTGTCGGGATGCGCGGCCTCGATGGCGCTGGCGACCGCGCCATGGAGCTGCCGGCGACGCTGCTGGAGCTGGGAGCCGAGAGCAACGTCGCGTGTCAGCGCGTGCTTGAAGACGTACTCGGCGACCGGGAACGGCGACTGCTCGTAGACGAGCTCCGCTGTTTGGAGGCTCGCCAACGCGGTACGTACGTCGCTTTCGGGAAGCGCGGTGATCGTCGTCAGAAGCGGCTCCGCGAAGGTTTGCCCGATCACCGCCGCCGTTTGCAGGACGAGCTTCTCGCGCTCGGGTAGCCGATCGATGCGAGCCGCGAGAATACCGTGCACGGACGGCGGCACGCGGATCGTCGCGGCGTCGACCACGAGCCGATGGGCGCCCCGCGTCCCCACGAGATCCCCGGCGTCGACCAGCGACTGCACGACTTCCTCGGTGAAGAACGGGTTGCCGCTGGTCTGCGCATGGATGCGGTCGGCGAGACCAGCCACGCTCGGATCGCGGCCGAGCAGATCGTCGAGCAGCTCGTGGGTCTCGGCGGCGCCGAGCGGCGCGAGCGGCAACGCGCGATACCACGGCTGCTGCATCCAGTCGGCGCGATACTCGGGTCGGAAGTTCAAGACGAGGAGCGCCGACGCGCCAGCGATGCCGTTCACCCAGCCCGCGATCAGGGCCTCACTGGCGGCGTCGAGCCAGTGCAGATCTTCGATCATGACGACGAGATGGCGTGCGTCGCCTTGCGAGTCGTGGATGGCGCTCCGGAGGATGGCGAAGACCTGACGCTGCTTGGCGTCGGGGTCCATCTGGGGCACGGGGCGCGCCGGATCGGGAACGCCGAGGAACTCGAAGAGCACCGGGAGGGACTCGCGCAGGGTGTCGTCGAGCAAGAGCAGCCGGCCGGCGATCTTTTCGCGCGCGGTGCGATCGTCGTCGTCTTCCGCGATGCCGTAATACAGGCGGAAGACCTCGAGCATCGGGAGGTAGGGGATGTGCTTCCCGTGCGCCAGGGCGCGTCCGACGTTGACGGTGATGCCGCGGCCCCGGCAACGCTCGGCGAACTCGTGACAAAGCCGGCTCTTGCCGGTGCCCGCTTCGGCGACCACGCCGACGACCTGTGCCGTGCCGACCTGCGCCTGCACGAGCGCGTCTTCCAGCGTGCCCATGTCGGCGCTCCGGCCGACGAAGCGCGTGAGGCCGCGCGAGCGCGACGCGTCGAAACGCGTCCGCAAGTGCCCCGGACCGAGCAAACGATGGACGCCGACGGGCTCGCTGATCCCTTTCACGCGGAACTCGCCGAGATCCTCCAGCGCGAAGTAGCCCGTCACCAGCGCCGCAGTCGCCCCCGAGAGGTAGCAGGTATCGGGAGACGCCAGCGTCTCCATGCGTTGCGCGAGCCCGACCGTGTGACCTTGCGCGGTGTAGCTCATGCGGAGATCGTCGCCGCTCCCGCCGACGTTGCCGA
>JBDSJB010000429.1:0-4466 GCA_039917665.1 Binatia bacterium
GTGAGCAGGGTATCGGGCTCGGCGGCGAGCCGCTCGAAGCCGTAGGGCGCCACCAGGCGATCGAGCGTTCCGACCGAATAGCCGTGCAGATAGGGAAACCCGATCAGATTGTTCCAGGCGAGCGCCAGGAGGCGGGTACGGCGCGCCAACGCGCCGTCGCTCTCCAGACGGAGCATCGCGTCCGCGAAATATCGGCCATTCGGCACACGCACGGCGAGCACGCCGCCGGGACGGAGGACGCGCGCCGCGGCCGTGAGCGTCGGGCCTGGCGCTGCGATCTGGTCGAACGTGTTCCAGACGGCGACGACATCCGCGCTGGCGAGCGCGAGCGCCGCGTCCTCGAGCGTGCCGCGCTCGACCGTGAGCGCGCGGTCGCGGCAGAACGCGACGACCTCCTCGCCGGGATCGATACCAAGCGCGTCCCACCCTTCCGCCTCGGCTGCCGTGAGGAAGCCGCCGACGAAGCTCCCGACCTCGACGACGCGCGGCCGTCGACGCAACGGGAGCCAACGGCGGAGGTGCGCGATCTTCCCGTCATAGGCGCGCTCTTGCGCCGCCGCCAGCCCGGCGAGTCGTGTTTCCCCGTAGCGGTCTTCCGCGTAGGTGCGCTCGACCGCGTCCGCCGACTGGCGCGGATGACGGAATACGAGCCGGCAGCTCCGGCACGCGACGATCGCCCGCGGCTCGTCCTGCGTGAAGTTGGCCCGGTCCTCGAGCGCGGCGCGGCGCTCGCGTGCGGCCCGTGTGAGCCGGCGGAGATGAAAGTCTTCCAGCCAGGCCAGTTGCGACGCGATCGCCGCGCTCGAGAGAATTGCCGAGCGCGCCGTCGCGCCGCAAACCGTGCACCCTTCGGTCGTGGCCGGTCGCCAGCGCAGCACACGTCCCGTGCGGCGCAGCGCCGTCGGCGTGAGGGCTACGCTCCGAGCAATGGTTCCAGATCGACGAAGAACGGCGAGCGCCATGTCGAACGACGGCACTGCAAGCCGGATGCCGGTCCCGGCGCGCGCGTCCGCGAGCAATCGCGTGCCGCCGTCGCCGCACGACGGCGCGATCGGGCGCACCGTTTGTAGAAAGGCGGCCCGGCTCAGCCGGCGGGAATCTTCAGAACCTGGCCGGCTTTGACCGAGTTGCTGCGCAGGCGGTTGGCGCTCCGCAGCCTCGGCAGCGAGACGCGATACTGCTCGGCGATGTTCGAGAGCGTCTGGCCTTTGGTGACCCGGTGCGTGCGCTCGGCGACCATCTTGCCTTCGCTCCCGCCCTTCTGGCGCGTCGCCGCCCTGGGCGATGCGGTCTTGGCGCTGGCGGATGCGCGCCGGCTCGACGTGGGCGCGACGACGCGGGCGTCGGACGCGATCTGGGCGAGCCGTTGCTGGACCGCGCCGGCCGTCCCCTGCGGGACGCGCAGCAGATACCCACGCGGGATGTTGCCGTTGCCGAGGAAAACGGCGCTGTCGACGGCGGGATTCAGCGCCGCGAGCTGCTCCGGCGCGATGTCGGCGCAGCGCGCCGCAGCCTGGCCGTCGATCGCATCCGAGAGCTGGATCTCGTCGCCGACGAACGGCTTGTCGAATTGCAGCTCACCGAAATGCTCCTTGTAGGAGCGTTCGACCGCGAGCGCGGCCAGGAACTCGGCGTAGAAGTTCCGCGACGCGAACCCGAAGAGCGGGCCGCGATAGCGCTTCGCGATGACACCGATGTCGCTCGTGCCGGTCTCGCGGACCGCGCGCGCAACGCCGGCCCGGCCATGGTTGTAGGCCGTGATGGCGAGCGGCCAGCTCCCGAGCGTCTCGAAGTTCTCCTTGAGATGCAGGGCGGCACCGCGCGACGCGCGCAGCGGATCGCGGCGCTCATCGACGACGCCCGTGATCGCCATGTAGCTCCGCCCCGTCGATGGCATGAACTGCCAGATGCCAGCGGCGCCGACCTTCGAGTAGGCCTCGATGTCGAAGCACGATTCGACGAGCGGCAGACGCGTCAGCTCGATCGGCAGACCCTCGCGGCGGAACACTTCCTCCATCTCCCCGAGGTAGCGCCGCGAGATGCGGACACCTTCCGTGAACCGCTCGCGGAGGCCGCGCTGGGTTCGGATGCGCGCAGGGTCGGCAGCATCGGCGAAGCGGCGCGGATCCTTGTCATTGCCGAAGAGGTCCCATACCTTCCGCTCTTCGTCATCGAGGCCGCCGCTGTTGCCCTGGCGCGCATCGAGTCGCAACAACACGCCGCGGATGCGTTCGCGCTCTCCCGCGATGGCTTCCTTCTTCAGGATGTCGAGGACGAGCTCGCTTTCGCCGGCGGCGGCGCGATCGCGGAAGTCGAGGACGCTGTAGACGCGGGCGAGGTTCTCGATGTCGTGGAAGACGATTTGGTGCTTCGAATAGACCGCGAAGATTTTCTGCCAGAACTTCACTTGCGGGCGGAGCGCGACCGGCGAGGGAAAGTCTTTCGATGCGGCGGCCGGCGCGACGGGAAGCAGCGCCAGCATCAGGAGCACTGCGACGAGCCCGCGTCGTCGTTCACGCACACCGATCACGACGCGTCTCCTCATTCGCTCTCACCGTCGAGCATCGTATGGCACGCGCGGAAAAAGTGTCAACGTGGTTTCCGCGCGCGCGTGCTCTCTCTCGTCCGATCCGAACGCGCGACGCGTACGACGCGTGCGGCACGGGGCGGCCTCGCGACCCTGCTGCTCTGCGTTTTCGCATGTTGCAGTCCCGGCGCAACGGCACCACCGCCCGCGACGCTCGTCGTCGCGCTCGAGAGCGCCCCCACCGTCCTCGATCCACGCTTCACGACCGACGCCAACTCGTCACTCGTGGCGGCGCTCGTGAGCGAGGGCCTCACGACGAGCGACGCGCGCGGCGACACCGTCCCCGCTCTCGCCGAGTGGCGCCAGCCCTCCCCGCTCGAGTACCACTTCACGCTCCGCCCCGGCGCTCGGTTCCACGACGGCACGCCGGTCGGCGCGGCCGACGTCGCCGCCACGTATCGCTCGGTCCTCGATCCCGCGCTCGGCTCGCCGAAACGCGAGGCCCTGGCCGCGCTCGCGGCGATCGAGGTACCTGATCCGCTGACGGTCGTGTTCAAGCTCCGCGCGGTGTCGGCACCCTTCCTCGAAACCACCACCCTCGGGATCCTGCCGGCCCGGCTCACGGCGACGGGGCCGATTCCCCCGCTCGCGGTCGTCGGCAGCGGGCCGTTCAAGGTCGCCGGGCTCCTCGACGGCGGCGGGGTCGCGCTCGCCCCACACGACGGTGCCCTAGGAGGCGCACCTCGGATTCCCCATCTGCAATTCAAGGTAGTCCCCGACGGGGTCGTCCGCGCGCTCGAGCTCGCGAGCGGCAGCGTGCACCTGGTGCAAAACGCGCTCGACCCCGACCTCCTGCCGTGGCTCGCGGCCCGTCCCGAGCTCGAGCTCGTCGTCTCGCCCGGCACGACGTTCCAGTACCTCGGGATGAACTTCCGCGATCCGCGCCTTGCCGACCGCCGCGCCCGTCAGGCGCTCGCCTACGGCATCGACCGCCCCGCGATCGTCCATCACCTCTTGCGCGACACGGCGCAGGCGGCGACCGGCCTGCTCCCGCCGTCGCACTGGGCATACGAGGGCGCGGTGACTTCCTATGCCTATGATCCCGCGCGCGCCACCGAGCTCCTGCGCGCGGCCGGGCTCGGCCCGGAGGTCGACGCCGCGCTCCGGCAGTTCTCCTACAAGACCTCGACCGTCGAGCTGCGGCGACGGATCGCCGAGGTCTTCCAGCACGACCTCGGCCGGCTCAGCCTCGGCCTCGACGTCCGGAGCTACGAGTGGGCGACCTTCTATAGCGACATCCGGCGCGGCAACTTCGAGCTCTACTCGCTCGCCTGGGTCGGCGTCCGCGATCCCGACGTCTACTACCGCGTCTTCCATTCGACGATGGTGCCGCCGCTCGGCACCAACCGCGGCGCCTACGCCAACCCGGAAATGGACCGGCTGCTGATGGCCGCGCGCGCGACCGAGAGCCGCGACGAGCGCCGCCGCCTCTACGGCGACGTGCAGCGCCTCGCTGCCGACGATCTCCCGGTGGTCCCGCTCTGGTGGGCTGAGAACGTCGTCGTGAAGAGCCGCGCGCTCACGGGCTTCGTCCCCGCACCCGACGGCGACCTGCGCTCGCTCGCGACGGCGACGTTCGAGGACCCTTCGTCGTACGCCCCGCCCGATACGCGCACGTCCGGCGCGCGCTGACACGAGGTAGTGTCTCACTCTGTTCGTTTTGCGGACGCTCTGTGATTGGGCGGTGTCGCCGGCAGGTGGGTCAGGGAGTGCTCCTACGGTCGCCGGTGTGCTGCTCCCCAGCGCTTGAAACCTGCCGCTGCCTCCGTGATCTGCGGACACGCGAGCTGCGGCTCCCCGCAGCACTCCCTGACCCACCCACCGGCGAGGCATCGCAACGAGGAGGATCGGACCCGCCGACTCGCCCTGCCAAACGACC
>JBDSJB010000430.1:0-6159 GCA_039917665.1 Binatia bacterium
ACGAAATGTCAAAGGAATGGCGTCGACCGTCAAGACCTGCCGAGCCTGAATCGCCTACAAAGCGACCATCTCACGCAGCCGAGGAGGCGACCATGTCGACGATGGACCGATACCCCGAGCCCATGAAAGATGCGAAGTGGAACCGGCCGCAGAGCTTCGACACCGCGTTCACCTGGGAATACGACGACGGCCGCGACAAGCTCCTCAACCTCTACCGCAAGGGGAAGAAGCTGCAGTGGGACGCGGCTGAGCGCATCGACTGGTCGCAGGACCTCGACCCCGAGAATCCCGCGGGTCTCCCCGACCATCTCATCCCCGTGTACGGCTCCGACATCTGGAACACGATGACGCGGACCGAGCACGCCCGCCTGCGGACCCACTTCCAGGCCTGGCAGCTCTCGCAGTTTCTTCACGGGGAGCAGGGTGCGCTCGTCTGCACCGCCAAGATCGTCCAGCAGGTGCCCTCGATCGACGCCAAGTTCTACGCGGCAACGCAGGTCGTCGACGAGGCGCGCCACGTCGAAGCGTACTCGCGTCTGCTCCACGAGAAGTTCGACCTCGTGTACCCGATCAACCCGCATCTGAAGTCGCTGCTCGACGATACGCTCGGCGACTCGCGATGGGATTTCACCTACCTCGGCATGCAGGTGCTGATCGAGGGCGTCGCGCTCGCGGCCTTCGGCGTGATCCGCGATCAGGCCGCCAATCCGCTCGCGCAGTCGGTCACCGCGTACGTCATGCAGGACGAGGCGCGCCACGTCGCGTTCGGCCGCATCGCGCTCCGCGACTACTACCCGCAGCTCACCGAGAAAGAGCGTGATGAGCGCGAGGAGTTCATCGTCGAGGGCTGCTACCTGCTGCGCGATCGCTTCCTGGCCGAGGAGGTGTGGGAGACGCTCGGCCTCCCCGTCGACGAGTGCATGAAGTACGTCGACGGCTCCGACATGATGAAGATGTACCGCACGAGCCTCTTCGCCCGCATCGTCCCCACGATCAAGGAGATCGGCCTCTGGGGCCCGCGCATCCAGAAGGCCTACGCCGACATGGGCATCCTCGGCTTTGCCGACACCGACGTCGAGGCGCTCGGCGAGCACGACGAGGAGGTCGCGCTCGACATGGATCGCCGTCGCGGGGAGGTGGAAGAGGTCGCGGCGCTCGCGACGGGAAGCTGAGGCATGCTGCCCGGGTCTCTCGGCCGTGGTCACGACCTGGACCGCGTTGTGCCACGTCCGTCCCGGGCTCGACTTCGAGCCGGCACAGCTTGCCGTCCTGTCATCGTGAACCGCGCAGCGAGTGCGTTGTGTCCGATCGACGTTGCTCGGCCGAAGTAACGAATACGCGACGATGGCGGCGTCACAGTGGTGACGGTGCGGCGAGCCGTCGACGGTCCAGCCCTTGCTGTTCGTCTCCTCATTCATCTCCACCCAAGGAGACCCTCATGATTCGATTTCAGAACCGTGCGTTCGCATTGTTGGCCGCTGGCCTGTTGGCGCTTCCGGGGGCCGTGTTGGCGTTCGGGAACGGAACTCCCGACGGCCAGCCGCCCGCCGAGGAAGTGATCTGTGACCCCAACGTCGGCCTGCGGGGCGCCGCGTACGGCCTGTGCGTCGCCTATTGCGAAGCGAACGATTGTGATCTCGATCCCGAACAGCACGCCTGCGAAGTCCTTCTGCACAATTTTCATCGCATCACCGGCCGCACGGACGTGCCCTGCGTCGTGATCTCCAACGATACCCCCCGCTAGCCCCGCACGACCGCGCGCCGCACGGGGTCGTCATCGATGGACGGCCCCGTGCCGATTACCGTGTCGTCGCTGATCGATTGCCAACGCACCGCGCGGACGGCGCAATTGAAGTTCTTGCGGCCGCCGGCGCAACCATCATTCGACCTGACCGCCCAAGCGGCGTCGACGTCGTCGTCGAGGGTCGAAGCGGACAGTGGATGTCCGCCGTCGATCGGAAGATCGGATCAATGCAGAAGTCGGGGCTACACCCGATCGGTGAGAGCAACCGAGCGGAGAAGCCGTTTTCGCGCCTCCTGCGGCGTCTCGCCCGTCCACTTCCGAAACGCGCGGTGGAACGCGCTCAGCTCGGAGTAGCCGACGAGGAACGCGATCTCCGTCAGCTCGGCCGTGCCGTGGGCGAGGTAGCGGAGGGCCAAGTCGCGGCGGGTCTCGGCGACGAGATCTTTGAAGACCACGCCATGCTCGCCGAGGCGGCGTTGCAGCGTGCGGACGCTCGCGCCCATGCGCTTGGCTATCGTCTGAATCGTCGGCGCGCCGTCGCAGACCGCTTCGGCGACGGCGTTCCGGATCTCGTTGAGCCAGTCGGCTTCGCTCGGCGTCGCCGCCAGCAGCTCCTGCAGGTGGCGCTCGACGATCGGTAAGAGACCGCGATCCGCGTGCAACACGGGACGGTCGAGGTCGGCGGCATCGAGCACGACCGACGTCATCGCGGTCGCGCCGAAGGTGAGGGCAGGACCGAGCAGCCGCACGTGCTCGCTCGTGTCGCGGGGGCGGGCGTGGCCGAGCTGCACGCGCTCGGGTCGCCAATCGGCGCCGGTGAGGTGGCGCATGAGTTTCACGCCGACGACCGCCGAGCCGTCCGCGAGTTGGCGACAGAGCTCGTGGTCGCCGATACCGAGATCGTAGATCAGCTCCGCCCGGTCGCCGGTGCGCACGAGGGCGATGCGGCCGTGCGTCGTATGCGTCGCCCCGTAGCGCTCGAAATTGGCGAGCGCGGTCCCGACCGTCGGGGCGTTCAGCACGGCGTACGACAACGCGCCGATGGCCGTGAACTCGTACGTGCTGCCGAGGTGGAGGCCGAAGCAGTCGTCACGCGTTTCTCGTGCCGCCGCCTCGAAAAGCCGAGCGACCCGCTCGGCGTCGATCATGCGGTCGAGGTCGGTCAAATCCTCGATCGTGAGGTCCGCGGCCGCGAGCACGCACTCGGGCGACGCCCCGGCGGCGACGACGGCCGCGAGCACCCCGCCCGCCGCCCCGGCACGCATGCGGTTGCTGGTCACGGGGAGAGCTTGCAGGTGCCCTTGGCGATCGTGTCGGCGACGAAGCGGTCGAGGTCGGCGGGCGCCTTGTCGGCTTCCGCCTTCGTGTAGTGCTCGGCGCCGGCGCGCACCGCACAGGCGCAGAGCTTTCGCATCGATCCGATCTGCGGCTCGAGCTCCTTCAGGATCTCGTCCGTGAGCGGCATGTTGGGGTCGGCGCCTTGCTCGCGCTTCGTGTTCTCCCACGCGCCCTGCACGAGGTGCTTGGTGCAGTCGACGGTCTCGGTGGCGAGCACCTCGGCGGTCCAACCGGCTTTCAGCTCGCCGCCCGCGAGTGCGGGTGCAGCGCTGCCGAGGACGAGCAGGATCACGAGCGCAGCGAACGTCGATCGCGCCATCACGTTACTCCGCCGCGGCTTCCGGAAAGCGATCGCGCAGCACGCGCTTCAGGATCTTGCCGGCGGGATTCCGTGGGATCTCGTCGACGAAGCGCACCGCGCGCGGACGTTTGTAGCCGGCGAGCTTGCCGCGGCTCCACTCGACGACCTCCGATTCCGTGAGCGACGGGTCGCCCTTCACGACGACCGCCAGCGGCGACTCGCCCCACTTCGCGCTCGGTTGGCCGATGACGGCGACCTCGCGCACCTTCGGGTGGGACAGGATCACGTTCTCAATCTCGGCCGGGTAGATGTTCTCGCCGCCCGAGATGATCATGTCTTTCTTGCGGTCGTTGATGAAGACGAAACCCTCGGCATCGACGGTCGCGACGTCGCCGGTATGGAGCCAGCCGTCGCGGATCGCCTCGGCGGTTGCTTCTGGGAGTTGCCAGTAGCCCTTCATCACGTGCTTGCCGCGCACCAGCACCTCGCCAGGCGTGCCCGGCGGACACTCGTTACCGGCGTCGTCGACGATGCGGACATCGGTATGGAAGAACGGCTTGCCGGTCGAGCCGGCTTTGGCGATCGCGTCCTCGGGACTGATCAAGCACGCGGGGCCGCAGCTCTCGGTCAGGCCGTACACTTGATGAACCTCGATGCCGCGCTTCGCGTAGGCCTCGATCAGCGTCACCGGTACCGGCGCGGCGCCGCTCATGATCCAGCGCAGGCTCGAGCAATCGTACTTCCCGAGGTCGGGCACCTGCAGCATGAAGTTCAGCATCGCCGGGACCGCGAGCAGCACGCTGACGCGCTCCTCCGCGATGGTCTCGTACATCCGCACCGGGTCGAAGGCGCGCATCAGGATCGACGTCATGCCGCGCTGCACGTTGCCGATCAGCGGCGTCAGCGCGCCGACGTGGAAGAGCGGCAGCACGATCGCGTAGCGGTCGCGGTAGCGGGTGTCGGCGGTGAGCGCGATCGTGAAGAGCGCCCACAGCACCGAGTCGTGCGTGTGGACGACGCCCTTCGGGAGGCCGGTCGTGCCCGACGTGTACATGATGTACGCATCGTCGCCGTCGCTCGCGCCGACCGGCGGCTCGTCGTCGGCCGCGTTGGCCTGGATGTCGTCGTAGACGAGCGCGAACGCGGCGGGCTTGCCGGTGCGGTTGACCTCGATCCAATGCTGCACCGCGGTGGCGTCCGTGCCGCGGCGCTGGAGATCGGCGACGAGCAGCTGAAACTCCTCGTCGTAGATCAGCGCGATGGCGCCGCTGTTGCCGAGGATGAACGCGAGCTCGTCGGCGACCAGGCGCCAATTCAGCGGCACCACGATCGCGCCGATCTTGGCGATGGCGAAAAACGCTTCCGTGAACTCGACGCCGTTCATCAGGAGCAGGGCGACGCGGTCACCGGGTCGAATGCCGAGCGCGCGGAGTGCGTTGGCGGTGCGGTTGCAGCGGGCGTTCACCCCCGCAAACGTGAAGCGGCGCTCGCGCTCGACCTCGACGAGACCGTCCATCGCGGGACTCAGCAACGCGCGCTTTGCCAGGAGAAGCCCGATGTTGTTCCGCATGGCGGCTGCGTAGCAGAACGTCTTTCGCGACGAAACATCGTTGCCCGGCAGGGAACGCGATGCCTATGCTCGGGGGACGATCGGCCTTTCAACCCGCACTGCCGCGCTCGTTTCTTCCCCACGTCGTCCAAGGAGCCGCCCCATGTTCCGTGCCCTCGTCGTCGCCGTCGCCTTTGCGCTCTTGGTCCCCGCCGCGCCGGCCGCGGCGCGCCGCATCGTCGTGGTGCCAGGTCCGGGGACGCCGTTGCAGGACGGCATCGACGCCGCGGGTCCCGGCGACACGGTGCGCGTCGGCGACGGGACGTACGCGGAGTCGATCACGATCGACAAGCCGCTCCGTCTCTATGGAAAGAAGGCGGTGATCGACGCCGGGTGCGGGGTGCTGGCGGCCGTGAAGATCGCCGCCGACGCGGTCCACATCCGATCGTTCACGGTGCGCGGCGGCAATTTCTATGGAGTCGACATGTCGGCGCGCGACCTCACCATCATCGAGCGCGTGACCGTCGTGCCGACGTGCGTCGGCGTCGAGTACGGCATCAACGTGTTTCAGGGCACGCGCATGCGCATCCGCAACAACCGCATCGAGGACCCGAACGGCTTCGGCGACGCGGCGATCTACATCGGCGGCACGCCGGCGAATGCCGACCTGCGCGTCGAGCGCAACGTCCTGACCGGCCCGAACGCCCGCGGCATCATCGTGGAAGACTCGCTCGATCTGCCCGCGAAGCCCGTCGCCGTCCGGGTGCGGAAGAACGTGATCACCGGCGCCGGCGTCGGCATTTGGGTCTTCGGGTCGGAGGGGGCCGAGATCCTGACCAACGTCGTCACCGCTACCACCCAGGCCGGCATCGAGATGACCGCGAACTCGAACGGCAACTTCATCAGCGGCAATCGGCTCTCCGGCAACAACCCCGACGTCCTCGATTCCGGCACGGGCAATTGCTGGCGCCACAACTTCTTCGCGACCGGCACCGTCCCGCCCTGCTGAGCGGCGAGCCGCTTTCGAACACCCGCTCTCCGTCGCTCGAGGGCGAATTGGCCATAGAGTCTGCGAGGGCTGTCGAGCCGGCTCGTCGGTACTGTCTCAGTTCGATTCTCGCGGCAGGGCGATTGGTGGCCGCCGGCGGGCGGGTCGGGGATGGCCTCCTACGGTCGCCGGGTTTCCGCTACCCAGCGCGTACAACCTGCCGCTGCCTCTCTGGCCTG
>JBDSJB010000431.1:0-2623 GCA_039917665.1 Binatia bacterium
AGGTGAAGGGCTCGCGAGAGAATCTGCTCACGCCGACCCTGCCCCTCACGCTCCCGGTCCGCGTCCAGGTCCAGAACACCATCGGGAAGTGCTGGGAAGCGTCCTTCAGCGCACCCGCGAGCAAGAACGTCCCGGCCCTCTACAAGGACAAGGCCGACTGAGTCACGAGTCCCCGCGCGCCGTCTTTCGGGCGGCGCGCGGGGCTCGATTGTTTCGCGCTCACGGCGTACCGAAGGCTTCGGGGTACGTGTTCGGCGTCAGCCACATTGCGCGGCGCGGACGCGCTTCTCGGGCTGACCCACACGAAGGCGGCCCAGCACAGACGCTGTCCCGCGGGTGCATTCGGTCACCAGCGTGACCCAGCTCTGTCTGTATGTACCGTTGGTACAGACGTCGCCGCGCCGGCGCGCAAGCTGACGTCGCACCGTCGGCGTTCCGCAAGGTTGCGACCAATGGGCCGTGTTGGACTCGAACCAACGACCCGCTGCGTAAAAGGAGAGCCAGGGCCGTACCAGGGTCAGGAGCAGCTATCACGGCGATCTCGCAGGAAACCGAGGTGATGCGTTCTGTTCGTGATAGGCGTGCTTCGTGACGCGGCGTCGGTCACCATGCGGCCGATGAGGTCCCGGAGATGGGCGTCGGTACGCGCCGACGGTGACGTTTCGCCTGCTCTGGGTGCGCTTCGTCGTCCGGCATGATCGTCGCGAAGTCAGTCGGCACCTGCCGGCGTGAGTTTGCTGGACCACGTGATCGTGCGTCACGAGGCGCACCTGCGACGGCTGCTGCGCGCGTTCCTCGCGTACTATCACCGCGATCGGACGCCCGGTCACTCGGTAAGGATCCGCCGACCACTCGCGTGATGGGCCTGCCGCCCTCGCCACTCCGCACGGTCGGGACGCTTCCCCGCATCGGTGGCCTCCACCATCGATACGAGTGGCGAGAGGCTGCTTGATTGATGGGGCGGATGGGATTTGGCGAGGTCCAACCTCAAGGATTGGCCATGAGCAGCCTTCGTCTCCCCCTGGGTAGCGCCTTCGTATTGGTCCGCCGCGGGGCCACGAAGATCACGACGCGCGGCTGCCGGTACTCACCGCGCCATACGACGCTGTAGACGAATCCCTAGCGGATGCGTGATCCATAATTGGCCACTTCCTGCGACGACCACGGCGCCGTATGGTTTTGCGATACTACGGATTGACGCGACCCAAGTCGTACCCTAGTCAGGGATTCGACGACGGGATGGCTGCCCCCCCCGACATGTCTCAGTCCGGAACCGCTCCAGGGAGAGACCGATGCTACCGCCATACCGTCTTCGCGAAGAACGTACTCGCCGGCGCGATCTGCGCACCGCGCGTTGTGGAATCGTAATCTCGACATTCCTCGCCGGCACTATCGTCGCCTTCGCGCATCCGCCGACGGTCGCGGCACAAGCCACATGCTCGTCGACGGAGGCGATCGCATGCGGCGAGGTCAAAGCGGGTAGCATCAGCACCGTCGGGCAGACGGACTGCTTCGAGTTCTCGGCGAATGCAGGCGAGGTCGTTACCCTCCTGGCGAAAGCCGCCGGCTCGACCATCCAGGCCTGCGCGCAACTCCGTGATCCGTCCGGCAACGTGGTGGATGGGGACGCATGCGGGCAGCTCATCACGATCACGATACCGGCGACCGGCGCCTACACGATCAGACTCTTCGATCGGTCACACGATCAGACCGGCAGCTACAAGCTGCAACTCCAGGTGGTGTCGTCGACCACGTCGAGCTGCCCGGTGGCGACGTTGCCGTGTGGCTCGACCCCCGGCGGTAGTCTTGGGTCCGTCGTCCAAAGCGACACGTACCGGTTCTCGTCAACGGGACCGGGCGAGGTGGTCAGCATCACCGTTGCCGATGCCACGGCTCCGTTCGAGGCGTGCTGGCAGCTCTACGACGGCGACGGGATTGCGCTCGGAACTCTCGAGTGCGGGGAAGACACGCGCACGCTTCCCACCGCAGGCCCCTACACCGTTAGGGTGTTCGACCTCGCCAACGACGACACCGGGACGTACCGACTCGACGTCACGATCGTGTCGGCAACGGCCACGAGTTGCCGCGACGCGACGCTCGCCTGCGGCGCACCGCATGCGGGCACCATCTCCGCTCTCGCGGACAACGACGTCTATTGGTTCACGACGAGCTTCCCGAACGAGGTCGTCGGCATTACGACCGCCACGACGTCCGGAACGATGAATGCGTGCTGGCAGCTGTACGACTTCGCAGGCACTTCATCGGGAAACATCATCTGCGGTCACGACGAACGAGTCATCGCCACCCCCGGAACGTACGTGCTGCGCGTGTTCGATCTCACCTACGACGGCGCGGGGACCTATGACGTTTCCGCAATGACTCAACCTGCCTGCATCGCAACTCCAACTCCCACGCCGACCGTCACTGCTACGGCCACCCCGAGCAGCGGCCCTACCCCCGGCGGCGTCGAGACAGCCACGCCGTCGAGCAACGGTTCCGACGCAACCGCGACCCCGAGCGGAAGCGGATCGCCCGGCAGTACACCGGGCGGAGTCCCCACGTCCGATGGCTCCGCGACGCCGACGGCGACCGGTGCCGGCGCCGCCACCCCGACGGCCGCGAC
>JBDSJB010000432.1:0-5902 GCA_039917665.1 Binatia bacterium
ACGCGGATGTTCTCGCTGAGACCGACGACACCGGGGCGAAGGCAGCAGATGCCGCGCACCAATAGATCGATCGGGACACCGGCCGAGGCAACCTCGTAGAGCGCGTCGATGATCTCGGGATCGGTGAGCGAGTTCAGCTTGAAGATGACGCGCGCCATCCGCCCCGCGTGCGCATGCTCGCGTTCGCGGCGCAGACGGCGCAGGAGCTCGGAGCGAAGATTCAGCGGTGCGACCAGCAGCTTCCGATAGCTCCGCTGCCGCGACACACCGGTGAGAAAATTGAAGAGCTCGAGCAAATCTTGGGTGATCTCCGGGTCTGAGGTGAAGAGACCGAGATCGGTATACAGTCGCGCCGTCATCGGATTGTAGTTGCCGGTCGCGATGTGGGCGTAGGTGCGGAGACCGCCCGACTCGCGCCGCACCACCAAGCAGAGCTTGGCGTGCACCTTGAGCTCGGTAAACCCGTAGGTGACGTGAGCGCCGGCGCGCTCCAACGCCCGCGCCCAGGACAGATTCTTGCTCTCGTCGAAGCGAGCCTTCAGCTCGACCATCACAGCGACTTGCTTGCCCGCTTCCGCAGCCTCGAGGAGCGCCTCGACGATCGGGGAGCGCTCACCGACGCGATAGAGGGTCTGCTTGATGCCGACGACCGCCGGATCCGACGCGGCGGCCCGGACCAGCGTCTCGACTGAGGAGAAGCTGTCGAAGGGCTGGTGGACCAAGACGTCGGTCGCCCGGAGGGTCTGAAATAGCTCCTCGCTCCGGCTGAGCGCCTCCGCAGCGTGCGGCTTGTGGGGGGGCCAACGCAACGACGGAATCGGCAGGTTCGCGAGATCCTCCAACACTTCGAAGCCGAGCAGGCCCTCGACGCTATGGACGTTTCGGTGATCGACCTCGAGCAGCCGGGTCAGCCTATCGCGCACCTCTTCCGGCGTATCCGCGTCGACGTCCAGTCGGACGGGATCACCGAATCGCCGTCGTCGGATCGTTTCCTGGATCATGTCGATCAAATCCCCAGCTTCGAGCTCGCGGATCTCGATGTCGGCGTCCCGCACGACGCGAAAGCGATAGGCACCCGCGAGGGGCACCTCGGGGAATAGATAGTAGAGGTGTTGGCGAATCACGTCCTCGAGGAGGACGAACGTATGGCCGCGGCGGCCGATCGGCACGGCACGCGGCAGCACCGTCGGGATCTTCACACGCGCAAGCTTGCTCCCCTCCCCGCCGTCGTCGATGAGCACGGCGAGATTCAAGCTGCGATTGGAGATGAACGGGACCGACGGAGCCGGATCGAGCACGAGCGGCGTACAGATGGGAAAGACCTCTTGCTCGAACCACCGGCGAAGGCCTGCTTGACGGCGCGCATTCAGACCAGACCACGGCACGATCTCGACGTCCGACGCCGCGAGCAACGGCGCGACCTCATTCGTCCAGACTCTGCCTGCCGTGTGCCGCATCGGCTCGACGATTTCTGCGATCCGCACCAGCTGCTCTTCGGGCCCGAGGCCGTCGGGGGACGTCTCGACGACGCCGCCCTCGATCTGCTCGACGAGGCCCGAGACACGGACCATGTAGAACTCGTCGAGGTTCGACTCGAAGATCGACAGGAAGCGACACCGTTCGAGTGGCGGATTCGCCGGATTCGACGCCTCGGCCAACACGCGGCGATTGAACTCGAGCCAGCTGAGCTCGCGGTTCAGGTAGCGCTCCGCAGAGTGGTCGGACGGCGCGGGTGGAGGGATGTCGGGGAAAGCGGCTCGCCGGGTTTTCGGAACGCGCAGGCTCATGAGACCGCGCGCATGCTTCACTTCGACACGCGTACTGTCAACTCGGGATTGCGACACGCCCGCTCAGGAGGCGTGGACGCTCGGACGATGCCCCGAGGCCTTCGCGTCGGACTCACCGTCGGCCGCTCGGGCCGCGCGTTCGGTGATGTTCAAATGACTCAGCAGCTCGCTGCTGCTCTCGCAGGCTACGAGCGGCCGACACACGAGGATGTGATGCTCCACCATCCGAAGTTGGAGCTCGCCGATGCGGCGAGCTTCGCGAAAGATCGTCCGCGCGCAATGGACGCAGCGCGCGGAATACCGACGGTCTTCTGTTTCTGATGTGTCCACGAGCCAGAAAGTGAGCAATCGCCATGCCGGTGACGCCTCACGCGATTTTCCAGGAATTGGCTACGCGCGCGTGTTGGGACGCTGCGCAGTGCCCGCAAATGGGGCGTCACGAGCGAATGCTCTCGAGCACCTCGTCTCGAATCGAGGACGCCGATTCCGCTGTACGCGACGTCGCGACCGTCAGCGGCCGGCGACCGCTTGCTCGATGCTGCGCATCAGTGACCGGCGCACTCGCCGGTCCAGCACCCTTTGAATCCATCGCTTGATCATGCGCCGAGGGTGCCAGAGGTGGATGACGGGACCGTGAGACCGGAATGAGAACCGCGTAACGACCGGGCCTCCCGCACGGCCCCGAGCGTCTCCCAGTCACATGCCTGCCCATCTGACGTGCGATTCGGCGCCAAACTTTCCATCTTACGAGCGTAGAGTCCGAGCTGATATGCGAGGTGGTGCGACACGAAGCCCCCCGTCGCACACCTTCGATAGGAGACGGAACCCCACCATGCGTTTCCCTCACATCGCCCACCCCGGACGACTCGCCGCCCTCGCGCTCGCACTCCTGATCGCCCCCACCCTGGTGCGCGCCGAAACCCTCGTCGTGCCCGTCGCGAAGAACGACGCGTTCATCATGAAGAACTTCAAGAACCGCATCACAGGCGCGCGGAACACGCGGCTCCGTGTCGAGGCGGCACCGCTCGACAACAAGGTGAAGCGCTCGTTGGTCCAGTTCGACCTGAGCCAGCTCCCGGCGGGATCGACCGTCTCCTCGGCGGTCATCGGTCTGTATGCCGAGGTGAACGCGGGCAATCAGACGCTCACGCACGGCGTGCACCGCATCCTGGCTCCGTGGGAAGAGGCCAGGGTCAAGTGGAACAACCAGCCGCCGTTCGCGGCGTCGGCGTCTGCGACGACGCTCGTCGGCACTGGCCGCGGGTTCAAGAGCTTCGACGTGACGGGCGACGTCCAGGCCGCGATCAACCTCTGCTCGGCCGACAACGGCTGGATGGTGAAGGACGAGGCCGAAACCGCCTCGAACGACGCCATCGCCTACATCTCGAGCGAGGAGGACCACCCGGCAGACGTCCCGAATCGGCCACAGCTGGTCGTCACCTTCGATCCGCCCGAGTGCGTCACCGACGACGACTGCAAGGACACGAACTTCTGTACCACCAATGAGCATTGTGGCCCCGATCACCGCTGCGCCGTGGCGCCGGTCGGCTGCGACGACGGTAATCCGTGCACGGAAGACGTCTGCGATTGCGGCGTCGGGTGCCGGAACGAGTCGATCTGCGACGACGGTCTCTCGTGCACGACCGACACCTGCGATCCGACCACGCTCGCATGCACCAATATCCCCGTCGACAGCGTCTGCGTGACCACGTGTTCTACCGGCACCTGCAGCGGCGATCCCGACGCTCCCGACATCGACCCGAACACCGGCTGCCTGATCGAGACCACGGCCCCGGCGGGGACGCCGTGCAGCGACGGCCAATCGTGCACCACACCCGATCAGTGCAACGCGAGCGGCAGCTGCGTCCCAGGCCCGAAGGATTGCAACGACCCGAGCTGCGGCACGAGCCCGCTCTGCGCCGAGCAGTGCAACAACTGCATCGACGACAACGCGGACGGCCTGATCGATCGCGACGACCCGAAGTGCGGCGCCGTCGCCGACGGCAACGGCCAGGGCGCCGGTGATCCACGCTTCAAGGGCAAGCCAATCCTGCGTTGCCAGAAGGCCATCCGTGCCGCCGGCTCGCGCTATGCCAGCCAGCTGCGGACGAATCTCCAGAAGTGCACCGACGGCGTCTTCCTCTGTCTGCAGCAGAAGCCCGGCGACGCCGGCTGCCTGAACAAAGCGCGGGCGCGCTGCGCCAAGCAGACCGCCGTCCTGCAGGGTGGCGCGACGAGCCTGGATCTCCGCCTCGGCGCCAAGATCACCAAAGGATGTGGGCCGAAGAAGCCGGGCCTCCTGCCCGTCGTGTCCGGCACGGACCTGTGTCGTGCCGAAGGCCTCGCCTTCGAGAGCAACGTCGAGGTCTGTCAGACGCCGCAGTCGCCCGTGCTGCTCGCGGCCGTCACCAGTGCCATCGCCGAGGAGCATCGCTGCCGCACCGTCGAGCTCTTCGCGACCGACGTCCCGCGCGCGACCGAGCTGCTCTCGTCGGGCGGCGTCGATCTCTCCACCCTGCCCTGCCTCCTCGACGAGACGCAGGGCGGCACCCTCGGGCTCGGGAAGCCGGCCGCGGTCGTGAAGGCCGTCGTCAGCTGCCAGCGCGGCATCGGCACCGCCGGCGCGCGCTTCGTGAAGCAGGTGCTCGCGGCCGAGCAGCGCTGTTCCGAGGCCGTCGCGCAATGCATCCAGACCAAGCCCGGCGACGCCAAGTGCCTCACCAAGGCCCAGAAGGTCTGTCGGACCGTGACCGGCAAGCTCTACACGGGACCACAGAGTCGCGAGGCCAAGCTCCGAACGTCGATCGCCCGCGCCTGCGGCTCGACCACCGTCGGCAAGGCCCCGCGGGTTGCGCTCGGCGACCTCCGGAGCCTGTTCGGCATCGGCTACGACTCGCTCGACGACATCTGCAGCGGGTTCGGCGTCGGCGGTCTCGCGACTCTCGACGACGTCAGCGAATGTCTCGTCCGCCAGCACGTCTGTCGCGCTGATCAGCTCCTCACGAGCCAGACACCGCGCGCCAACGAGCTGCTGTTCATCGGCGGTGCCATCGGTCGCTGAGGCCGTAGCGACTGGTCGGGCGTGTGATACGACACGCGCCCGATGGACGAGCTGCTCCTTTCGACCATGAACGACCTCCCCGGATACGAGGTCGTCACGGTGCACGGCGAGGTCTTCGGCCTCGTCGTGCGAGCCCGGAACGTGTTCTCGAACGTCGGGGCCGCGTTCCGGACCATCTTCGGCGGCGAGGCCCGCGGCTACACCCGCTTACTCTCCGACAGCCGCGCGCAGGCCCTCGAACGGCTCCGCGCGGCGGCGCGCGCCAAGGGCGCCAACGCGGTTCTCGCGATGCGGTTCGATTGCAACGAGATCGCCAACCTGATGAGCGAGGTCGCCGCCTACGGCACCGCCGTCACCGTCCGGAAACTTCCGGCCTAAAGGAGGATGCGATGACGACGGATCTCTGGATGCTCGTCTGGTCGGCGGTGCTCTGCATGGTGATTCCCTATCCCGGCGTGACGATCCTGCTGCAGCTGCCGGGCGGACCCACGTGGGGATTCGGCAATCGCGATACCGATTTCACCGTGCCGCCTTGGATCCTGCGCATGCGGCGCGCGCACGCGAACATGGTCGAGAATCTGCTGCCGTTCGCCTGTCTCGTGCTGGTGGCGCACCTCGGTGGCAAAGCCAACGCGACGACGGCGTTCGCGTCCCAGCTCTTCCTGGTCGCCCGGATCGCCTACACGCTCGTGTACATGGCGGGCATTCCCCTGCTTCGGACCCTGCTGTTCAGTGCCGGCGTGCTGGCGCAGTTCATGATCCTGCTGCAAATCCTCCGCTAGCCGCACGCTGTCGCGACGACGGTCACCGCGCCGTCGTCGCCTGGCACTTCGCATGAACGGTCGTGCGCGAGGTGCCGCGTCCACGGCGTTGCCTACGTAGTTCCTCGGACCGTCCTCGCCGGCGCCGAAACCGTCAGTGCCGAAGGCTAGTTGTCTATGTTTCCTCGCAAACGCTACAACGAATGCGGCGAACGAGGCGGGCACCGTCGCCCACCGAACGCCAATCCTTTTTCGATGAGTGGATCCACACCGCACGCGGCGCGCCGGCGCGC
>JBDSJB010000433.1:0-10989 GCA_039917665.1 Binatia bacterium
GTTCCGCTGCACGTTCGACGTCAGCGCGGTCGCGCTCGACACCGATCCGGACGTCGACGACGCCGCGAATCCCGAAAACAACACGACGACCGTCGATCTCGAGGTGTTCGACCGGAACGACTTGTAGCGGAGGATGCTCGCGCGCCGATCCCTTCGGCGCGCGAGGCAGGCCTCAGCTCAACAGATTCCTCGCGATCACCTTCAGCTCGAGGATGGGCTTCACGCCTTCGAAGATCGGCAGCACGGTCGCGTCGACGACGTAGCGCGAGATCGCGAACTCTTCGGCATAACCCCAGCCGCCGTGCAGCTGCTGGCCTTCCTGCGTCACCCACACGGCGACGTCGGACGAGTAGAGCTTCGCCATCGCGGGCTCGAGCGAGATCGTCTCGTCCTCGTCGACGGCGCGCGCCGCCGCGTACGTCAGCTGGCGCGACGCCATGATGTGCGCCGCCATGCGACCGAGCTTGTATTGGGTGAGGCCGTACTGGCCGATCGGCTTGCCGAACTGCTTCCGGTCGACCGCGTACTCGCAAGTGCGCTGGAGCGCGGCCTGCGCGAGACCGGTCGCGCGTCCGCCGGTCTGCAAGCGGCCGGCCGCGAAGCCCGCCATCTGCATGTAGAAGCCCTTGCCCCGTCCACCCGCCTCGCCGATCAGGTTCTCGTCGGGGACGAAGTAATTGTCGAACATGAGCGTGTAGGAATGCATGCCACGGTAGCCCGGCGTCGCGTCGGCTTTGCCGGTGAGGATGCCGCCGCTCGGCTGCTTCATCTCGAAGGCATGCCCAGGGAACGCGTCCTTCGGCACGATGAACATCGAGAGACCCTTGGCGCCGAGCTGCGGATTGGGATCGGTACGCGCAAGTAGCGCCAGCACGTTGGCCCGGCCGGCGAACGTGCACCACGCCTTGGCGCCGTTCACGACCCAGCCTCGTCTGCCGTCGCGCTCCGCCGGTTCCGCACGACACGAGAGCGACGCGACGTCGGAGCCGGTGTCGGGCTCGGTGACCGAGACGCCGACCATGATCTTGCCGGCGGCGATCGGCGGCAGCCACTGCGCCTTCTGCTGATCGGTGCCACCCTTGAGCAGCGCCTTGGTGAGAATCTCGGGCCGCGTGATCAAGCTGCCGGCCCCCGCGAGCGAGACCGCGGAGAGCTCCTCGGTCGTGACGATCATGACGAGGTTGCCCATGCCGCCGCCGCCGTACGCCTCGGGCACGGCCATGCCGAAGAAGCCGAGCTCGCCCATCTTGTTGATGAGGGCATCGGGGACGAGATCGTCGTGACGGTGGATGTGCTCGGCGATCGGCGCGACCTCGCTCGCGGCGAACTGGCGAACCGTGTCGCGCGTCATCGCCGAGAGCTCCTCGAGTGGGCTGTTGTTCACGCCCTTCGTCTCGAGCATGTGGCGACCGATCGCGGTGACGCGTACGTCGCTCATGCCGGCGCGGATCGCCGCGCGCACGGCCGGCGTCGCAAGCGTCTCGTCGATGAAGCTCGGCGCGATCCCGAGGTCGTCGGCGTGGGCGTCGAGTTGGCCCGCCGCCTTGCTCGCCATTTCGGCAGCGAACATCAGCGCCATGTCCTCGATGTGCGGCTCCGAGCTGCCCTCCCCGGCCGCGTACTCGGCGAGGCACTTCGCCGTCCGGACCTCGGTCGCGAAGTATGCGATGCGCTCGGCCTGCGGCTGGTGCCCGTCGATGTCCTTGCCCTGATTGGTACGCGCGGAGCCCTTGGCGATGACGGTCTCCAGGGTGCGGTCGAGGGCGGCGACGAGCGTCGCGGTGGCTTCGCTGGTGGACGCCTCAGGGCGCGGGATCGCATGGCTGCTCATGTTGATTTTCCTCCTGAAATGGGCTCGCGCCTTCTTATCACCGGGGTCCGGACCCGCAAATCGCGCATCGTTGACGGCCGCAGCCTCGGATCGTATGGGTAGCCGCGTTTTTCCGCCGCCGTACCACACCACCACACATTCGAAGGGGGAGCATTCCAAATGGAGATTCATCGCGTTGCCGTGATCGGGAGCGGTCAGATGGGTACGGGCATGGCGCAGGTCACTGCGCGCGCCGGCCTCGAAACCGTCTTGATGAAAATGACCCCCGGCAACGTCGAAGCCGGCAAGCAGAAGATCGGCAAGGCCCTCCAACGCGACCTCGAGAAGCAGCGCTGCACGCAGGAAGAGCTCGACGCCACGATGGGCCGGCTCACCTGCACCAGCAAGGTCGAGGATCTCGCCAAGTGCGACCTCATCATCGAGTCGGTGATCGAGGACCTCGACGAGAAGAAGCGCCTCTTCACGAGCCTCGAAGGCGTCGTGAACGAGAAGGCGATCTTCGCGTCCAACACCTCGACGCTCTCCATCACGGCGCTCGCCGAAGCCACCAAGCGCCCGACGCGCGTGATCGGCCTCCACTTCTTCAATCCCGCGCCGGTCATGAAGCTCGTCGAGATCGTGCCGACGCTCCGCACCGATCCCGAAGTGTTGAAGGCCGCGCAGGAGTTCACCGCCAAAGTGAAGAAGACCGGCGTCACGATCCGTGACTTCACCGGCTTCGTCGTGAACCGGCTGCTGACGCCCTACATGGTCGACGCGATGCGCACCGTGCAGGAAGGTCTCGCCTCGATCGCCGCGATCGACTCCGCGATGCAGCTCGGCGCCAACCATCCGATGGGTCCGCTCGCGCTCGCCGATTTCATCGGCCTCGACATCGTCTTCCACATGTCGAACAACCTCTACGACGAGTACCGCGAAGCGCGCTTCACCCCGCCCCCGCTGCTCCGTCGTCTCGTGCTCGCCGGCTTCCTCGGCCGCAAGAGCGGCAAGGGCTTCTACGACTACTCGACCACCCCGCCGACCCCGAACGACTTCCTGGTCAGCAGCGTCGCGTAAGCGGAGGGGCGTCGCATGCTTTCCAAAATCCACCACGTCGGCATCGTCGTCCGCGACCTCGAGCAGGCGTACGGATTCTGGCGCGATGTGCTCGGGCTGCCGGTCATGGTCGTGAAGACCGTCGTCGACCAGGACGTCACGGCGGCGCTGCTCAAGGTCGGCGAGAGCGAGATCGAGCTCCTGCAACCGCTCTCCGACAAGAGCGGCATCGGCAAATTCCTCGCGAAGCGCGGCGAGGGCATTCATCACCTCTGCTTCGAGACCGACGACGTCGACGCCGAGCTCGAGGCGGCGAAGGCCAAGGGCATCCGCGTCATCGACGAGAAGCCGCGGCTCGGCCTCGCCGGCATGATCTGCTTTCTGCACCCGGCGGCGACCCGCGGCGTCCTGGTCGAGTACGCCCAGCCGCTCGACGAGGAGCACCACTGATGCAGGCCAAGAAAATCGACCATGTCGTGGTCGCGACGCCCGATCCAACCGGCGCCGCCGCCACCTTCCGGGGCCACTTCGAGCTTCCCCCCGCGGCCCCGATCACCGGCTCCCCCGCGCTCACGATCGGCCAGGCCCGAATCGCCTTCATCACGCCGCAGGGCGGCAGCGCACTCGCCGTAGCCCTCGCTGGCGGCAGCGAGGGGTTGGCCGAGGTCTGCATGGAAGTCGCGAGCCTCACCGACGCGGAAACCGTGCTCCGGAAGGCCGGGATCGCCTTCACGGTCGAGACGAAAGGCGCGAGCCGCGCCCTGGCCGTCGACCCAAGCGCCGCGCACGGCGTTCGACTGACCCTGGTCGAGGGGTCAGTCGGCGCGTGACCGGCACGCCCGCGTACACAGCGTTAGAAATGTGGCGCCGGGGTTCTCGCGGAAGCAGAGTGAGCGTAGGTAGATACTAGAAGATTCCGGCGCGCGCCGTGGCACATCCGTTGCTGTTCGGCCGCGAGGATTGTGCAATGTCGACAAACTTCTCGACGTGGAAGCCGATGACCCCCGCGCTGATCGCAGAGGCGCCAACCTGCCCCGGCGTTTACGAGCTCGCCAGCCTGGTCCGCACCGTCGTCTTCATCGGTGCCGCCGCTGAGAGCCTGAGCGACGCGCTTACGCAGCACATGAAAACGCCCGCGAGCCTGCACCCGCATTTCGGACGACTGTATTTCCGGGTCGCGCCGCTCGACGAGCCCGACGGCACGCAGACCACGCTGATCGAGGAATTCCGCGCCAGTCACAGCGGCGCGTTCCCCGCGGCGCAGCTGATCCGGCCGCCGTCGTTACCGGAGATGCCGCGACGACATCTGAAGGCCGTCTAGCGCATCTCGGCCCCGTGCGCTTGGCGCTTTCGCGCCAAGGCTCCGATGATCGGCTCATTCCGCCTGAGCACGTAGATCCGGTCGGTGTAGGCCCACCAGGTCGGAAACTCGACCGTGCGATCGACGCGATAGCCCGGGAGCGGCGCGTTGGCGATGACCCACGGCAGGCCGTCGGCCTTGGACGTCACGTGAGGGACATCGAGGGTCGGCTCCTTGCCCGGCGGCAGTCGCTCCGGATGCGCGTAGAGCCGCCAGCCGTTCTCGACGTAGCCGGCATCGAGCTCGATCTCGGGCACGCCCGCCCTGCGTAGCTCCGCTGCGGTCGCCTCGACCGCCCGCGCGTACGCCAGCATGTCGCGTGTGCCCGTCACGTCGACGAGCGCGATCAGCACGAGCAATGCTGCGGCGAGCGGCCGCCGCCACGACGCGACGGGCGCCGCCGCGTCGGCGAGCGCGAACGCGATCCCGACGACGACGAGCGGCAGGTAGTAGCGGTCGTAGAAGAACCACAGCACGAAGCAGAGTCCCGCCGAGCCGAGCCCGAAGCCGGCGACGCAGACCCACGCCGGGGTCCGCAGCCATCCGCCGCGACGGAGCCCGCGGGCGATGCGCCCGAAGAGCACCCCGCCCGCGACGAGACCGATCACCGTCGCTGCAATCGCAAAGACTGCTCCGGCGGCAGTACGCGGCGGTGCTCCTTGCAGCAACGGTCGCGCAGCACCGATCTCCTCGATGCTCATGGTGTGCGCGAACTTGAGCGCCGACACCGCCGACTCCGCGAAGTGCGAGGTCACGAGCGCCGCGACCAGCAAGCCCGCCACGACGATCCAGGTTCCGCGCCGCGGTGCCGGCCCAAAGGCAACCAGCGCCGGCACGATCGCGAGCCCCACGTGCGCCAGCATGCTGAGCCCCGCCTCGACGTAGACCATTGGGGGCACCAGCAAGATGAACGAGAGACGCATCACGCGGTATTGCACGCCGCCGTCGCCGGCCCACGGGAAGAGCCGCGTCGCCGCGGACGACGCGACCGCCATCACCACGATCGTCACCAGCGAGTAGACGATCGCGCGGCGCCGGAGGCGCGGGTTCGGGAGCGCGAAGGCGCCGAGAAAGAGCCCGGCGGGCAACGCGATCGCGACCGGCCGCACGAGGAACGCGAGCACCGCGAAGCCGAGCCCGAGAATGGTCGTCCGCTCGTGACCGGCGCGCAGGCCCGCAACCAGACCCCAGAAGCTCGCGAGCGTGAGCGCCATGAATGGCACGTCGGTCATGTACGTGAACGCGAGCACGAACATGTTCGGATAGAGCGCGAGGGTGGCGGCCCCGATCAACGCCGCGACGACGGACGCTCCGAGGGCACGCAGGCCGCCATAGGCCGACAAGGTTCCGAGCAGCCAGAACACCAGCGTCGAAACCCGGAGGGTCGTGAACGAGAATCCGCCGAGCCACGCGAAGAGCGCACCCCACCAGATGTGCACCAGCGGGAACGTCGAGCTCCACGGCGAGACGCGAAAGCCCTGCCCGTTCACAATCTGCTCGACGCTGATGGCGTAGCACCAGTCGTCGAGGAACGAGACGTCGGCGCGCGGGTCGACCAGCCACACGGCCACCACCCACGCGACGACGAGCGCCGCGACCGCCCGCACATCGTCACGGCTCACGCCGCCTGAAAGAGCATTCGCGTCGGTGGAGAGCAAGCGGGGCGTGGCAGCAAGCATGATTCGATGACAAAACGTCGGCGGTGACGACCGCCCCCGCCGGCATCTGGCAGCCACCGCTGCGTCGCCTGACACTCGGTCTCCTGCTCGTGGTCGTCGCGACCGCCTTCGAGGCGCTCGCCGTCGCCACCATCCTGCCGACGACGACCGCTGAGCTCGGTGGCCTCGAATGGTACGGCTGGACGTTCAGCGCCTTCATGCTCGCGAACCTGGTCGGCATCACCGTCGGCGGCAACGAGACCGACCGGCGCGGACCCGCGCGGCCGTTCGTGCTCGGCACGTTGCTGTTCGCGGGCGGCCTCGTCGTCAGCGGCTTCGCACCGTCGATGCCGGTGATCGTCGGCGGCCGCACGTCGCAGGGCTTCGGGGCCGGCCTCTTGTCGGCCGTTGCCTATGCGTCGATCGCGCGAGCGTACGCCACCGATCTCCAGCCGCGCATGCTCGCGACGCTGTCGAGCGCGTGGGTCGTCCCGGGGCTCATCGGCCCCGGCCTCGCGGGCGTGATCGCGGAGCACGCGGGCTGGCGCTGGGTGTTTCTCGGATTGGCACCGCTCCCGGCGTTCGCGGCGCTGCTCGTCGTGCCGGCGCTCCGGGAGATGCCGGGCGATCCGGCGACGCCCGACCAGAGCAGCCGGACGTGGCACGCGATCCAGCTCGCCGTCGGCGCGAGCGTCGCGCTCGCTGGGCTCGGCGTGCACGCGTGGTGGTGGGCGATCGCGCTGGTCGTCGCGGGCGTCGTCGTTGCGCTGCCCGCGCTCCGCAACCTCTTGCCCGAGGGCACGCTCACCGGCCGTCCCGGCCTGCCTGCCGCCGTCGCCACGATGGCGCTCTTGAACTTCGCGTTCTTCGGCACCGAGGCCTTCGTGCCGCTCGCGATTGCCGACGTGCGCCACGCCAGCGTCTACCTCACGGGCTTGTCGCTGACGGCCGCCGCGCTCACGTGGACGAGCGGCGCGTGGATGCAGGTGCGGCTCGCGACGCGCGTCGCGCGCCACGTCGTCATCGTGAGCGGCCTCGTGATTCTCGCCGTCGGCATCGCCGGCACGCTCGCGCTCCTGTCGTCCCACGTCCCGCCGTGGTGCGCGGTCGTCGTGTGGGCCGTCGCCGGCCTCGGCATGGGCCTGGCCTTCACCACCTGCTCCGCCGCGATCCTCGAAGCCGCCCCGCCCGGCCAGGAGGGATCGGTCTCGGCATCGTTGCAGCTCGCGCAGGTGCTGGGCGCCGCGCTCGCCACGGGGATCGGCGGCGCGATCGTCGCGGCACCGTTCGCGGGCGTGCCGCCGGCGCGGGGAATCGGGGTGGTGGATGCGTTGATGCTCGTGGCGCTCGCGGCGTCGATCGCGACCGCGCGCCACGTCGGCGCGAGTACCGCCGAGCTACGACCAGACGGCGAATCCCGCTGATGCCGCGATGACGATCAGGGGCTCAGTGCTGCCGATACCGCTGCTGGACGTGCGCCTGTCGAATCGCGACGGCGTGTCGGCGTTCTTCGAGCGAGACGCGTGACGCCCCCGCGGTGACCGCGGCCGCGACGTCATCCAAGCCGACCTTCGTCACCACTACCGTCGGCAACTCCCCCGGTACCTCCGCGTACGTCCACCGGAACGTCATGAACCCGACCGGCACTCCGGTCGTGTCGAGCCAATTGCCGACACCGGGGTCGCGGTGCGCGATCACGTACCGGGCAACGCCATCGGATTCCCACGCCGTCTGGAACCCGTTCAGGCTGCTCTGGTGATTCGCGTAGTCGAGCGACTCGCCCCACAGGTTCGCCAGGTGGAACCCCTGATAGAGCGGCGGCACGGGCACGCGGATCTCGACCACGAGCGCTTCGTCGGCGGCCAGCTCGTAGACGCCCCCGGCGTAGACGTTGGTGCTCTGGCCGCCGCCGGTCGCGAGCGTGGCGGCGTTCGGGGCATTGACGTCGTTGCGGGGCATGAAGCGCTTGCCGTCGCCGTTCATGTCGGCGTGGGTTTCGAGCACGACGGCGTAGAACTCGTTCCAGAACTTCATCTGGTTCTCGACGATCGCGGCCATGCGGCGAAGCTGGTCGGCCGCGTGTGAAGCATCGAGCGCCACCGGCGGCGTACCGTCGTCGTCGAGGCTCACGAGCTCGAGATCGAGCGCATCCTCGTGCTCCCAGTCGTGGAAGAGCTCGCGCAGCGTGAGATGACGCGCGACGTGGACCGTAGCGGCCCCACCGGGCTCACGCGCCGGGCGCACTTTCTTCGTGGATACGAAGTTGCCGACGTGGCCGTCGGGTCGCTCGGGCGCGACCAGGATCTCGAAGCTGCCGTCGGGCGCGAGGACGAGCTTCGACGAGTCGATGGCTCCCGTACCGGCGCGGCGGCCGGGTCGGAGCTCGGCGATGCTGCCGCTGTCGCCGGCATACGCGGTGCCGGCCTCGAGGATCACGTACTGCGGGGGCTTCCGTCCCGGTCGGACGCGAGCCTGGATGCGATAACGCCGGTTCCCGTCAATCTCGGCGTTCAGATAGAGCGCGTCGGCGTTGTCGATCGTCGACTTGCTGATGGGTTGAATGGCGCGGCGGAAGTGCGGACGCACCGGGTCGGCGTGGAAGGCCCGCTCGAACGCGCCATGCGCCCACCCGAGCAGATAGCGATAGCCCTCGGCGAGCACGCGATCGGACGGGGGCGGCGCGTGCAGCTTCGGGTCGTCGATCGCGTCGCGAGCCCGGCCGAGCGCGGCGATCAGATCGTCCCACGCGGCGCGCAACGTCGTGGCGGATTCGTTCCCGTCGCTCATGATTCCGTCTCCCAGCCGAACTGCTCGTAGAGATCGGCGAGCGCGGTCCGGATCTCGTCGCGGCGCAGGCCGAACTCCTCGAGGCTGTAGGTGTGGCTCGACTCGTGCGCGCGCTCGCGCGTCGCCTGCGCGGCGAGCGCACGTTCGAGCTGCGGCGACGTCGGGAAGCCGAGCCGTTCGTAGACGGCGTGCACCGTCGCGGCCGGCGCCGCGACGAGGTCGCGATAATCGACGACGGCGTGCGGCGTCGACGGCCGGTCGCGGAGGACGTCGAGCGGGTAGTGGTAGGTGTGGAACGACTGGTCGGCGAGCACGCGCAGCGACTTCGCCATGCGCGCCGCGTCCCAGCGTCGGCGCGACCACCCCGTCTGCATCAGCTTGAGCAAGCTCGGGATCGTCTCGCTCGGATCGCGCACGCAGACGACGATGCGCGCGTCGGGGAACGTGTCGATCAGGCTCGCGACCCGCCCCGAGAAGACCGGGTTCTTGCTGAGGTGAATCTTCTCCGGCCCGTTCAGATAGAGCTGGCGGCGGACGCAGTCGGCGTAGAAGCGCATGAGGCGACGTCGCTTCGCCGGCGGCATCTCGTCGACGTGGTAGAAATCGAGCTCGCCCATGTAGGGCAGCACGACGATCCAGTACCCCGACGCGCACGAGTACGTGAGGAGAAAGTCGTCCTCCTCCGGGATCGTCAGGCCCATCCTGTGGATGTGGCGCATCGGCCCGAACGTGCGCTCTTCCCACGCCCGCACCCGGCGCTCGATCGGCCCGCCGAGGCGGCGGTCGCAGGCGGCGAGGAAGCGGATCACCTTCTTCTGCAGCAGCGAGGGGAAGAAGAGCTCGTAGTAGAGAAAGACGCTGAAGCGCTCCTCGTCCTCGCTCATGAGCCGGTGCAGCAGCGTGGTGCCGCTGCGCGCATGGCCGACGATGAAGACCGGCGTCCTGACCTCGACCTTGCGGAGCCCCGGGAAGAATAGCCCGTCAAGGAAGAAGCAGACGGCGTGGAAGCTCGCGACCGACGGCACGACCAGGAGCAGACGCACGAGAAGCTTCCGACGCGTGCGGGCGTGGGTTTCGGCGGCGGCCAGACGGATCATGCGACGCCAGGTCGCGAAGTCAAAGTACATGAGCATTAACGCGGCGGGCTTGTAGCACATCCGCCGCCGGGTTCCGCACCCGGAGAGACGCCCGGCAACTCTTCATGGCAGGGTCCTCCGCCCCCTGGATCGCGGGCCGTCGAGCCCCGCGGCACGAAAGGAGACTCGCCATACGTCGTACCCTTGCCGCCGTCATCACCGCACTCATCCTCGCCGCAGGTCCCGCCATGGCAGGCATCGTCGCGTCATGATCGAAACGAGAGACGCGGCGGCCGAGGGCTTTGCCCTCGACCAGAATCTCGATCTCGCGACGACGCTTACGAGGGGCTCCGCCCGCATCCTGGCCTCGTCGACCAAGTTCCTCTGCACGGCCTTCGTGGTCGACGCCGTCGGCTTTACGGGAACGGGCTGGCCGCTCAGCGTCGTCGCCAAGGTGAACCAGAAGGGCGCAAACTGATTCGAATACCCATGAGCACTTTCGCCTTGACTTCGCCTATACGTTTCGCTACTTCTTCGCCTACTGCATCGAGCGGCTCGGAGGCGAACCCAACCCACCCACCTCCCCGCTTTCCGAGGCCCGCGCGCTTCGTCTCACCCCAGTCGGCGCGCGCGGGCTCCGCTCGGTTCGGGCCTCTCTCCTGAGGTTGGCCCGGTCAACTCGAACAACGGTGGCGACCGCCGGCTGCAGCGCTCCGCGCTACAGCGTGAAGAAAAATGTTGCGCCTTGCCCCACTGCGGCGTCGGCCCACACCCGACCGCCGTGGCGCGAGACGATGCGCTCGACGGTAGCGAGACCGACGCCCGTGCCTTCGAATTCGTCTCCGTGAAGGCGTTGGAACGGCTCGAAGAGGTGCTTCGCGTGCGCCATCGCAAAGCCGGCGCCGTTGTCGCGTACGAAGAAGGTCGCCGGCTCGGTCGGTGAGCGGCTGACCTCGATCCGCGCGTCGGCGGTCCGTCCCGTGTACTTCCACGCATTCCCGATCAGGTTCACCAGCGTGAGATGCATGAGCCGCCGGTCGCCGACGGCGTGCAACCCCGGCGCGATCTGGACGGTCACCACGCGTTCCGGATGGGCGCGCCGCAGATCCGCGACGACGGCCTCCGCCATCGCCGACAGGTCGATCGGCTCCGCTTCGAGCGTGGCGCGCGTGATCTTCGCCATCCGAAGCAAGTCGTCGATCAACGTGCTCATCTTCTGCACATTGGCGCCGATGCGATCGA
>JBDSJB010000434.1:0-4055 GCA_039917665.1 Binatia bacterium
CACCCACAGCAAGATGATCAATCCGATCGGCACACCCATGAAGTAGAGCACCGCGTATCCGACGCGTCCGGATTCGTCTTTGAGCGGAGTCAGCATTGGTGGTTCCTCCCTTTGCGCGATGTGATGCACTGCCGCGCAAGGGAGCAAGTTCGAGGCCGACGCCGAACCCGCGAAAATCGCGGCATTGCCCCGCGTGATCATCACGCAATTGTAGAAAATACTCGTGGTCGCGCGATCAGGCAGCGACAGCGAGCAAGCGCGCGACGTATTGCCGGACGCCGTCCTCGAGCGTCGTGAACGGCGCCTCATAACCAGCGCCGCGGAGACGCGCCATGTGCGCCTCGGTCGCGTACTGGTACCGCTCGCGCAGCGTCTCCGGCATGTCGATGAACCGGAGGTTCGGCCGCGCCCCGAGCGCCGAAAACGTCGCCTGCGCCAGGTCGAGAAAGGTGCGGCTACTGCCGGTGCCCAGGTTGAAGATGCCGCGCGGCACCGCCGTGTCGAGCGTGAAGTGGAGGACCGCAACCACGTCCTCGACGAAGATGAAGTCGCGGCGCTGCGCCCCGTCCGCGAAGTCTGGGCGGTGGCTCTTGAAGAGGCGGACCTCCCCGCCGGCGCGGATCTGGTCGAAGGCGTGGAGGATCACGCTCGCCATCTTTTCCTTGTGGCGTTCGCCGAAGCCGTAGACGTTGAAGAACTTGAAGCCCGTCCAGGCGGGCGGCCGCCGACCGGCGCGCTCTTCCGCGAGCGCCCAGAGGTCGAACTGCTGCTTCGAGTCACCGTACGGGTTGAGCGGGCGGAGCTTGGGAATGCCGGCCTCGTCGTCGTCGTAACCGAGCGCGCCGTCGCCATACGTGGCCGCGCTGCTCGCGTAGACGAAGGGGACCTTTCGTTCGGTCGCCCAGCGCCACAACCGCTGCGAGTACTCGAGGTTCACGCGCGTGAGAAACGCGACGTCCATCTCGGTCGTGTCGGTACAGGCACCGAGGTGGACGATGCCCCGAAGCGCAGAGCGCGTCGAAAAGCCCGGCGGCGCCGCATCGAGGTGAGGCGGCTGCGCCTCACTTCCACGCGGCTGTGCATCAGTTCCACGCGGCTGTGCCGCGAGCCACGCGTCGAGCTCCTCGAAGTCGACGATCGTTCCGAAGTCGAGGCCGCGGTGCTCGGGACGCTCGGTGAAGCTCGCACGGCGATCGACCGAGACGACGGGAATCCCGCGCTTGCCGCAGGACTCGACGAAGCGCGCGCCGATGAAGCCGGCCGCACCGGTAACGAGGAGCGTGCCGCGCGCCATCGGACTCTGCTCAGTCGCCGAGAACGTGCGCGAAGATCAGCGGCGCGACGATCGTCGCGTCCGACTGGATCATGAACTTCGGCGTGTCCACGTCGAGCTTCCCCCAGGTGATCTTCTCGTTCGGTACGGCGCCGGAGTAGCCGCCGTAGCTCGTCGCCGCGTCGCAGATCTGGGCGAAGTAGCCCCAGAACGGCACGTCGTCGCGCTGCAGGTCCTGGATGATCGTCGGCACGGCGCAGATCGCGAAGTCGCCCGCGATGCCGCCGCCGATCTGGAAGAACCCGATGCTCGGCTTGTCGTCCTTCATGCCGCAGTTGTCGAGGTACCACTCGATCAGGTGCTGCATCTGCTCGGTGCCGCTCTTCACGCACTGGTGATGCGGAACGGCGCCGCGGAGCACGCCGGCTGCGAACATGTTGCCCGTCGTGCTGTCTTCCCAGCCGGGCGAGTACACCGGGATGCCCTTCTCCCACGCCGCGAGGAGCCAGCTGTTGGCGGCGGGGATCTGGTAGAACTGCTCCATCTTTCCGTCGCGGAAGAGGTCGGCCAGATACTCCGACTCGAACTGGCGCTCGCCGTTCTCGCACGCGGTCTTCCAGCGCTCGAGGAGGCGGGCTTCCATGTTGCGCATGACGGTCTCGGGGATGCAGGTGTCGGTCACCCGATTGAAACCGCGCGCGTAGAGGTCGGCTTCGTCCTGCGCCGAGAGGGCGCGCCAGTCGGGAATGATCTCGTACTCTTCGTACGCGAGCAGGTTGAAGAGATCCTCCTCGAGGTTCGCGCCCGTGCAGCAGACCGCGTGCACCTTCCCGGCGCGAATCATGCGGCTCAGAATCTGACCGATCTTGGCCGTGCTCATGGCACCCGAGAGCGCGATCAGCATCTTGCCGCCGGCGTCGACGTGCTCGGCGTAGGCACGCGCCGCCGCCACGGTCTCGCGGCTGTTGAAGTGCAGGAAGTGTCTCTCCATGAACGCGCGTACGGTGCTCATGCGACGGCGTTCTAAGCGAATTTTCCGTGTCGCACCAGCAGTCCAGGCCGCAGCACGTCGCATTTGAGGTCGTATGCGTATGCGCACCGCACGCCGTCCCGAGCAGTGTCACTGCGTCGTCGATCGAGGCCCGAAAGCGCTGGATCTCGACGCCAAATCCGCCTGACCGCGCGGGCCATCGCCGCAGGTCCGCGTCGGCGCCCCATGCGACTCGCGTCGCTGTCTGGCACGGCTCGTGCTCTCTCCGCGGGACCACCATGAAGACCATCTTGCTCGCCGACGACGAAGAGAACCTCCGCACCCTGGTTCGGACGACCCTGGATCAGCCCGGCTACCGTATCCTCGAGAGCGAGGACGGCGCCGCCGCGCTCGCCCTCGCCCGCCGCGAGCACCCCGACGTGGTCGTCCTCGATTGGATGATGCCGAACATGACCGGCATCGAGGTCATGGCGGCGCTCCGCCGCGACCAGGCCACCGCCGCGATCCCGGTCATCCTCCTGACCGCGAAAGGCCAGCGCGCGGATCACGCAGAAGCGGCCGCCAACGGCGCCACGGCCTATCTCGTGAAGCCGTTCAGCCCGCTCGAGCTGCTGACCAAAGTGGAAGAGCTTTGCCGGACGACTTCCACGCTGGCGTCGGAAGTGGGCGTCGCGCCGGCACGGGCAGCCGTCACCGCGACGGCCGCGCCCGCCGAGGCCGTCGCGAAGGGGCAGCTCGCGCTCTACGCCCGCGATCTGGCGCGCATGGTCGACGCCGAGCGCGAGCGCGCCCGCGAGCTCGCCGAGGCCAACGCCCGCCTGCAGGTGCTCGACCAGATCAAGTCCGACTTCCTGACCTTCATCTCGCACGAGCTGCGAACGCCGCTCGCGCTGATGGGCGCGTTCGACCTGTTCGATCTGGACAGCGATCCCGCCGAACGCTCCCGCATCATGGACATCATGCGGAGCGGCTACGAGCGCCTGAACGGCTTCGTCAGCCGCGGGCTCGAATATTTCGATTGGCTCGCCGGCGAGTGCGCGCCGCTCGACGAGCTGACCGATCTCACCGCCCTCGTCGCCGAGCTGGTCGGCAAGCTGCCGCGCACGGCCGAATGTCGGCTCAGCGTACCGGCGACGCCGTGTCCGGTGCGCGGCGGTGCGCCGGCGCTCGCGACCTGCGTCCAGGCGCTCCTCGACAACGCGATCAAATTCTCCCCAGGCACACCGCGCGTGACGGTGATCCTGACCGTCGTCGACGGCAACAAGGCCCGACTGTTGGTGACCGACGACGGGCGCGGCTTTCCGCCCGCGCTCGCCGAGGAGATCTTCCGGCCCTTCACGGTGCTCGATACCCTGCATCACGCGAAGGGCACGGGCCTCAGCCTGGCGCTCACTGCAGCGATCATCCAGGCGCACGGCGGTCGCGTCACGGCCGCCAGCACGGGTCTCGATCAGGGCGCGAGCTTCACGATCGAGCTGCCGGCGGCGACGGCATGAGCCTCCTGCGGCGGCCGCGCGCGTCCGACGCGACGCCGCAGCCGAGCCCTGCCGACCCCGGCGCCAAGTATCGCTCCATCGTCGAGAACGCCGTCGCCGGCATGTTCCAGACGAGCCCCGACGGGCGCTATCTCACGGCCAATCCCGCCCTCGCCCGCATCTACGGCTACGACTCCACCGAGGCGCTGACCGACGCCGTCACCGACATCGCCGGTCAGCTCTACGTCGATCCGCACCGCCGCGCCGAGTTCCGTCGCCTGCTGCAGAGCAGCGACGTGGTCGAAGGCTTCGAATC
>JBDSJB010000435.1:0-2796 GCA_039917665.1 Binatia bacterium
GCGACGCGATGATCGACTATCTCACCGACGGCAGCCCGGCGACGCCGGTCGACCTCACCGACTACGAGGTGCGCGAGAAGAAAGTCTCGGGGCTCCTCTGTCTGGTGATGCAATCTCCCGCGTACCACGTGCACTAGGATCGAGGACGGCCCGACCATGGCGATCACACGACGACAGTTTCTGAAGCGCACCAGCCTCGCGACCGCGGGCACGCTGCTCGGCCCCGGCCTCTTCGCGAACCCGCTCATCCGCCGCGCGTTCGCCGACACGATCGGCGACCGCTACTTCGTCATCGTCTATCTCGATGGCGGCAACGACGGCGTGAACACCGTCGTGCCCGTCGACAACGGCGGTGGCTCCTTACGCACCGACTACGACTTTGCGCGCGCGAGCCTGAACCTGTCCCCGGGCGATCTCGCCGCCACTTTGATCGGCACGGACCCCAACACGGGCGCGCAGCTCGGTCTCCATCCCGGATTTCGCGGCTTTGCCGGCAAGCCCGGGTTCGGCGGCTTCAAGTCGCTCTGGGACGACGGCCACCTCGCCGTGATCCAGGGCTGCGGCTACCCCGAGTACAGTCTGTCGCACGCCGTTTCGAAGGTCGCATGGCAGACCGGCGATCCGCTCGCGACCGGTGCCGGTGGCGGCAGCGGGTGGGTCGGACGGTTCCTCGCCGATCCCTCGCAAGGCTATCTCCCCGGCGACATCCCGGGCGTCAGCATCGCCGAGCGCATCGTGCCCGAGCTGAAGCAGTCCGCGACGAGCGTTCTCGCCGTGCAACGTCTCGAGGATTTCGGCTTCCCCTACGATCAACGTTGGGACGCCGGCCTCGACGACGACCGTCCCGCCAAGCGCACCGCATTCCTCGACATGCACGCGGCGGCGGCCGGCGCGACGCACCCGACGCTGCAATACATCGGCACGAGCGGCGGCGTGACGCTGCAGAGCAGCGAGAACTTTCCGCAAGTCGGCGCCGCGTACGACGCCGATCCCGCCCGCAAGATCTTCGGCGATCAATACGACGACGGTCACGGCGGCGGTATTCGCCGCGGCCTGGCGCGCGACCTCCGCGAGGTCGCGAAGATCATCTACGGCGTCGACAAGGGCATCTATTCCGGCGTGAACGCGCGCTTCTTCCAGGTGATGAACCGCGGCTACGACACGCACTCCGGGCAGGGTGCTGGCGAGGGCGACGGCCAGCACTTCACGCTGCACGCGACGGTCGGCGCGTCGCTCAAGCTCTTCTTCGACGACGTCGCCGACATGCTCGGCAGCGTCGACAAGCTCTGCGTGCTGGTGTGGAGCGAGTTCGGCCGGCGCGTGAAGCAAAACGGCAACGGCACCGACCATGGCTCGCAGGCGCCGATGTTCGTCGTCGGCGGCGGGCCGAGCTTCCAGGGCGGCGTCTACGGCAATCACCCCAACATCGCGCAAGCGGCCTGGGACGACGAGGGCAACACCGAGTACCGCCAGGACGCGAACGGCGGCTTCCGCTCGACCGACTTCCGCGACGTTTACGGCACGGTCTTCAAGCACTGGCTCAACATGCCGAGCGGGTTGATCGCGCCGGGCGTACTGCCGATCGACGGCGGTTCCGCGTCCTTCTATTGGACGGGGCCCGATTTCGACGTGCCGTTCTTCGCGTAGCTGCGCCCTTTCGCCGATTGACGTTGCTCGCCCATGCGCCGAAAGGTGATGCCTGGGAGGACGAGGCATGCTCAAGCATTCCGTGATCGCGTTGGGGTTGGTGCTGGGGCTCGCGGAGGTCGCGGCTGCGCAAGCGACCGATGGGCCTTTCCGGGTGCAGTTCGTCGCGAAGCTCAAGAAGAAGGACGTCTCGACGCCGAACACCTGCGTGTCCTGTCGACCGCCGCTCTAAGGCCGACGCGGCGGAGCCCGATCAGCGAAGACGACCGTGGACCCCTTCGAGGTCGCCTAACAGCCGAGGAAGGTCGCCTTCTCGGTGATTTTCGACCGCACTTGGCGCACGGGTACGACCACATGGTCCCGCCGGTCGTGCGCTCGTCCAACCGGTCGTGGTCGTCGCGTTGTAGGCGCCGGGCCGAGCATGCGTCGGCGATGACGGCGCCGCTCGTGCCGGTGATGCGAACGCGGGGCGCGTGGGTGGCAGGCGACGGGGGTCGACGCTCGGGCGTCATGGACGATCCCTGAGCGTGATCCACGCGGGTAAGAGCTAGCGACCGTTCATGTACGCCGCGATCTCTCCCACGACCCGGTCTTGATCCGACCGTTCCAATCCCAGCCAGAGCGGCAAGCGCAGCAGGCGTTCGCTCAGATTCTCTGTCACGGGCAAGTCGCCGGCGCGATAACCGAGTCGCGCGCCCATCGGCGACAGGTGCAGCGGCACGTAGTGACGGATGGCGTGGATGCCGAGACGGGAAAGATACGCGTGCAGCCCGGCGCACGTCGCGGCGTCGGGGAGGACGATCGGAAAGAGATGCGCGTTGTGCCGGCATTCGGGCGGTGACGACGGCAACTCGATGAGGCCGCGCGCGGCGAGCGGCGCGAGGGCCGCGAGATAGTGGGCGTGGATCGCCTGCCGGCCGGCGTCGATCAGCGCCGACGCTTCGAGCTGCGCCCAGAGGAACGCAGCCGTGATCTCCGACATCAGGTACGACGAGCCGAGATCGTTCCAGGTGTACTTGTCCACCTCGCCGCGGACGAAGCGCTCGCGGTCGGTGCCTTCCTCGCCGAGCACGCCCGCGCGCTCCGCCGCGCGCGCGTCGTTCACGACGAGCGCGCCACCCTGGCCGCACATGAGATTCTTCGTGACGT
>JBDSJB010000436.1:0-3497 GCA_039917665.1 Binatia bacterium
CAGCGCGCCGGCGCGCGTCAATCGCAGCGACACGTTCATGGATCGGGGCGACTGAGGCCCATCGTGGAGCGACCGTAGTGCGGCTGCGGCGCCGGTCAACGCGTGCTCGCAGTGGTTGCCGTGCTTGGCTAGAGTCGCGTCCATGACGCGGCTCGCGGCGATCGTGCTCGTGCTGGCCATGTTGGTTGGTCGGTGGGCCGTGGCGGCGGAGCCGGCTGCCGACGTGGTGCGCTACGAGGACGGTCGCCTCACGGTGCGCGCCACCGATGCGCCGCTCGATCGCGTGCTCGGGCAGATCGCCGCGGTCACCGGGGCGACCATGCGCGGGGCGATGCCGTCACGGACGGCCTCGTTCGATTTCACCGCGCTGACGCTCTCCGACGGTCTCACGAGAATCCTCGGGGCCGAGAGCTTCATGCTGACGTACAGCGGCGACGGCACGATCCGCACGATCGATCTCCTGGGGCGTGGAGCGGCGCCGCCGCCCTCGCCGCGACCCTCCGGTGCCGCGCGACCCCCGCTCGCCGACGAGGAGGCGCAGGCGGCAGTGCTGCAGCAACCCGTCGCCGTCTCGGGGCCGCTCCGGCGCGCGCTCGGCAGCAGCACGCCGGCGGTCGGTCGCGTCCTCCATGCCGTGACGTTGGAGCATCGCACCACGGTCCGCGCCGCGGCGCGCGAGGCCGCGCTTGGCGCGTTCGTGCGCGACCCGGCGATCGAGGCGGCCTATCTCTCGACGCTCGTCCCCGTCGACGACGCGACACTCGCGCGCATGCTACGCGCGACCGCGGCCGAAGGTGCGGCAGAGGAATGGATGGCGGCGCTCGCCGCACGCGCGCCGTCGCCGGCGCTCCGCGAGAAGGCCACCGCCGTTCTCGCCGCGCTCAAGGAATCACCGCCGCGTTAGTCGGACTTGTCCTTGAACTGATCGCTCTGATTGCGGATCGCCGGGGCGCTGTAGACCGCCCCGAAGCAGGACCCGGCGCTGTTCCGCAGCTGCACCGTCACGGCTTGCGTGAGCGGCAGCAGCGGGAGTCCGAGGTTCGTGCCGCGGCCTTTGATCTGGATCTTTGCCTTGCCCGGGACGGTGCCGCTCTTGAGGACGAGCCGCGTGATGCCGTGGAGGCCGGTCTTGTCGCCGTATTGGAAGCCGGCGCGGTTTTCCTTCCAGCACGCCTTGCCGCCGCAGACGCCGCCGGCCGGGAGGGGCAGGCTCATGCGGAGCGTGGACGAGCCGTCGTAGACGCAGAGCTGGTAGCTCGTGGCGATCGCGGGATTGCCGAAGTCGGCCTTCGGTGTCGTCGCCCCGCGGTACCACTTCCACTGGAGGTTGTTCTTGGCCGGGGTGGTGGCGCTCCGGAGGAAGAGCTGAGCGGCGGCCGGCGCGATGGGCGCGCGGCAATCGATCGCGGGCGCGGCGCCGCAGCCCGGTGTGTTCTCGAGCTGGCACGTCGCCGAGCAGCCATCGCCGCTCGTGGTGTTGCCGTCATCGCATTGCTCGCCGCAGCCACCTTGGATCGCACCGTCGCCGCAGATGTTCGTGTTGCCCTGGCAGACGCCCGCGACGCAGACGTCGGGGATGGTGCACGCGGCGCCATCGTCGCAGGTGGTGCCGTCGTTCTGCAGGCTGTTCGACGGGCAGGGCGCCGTACTGCCGGTGCAGGTCTCCGCGACGTCGCACTGATCGACGGCGGCGCGGCACGTGGTCGTGCTCGGTTGGAACGCGTCGGCCGGACAGGTGTCGGCGCTGCCGTCGCAGGTCTCGGCGACGTCGCAGGCGCCGGCGCTGGCGCGACAGGCTGCGTTGCTCTTGAAGTCGGTGGGGCACGTGGGGGTGCTGCCGCTGCAATGCTCGGCGACGTCGCAGACGCCGGCCGCGCCGCGACACGTGAAGGTGGTCGGCTGGAAGGCGTCTGCCGGACAGGTATTGCCGACGCCGTTGCAGGTTTCGGTGAGGTCGCAGATGCCGGCGCTGGCGCGGCAGACCGCAGTGCTCTTGGCATCGGCAGGACAGGCCGGCGCCGCGCCGCTACACGATTCGGCGAGGTCGCAGACGCCGGCCGCGGCGCGACAGACGGTGCCGCTGGTCGCGAGCGTGTCGGCGGGGCACGTGTCGCTCGATCCGTCGCAGGTCTCGGCGGGGTCGCAGCCGCCAGCGCTGGCGCGGCAGATCGCGCTGCTCTTGGCGTCGGCGGGGCAGGCGCCGCTCGTGCCGGTGCAGGTGTCAGCGACGTCGCAGACGCCGGCGGCGCCGCGGCACACCTGGCTCGCCGGCTGGAACGTATCGGCGGGGCAATCGTTGGCGCTGCCGTTACAGCTCTCCGTGACGTCGCACACGCCGCTCGCGATGCGACAGACGGCGCTGCTCTTGGCGTCGACGGGACACGCGGTCGATGTGCCGTCGCAGGTCTCGGCGAGATCGCAGACGCCCGCGGGGCCGCGACAGGTGAAGCCGCTCGGACGGATGACGTCGTCGGGACACGCGTTGTTCGCGCCGTCGCACGACTCGGCGACGTCGCACGACCCGACGGCGGCGCGGCAGACCGCCGTGCTCTTGGCGTCGGCGGGACAGCTCGCCGACGCGCCGGTGCAACGCTCGGCGAGGTCACATACGTCGACCGATCCGCGGCAGACGGTGCTCGTCGGCGCGAACGCATTCGCCGGACACGTCGCGCTCGCGCCCGTGCACGTCTCCGCCGGATCGCACACGCCGGCGCCGGCACGACAGACGACGCTCGCGGTCGCGAACTGGCAGCTCCCGAGACAGCACGCGCCGGGAAGGCCGTTGCCGACGCCGAGATCGCATTGCTCGCCCGGCTCGACGACGCCGTTGCCGCACGGATTCCCCGCCCAGAACCCGCCCGGGTAGAAGGTCGTCTCGTCGGTGACCGAGCACGACGCGTTCGTCAGGGGATCGGCCGACGGCGCGCAGCACGGACTGGCCGCGCTGCACTGGACGCCTTGATACGTGCCCTCGGCGAGCTTCGTCTGGCCGCTGATTCCGGGGTGGAAACAATCGCAACACGAGATGTCGCCGCTCGCGAACTTGTAGTGGAACGGCGCCTCGACGTAGCGGATGCCGACGTCGGTCGACTTCACGGCCCCGGTCGCCGACGTGCCGCCGGCCGGAAGCGCCGCGTACTCCGCCGCCACGGCCTCCAGGATGGCGTTGTAGGCGACGGTCGTGTTGTACATGTCGATGCGGCGCGCGCTCGAGCAGTCGGCGGTGAGCGAGTGGCAGACGCCGCCGGCGCCGAAGACCGTCGTCAGGTTCTGCCAGAAGAAGCTGCAGTTGGTGCCGAAGCCGAGCCCGCAGCTGTTCTTCGAGCCGAAGTTGCAGAGCTCGGAGACGCGTACGAGCGCGGAGACGAGAACGCGCGACGACGGGATCTGGATCAGCTGATCCATGCCCTCGCGAAGCTCGCGCTCGAACGCGGCGTTGGTGGTGCGGCAGTAGTTGTTGGGATCCTGGTCGCCGCTGCAGCCGTTGCCCGTCTTGT
>JBDSJB010000437.1:0-3727 GCA_039917665.1 Binatia bacterium
TGCATCGATTTCCGGGTCGCGCGCGCCGACGACAACCCCTGCGCGACGCGTTGCCATGCGCGCGTCGCGTGCGTGTACGGACGCCGGCACGTCTACCCCGACGACGCGCTCGCGTACCATCACGCGCGCGCATTCGCCGTGATGCGCCGCGGTCGCTGAGCGCGGCCTTACTCGGGCGGCGTCGGCAGCGTGACGTGGATCGTCGTGCCGCGACCCACACCGCCACGGATGCGCAGCTCGCCGCCCATCATTTCGACGCGCTCGCGCATCGTCGTGAGGCCGAGTCCGGCCAACCGCTGCTCTGCCGGGTCGAAGCCGCCGCCGTCGTCGACGATCGTGAGCACGATGCGGCGCCGGCGCCGGGCGAGAAAGACCGCGACCTGCGTCGCGCCGGCGTGTCGCGCCACGTTGGTGAGCGCTTCCTGGGCGATGCGGTAGAGGTGCAGCTCGTGCTCGGGCGAGAGCGTCTGGCCGAGCGGGACGGTCGCGAGGCGAAGCGCCAAGCCGTGCCGAAGCGCGAAGGCCTGTGCATGACTGCGGAGCGTCGTCTCGAGCCCCTGCCCGAGCAGCTCGGCAGGGTGCGTGTCGTCGACGAGCCGCGCGACCGATTCGGTGATCTGGCGTACCGTCGCGTGGGTCGCTTGCAGCGTCGGCTGTAGGTCGGCAGCGACCGCGCCGGGCGTGCGCTCGAGCGCGTCGAGCAGCGCGTCGATCGTCGCGACCGTCCGGCCGACGTCGTCGTGCAGCTCGCGCGCGAGTCGACGGCGTTCGGCATCGAGCACCTCGAGCATGCGCTGACCGAACTGGCGCTGGGCCGCCTCCATGTGGGTGCGTTCCGTGATGTCGCGGGCGACCCCGAAGACGTAGAACTGGCCGTCGATGTCGAGTCGCGCGAAGCTCACCTCGCTCGGAAAGAAGGAGCCGTCCTTCCGGAGCGCGCGCACCGGCAAGACCATGCCGGGACCGGGCGGCAAGGTGCCGATTGCCTGGCGGTAGAGTCCCAATGGAAAGTCGGGATTCACGTCCGCGATCGTCATGTGTTGGAGCTCGTCCCAGGTCCAACCGCCGAGCTGGAGCGCGCGTTGATTCACGTATCGAAAACGCCCAGCCGCATCGGTCAGGAAGAAGGCTTCGCTCGACATGTCCGCCATCTGGCGGAACACGGCGAGATCGAGCGCAGGAGGGAACGCCGATGCGACGGGCGGCGGGAGGGAAACCGTCACTCGGGCACGCTTAGCGTCGGCGCGACGACGAGGTCAAGCTGGGTCGGACGACGTCGCGCCGTGCGTGGCACCGATCGGCAGAATGACGCGCACTTCCGTCCCGCGCCGCGGCCGACTGCGGATGGTGAGGACCGCGCCCAGGATCGCGGCGCGCTCGCGCATGGTGAGCAGGCCGAGTCCCCGCGATCCGGCCGTCGCCGGATCGAACCCGACCCCGTCATCGCGGATGACGAGCACGGTGCTCTGTCCGCGGCGCGCGAGGCGGACGGTGACCTCGCGCGCGCGCGCATGGTGCGCGACGTTGCCGAGCGTCTCTTGCACGATGCGGTAGAGGTGGAGCTCTTGCTCGCTGTCGAGCGGCTCGCCGCGCGATCCCGTGGAGAAGCGGCACGCCAGCGAATGCCGGCGGGCGAACTCGCGAACGTACGCGCGCAGCGTGCCTTCGAGCCCGAGCCCGAGCAGCTCCGCCGGGTGGTACTCGCGACAGAGCCGCGCGACCGACTCGGTCATGTGGCCGATCGTCCCGAGCGTCGATTGCAGCGCCGGAAGCATCGGCTCCGCGATCCCGCCCGGCGTCTGCGCCAACGTGTGAAGCAGGACACCGACGGTGGCGACGGCTTGGCCGACGTCGTCGTGGAGCTCACGGGCGACGCGTTGGCGCTCGGTTTCGAGGTTCGCGAGCATGCGGCGCGCGAAGCTCCGCTGTACCGCCTCGACCTGCTTCCGCTCGGTGATGTCGCGGACCACACCGAAGAGGTATCCCGCGCCGCCGAAATCGATGCGCGCCAGGCTGACCTCGGTCGGCACGTAGACGCCGTCGCGACGGAGCGTTTGGGCCTCGAAGGTCGGAATCGGCCCGTCCACCGCGTCGTTCATCATCGTGAACAAGCGCTCGCGCGGAAATTCCGGGTCGAGGTGGAAGAGCGTCATGCCGAGCAGCTCGGCGCGCTCGTAGCCCGTGAGGGTGCACGCGCGTTCGTTGACGTAGCGCAGGTTGGCGACGGCATCGGTCAAAAAGAACGCTTCGTTCGACATGTCCGCCATGCGGCGGAACACGGCGAGATCGAGAGGGGCGGGGAGGGACGGTAGGTGCGGCCGCGCGCTCGGGGCCGCCGTCATTGCGGCTTCCCTTCGACGACGCGTAACCGGCGTCGGCGCGGCGCGACCCCGCTCCGCGCCCGCGGGACGCGGTGATCGTCCGACCGCTCGGGGACAGCGGGGAGAGGCAAGGGCAACGTGTGGTTCGCGTTCAGCCGCATGGCGACGCGGACTTCGGTGCCGCGCCCCGGTGTCGTCTGTACCGTGAGCTCGGCCTGCATGAGCTCGGCGCGCTCGCGCATCGTCACCAACCCGAGCCCGCCGCCGCTCTGGGCGACGGCGCCCGCCGTGAACCCGACGCCGTCGTCGCGGACGGTCAAGGTGAGGCGGTTGCCGTTCTGCTTCAAGCGGACGATCACGCGATGGGCGCGCGCATGGTGGGCGACGTTGGCCAAGGCCTCCTGCGCGATCCGATACAGGTGCAGCTCTTGCTCGTGGTCGAGCAACCCAGCAGTGGGCGTCGTCGCGAGCTCGAGACCGAGCTGATGGCGCTGGGTGAACTGCAGCGCGTGCGTGCGGAGCGTGTCCTCGAGCCCGAGCCCGAGGAGCTCGGCCGGATGGTAGTCGCGGACGATGCGCGCGACCGACTCGGTGATCTGGCGGATGCTCGCGTGCGTCGCCGCGAGCGCCGGCCGCATCTCGGCGGCGACGGCGCCCGGTGTTTGCTCGAGGGCGTGGAGCAACACGCCCACGGTCGCGACAGCCTGCCCGACGTCGTCGTGGAGCTCACGGGCGACGCGCTGACGCTCGGCCTCGAGCGTCTGCAGCATGCGCTGACTGAAGCTCTTCCGGCTCGCTTCGAGCTGTTTCCGCTCGCTGATGTTGCGGGCGACGCCGAACATGTAGGTCGCGCCGTCGATCTCCAGCAGCGCTACGCTGATCTCGATCGGCACCGGGCTGCCGTCCTTGTGGCGGTTCATGACCTCGAACGGCGGCACCGGCCCGTGCCGCAGGCCGCTGAGGAACTCGGCCAGGCGATCCGGCGGAAACGCCGGAGAGATGTCGGAGATACTCATGGTGAGCATCTCGTCGCGCGTGTAGCCGATCGAGCTCAGGCTGCGATCGTTCACGTAGAGAAACCGGCCGCGCTCGTCGCACAGATAGAACGCGTCGTTCGACATGTCGGCCATCTTGCGGAAGACCGCGAGATTGAGGGCCGGATGCACGTCCGGGTTGCCCGCTCGGCCGGGCAGGCGGCTGGTCACGATCGAACGGTACTGCCGTCGATTCGGGAGGGTCAAGGGAATTTACTTCTCCAGCACGATCGTCCAGCGCCCGGCGTGCTCGTCGAGCGTGACCACGTGATGGCCCTCGGCTTCGGCGGCGCGCGGCAGGTCGCGTGCGCCGCGCGGATCGTCGAGGGTCAGCTCGACCAGGTCGCCCGGCGGGACGTCCACCAGGAAGAC
>JBDSJB010000438.1:0-3856 GCA_039917665.1 Binatia bacterium
GCTCTTGCGCCTGCCCTTCTCCTGGTACTCGACGTTCGTTCTCGAGGAGAAGTACGGCTTCAATCGCGCCACGCCGCGCACGTTCTGGACCGATGCCGCGACCGGCGTCGGGCTCGCGGTCGCGCTCGGCGGCCCGTTGCTTGCCTCCATTCTCTGGCTCTTCGCGTCGGCGGGGCCGCAGGCATGGCTCTGGTGCTGGGCGCTCGTGACCGCGTGGACGGTCGCCGTGCAATACGTCGCGCCCACGTGGATCATGCCGCTCTTCAATCGCTTCACGAGCCTCCCCGCCGGCCCGCTACGGGACGGCCTGCTCGGTTTGGCGGAGCGCGTCGGCTTCCCGCTCGCCGGCGTGTGGGTGATCGACGGCTCGAAACGCTCCAGCAAGGCGAACGCGTTCTTCACCGGCTTCGGGTCGCGCAAGCGGATCGCGCTCTTCGACACGCTCCTCGCCACGCTCGCACCCGACGAGGTCGTGGCCGTCGTGGCGCATGAGATCGGGCACTACAAGCGCCGACACGTGCAGTGGGGACTGGCGATTGCCGTGGTCCACACGGGGGTGCTGTTCTTCGTCTTGTCGTTGGTGCTGGAGGCGCCGTCGCTGTTCGCCGCGTTCGGCATCGAGCGGGCGTCGGTGCACGCCGGGCTCGTCGTGTTCGGGATCCTGATGACGCCGCTCGATCTGCCAACCTCGCTCGCGCTGAACGCGTTGTCGCGCCGCCACGAGTACGCCGCCGATCGCTTCGCCGCCGACGCCGTCGGCAGCGGCCGCGATCTCGCCGGCGGCCTCCGCCGCCTGGCCGCCGACACGTTGGCCAACCTGACGCCGCACCCGTGGTACGTCGCCCTGCACCACTCGCACCCGCCGGTCGTCGAACGAGTCCGCGTGCTGGAAACAGCCGGTCAGCGACGCGGCTGACGACTCGCGCGCCGCTAGTCCCGCGTGAACGACATGATCCGTCCCGAGTTGCCCTTGCCCTCGTCGGCACGCGCTCGGCGCTCGCCGTTGCGGTAGCCCGCCGACCGCATCTCGGCGATGAACCTGCCGCACTGCGAGCGGCCGGGATCGGCGACCATCACCTGGCCGTCGGGAGCGGCGTGGCGCGCGACGAATTCCGCGAGTACGCCCGGGTGATCGCGTTCGTACAAGACGTCGCTGCCGACGATGAGATCGAAGAGCCCGAGATCGACGTCGGCGTCGGCCCACGACGCGCGCCGATAGGCGATCGGCGGCAGGTCGTTCAGCTCGGCATTGATGCGGAGGAACTCCCCGGCGAGTGGATGGTAGTCGCTCGCCGTGATGTCGGCCTTCCGGCGCGACAGCACGAGGCTGCTGAGTCCAAGCCCGCAACCCACTTCGAGGATCCGCTTGCCCGCGAGCTCAAAGCGACTCATCTCACCGGCGAGCTGAAGCCCGATCGGCCAGACGAGCCCGAACAGCGGCCACGATGCCGACGAGATGCCCGCACGCTCGGCCTCGCCGTCCGGATCCCAATACTGCTGTCGGTCACGCAACGACCGAATGCGGTAGTCGTCACCGCCCATGCGGTGGGTCGTGGTCTCGACCTCGTAGCCGAGAGAGGTCAGTGCGTCACGGCATCAACGTCGCAGCGGCGGAACACGTACATGGTGGGGACCATGACGGGTCCGCCGCTGCTCGGCAAACGAACGGATTAGAACGCCCAGTACCAGCCGTAGCGGCGCTGCGTCCACGCGCCCTTGGTGACGAACATGTCGTCGCCGATGCCGATCTGGACGGTCATCGCGGGCAGCGTCGCCGCGCTGAAGTCGCCGTAGGCCTCGAGCGTGACGATGATGCAGCCCTTGGTGCCGCGGGTCAGCTTGACCCGGTACAGACCGTCGCGCGTGCCGTTCCCGTGCACCGCGGCCTTGTCGATGAAGCGGACGGTCGACCAGCGACGCTCGAGGTCACCGGGGAAGAGTCGCGCCTTGTAGATGATGCCATTCGCATTCGTGACCACGACCGTGAGGCCCTCCGCGACGGCGTCGTGCGCGGTGGTGGGCTCGAGGCGGCCGTGGACCCGGAAGAAGTCGGGGCGCTGGCTGGCCTTGGAAGACTTCGGACGGTTGGCAGCGAACCGGATGATCGCTGGATCGCGGAGGATCGGGAGGCAGCCGCAGGTCGTGTCGTCGCAATCGACGGCGCCGTCGCCGTCGTCGTCGATCGTGTTGGTGCAGATCTCCTGCAGGTCGCAGGTTCCGTCGCAGCCGTCGCCACCCTGCAGATTGCCGTCGTCGCACTGCTCGCCCTGATCGACGATGCCGTTCGCACAGCGCGCGAGGGTGCAGTTGGATTCGCAGAGATCGCCATCGGCCTGATTGCCGTCGTCGCACTGCTCGTTCCCCGTGACGACACCGTTACCGCACCCCGTCGGGGTGCAAGTGGTGTCGCAGCCGTCGCCGTCGACCAGGTTGCCGTCGTCGCACTGCTCGCCGGCGGTCACGATGCCGTTGCCGCAGGTGGGCAACGTGCAGTTGGCATCACATGCGTCGCCGCTCACGAGATTGCCGTCGTCGCACTGCTCGCCGGTAGTGGCGACGCCGTTGCCGCATGCCGTAGTCGAGCAGTCGTGGTCGCAACCGTCGCCGTCGACCACGTTGCCGTCGTCGCACTGCTCGCCGGCGTTCGGGGCGCCGTTGCCGCACTGCGGAGCGGTGCAATCGTTGTGGCAGGCGTCTGCGTCGACCTGATTGCCGTCGTCACACTGCTCGTCGCCGGTGCCGATGCCGTTGCCGCAGGCGGGGACCGTGCAGTTCGCGTCGCAGGCGTCGCCGTTGACGGCGTTGCCGTCGTCGCACTGCTCACCGGCATTGATGATGCCGTTGCCGCAGGCGGGAACCGTGCAGTTCGTGTCGCAGCCGTCGTCGTTCACGGCGTTGTCGTCGTCGCACTGCTCGCCCGTCGTGGTGATGCCGTTGCCGCAATCGGTCACCGTACAGTCGTTGTCGCAACCGTCGCCGTTGGTCGCGTTGCCGTCGTCGCACTGCTCGCCCGGCGACGCGAGACCGTTGCCACAACGCGGGGTCGTGCAGTTGTCGTCACACGTGTCGCCGTTGGTCCGATTGCCGTCGTCGCACTCTTCGCCGGTGGTGACGACGCCGTTGCCGCATTCGGTCACCGTGCAGGTGAAATCACAGCCGTCGCCGTCGAGCAGGTTGCCGTCGTCGCAGACCTCGCCCTCCGTGAGCACGCCGTTGCCGCACGAGGTCGGCGTGCAGTTGTTGTCGCACCCGTCGCCGTCCACGTCGTTGCCGTCGTCGCACTCTTCGCCCGCCTGATTGACGACGCGGTCGCCGCAGTCGGCCGGTACCCAGTGCTTGGTCGCGGTGCCGGTGATGGTGCCGGGCTGAGGTGCGCCGGCCAGCACGATGCCCTGAACGCCCTCGGCCTTGAACTTCAAGCCGACCGGGACGGTGAAGCTGGCGGTCGCCGTGATCGTATCGGTGCCGGGCACCTCGAGCGTGTTGTCGTAGGTCACGACGAAGTCGCCGTTGGCGTCGGTCGAGCCCGAGAACGTCTGCGGGCCAGCCGCGCCGGCGATCGTCATGCTGACGGGGTAGCTCGCCATCGGCAGCCCGTGCGTGTCGTGCAACGTTGCCGTGACCGTGTGCGTCTTCTCGCCCGGGAGATAGTTGGTGGCGTCCGCGGGCGACAGCGTCAGCTCCTGCGGAACCGGCGGCACCAGGCCGCACTGATTCGCGGCGATGCCGATGATCTCGGCCGTGCGGGCCTGGACGTCCGACGGAGCCGTGACGGCGAAGGCGTCGGTGAAGTGCCAGATGGCCGACTGCACCGCGGCCGCTTCGCGCGTCACGTCGGCGAGCGGCGTCCCGATCG
>JBDSJB010000439.1:0-10909 GCA_039917665.1 Binatia bacterium
CGGCCGCGACGCCGAAAACGCGGTCCGCGCCGCCGTCGAGATCGCGGACACCGTCGAACGCATGAGCGCCGCCGGCACCATCGCTCCGACGCGGATCGGCATCGGGCTCCACGCCGGCACGGCCGTAACCGGCAGCGTCGGCAGCGACGAGCGCCGCGAGTACACCATCATCGGCGACACGGTGAACCTGGCCTCGCGCGTCGAGCAGCTCACCAAGCAGTACGGCGCCGTGCTGCTGGTGACCGATGCCGTCTGGCAGGCGGTGAAAGACGGGTACGTGGGCCGCGCGCTCGATCCCGTCATGGTGCGGGGACGGCAAGAGCCGGTCGCGATCTGGGCTCTGCGATAGCCGTCTGCATTTTCGACGCCGGTGGAAGCGTTGCGCGTCGGTCCGGCAGGGGCGTAGCGCGGGCCTATCGGGTGACGCAGGCGATTCGTGCGACTCTACCGAGTTACCAACTCTCCGAGTTACCGAGTTACCGAGTTACCGAATTTGCATTGCTGCCAAGATGGTCGGTCATCAGTCCGCCTTGTCAACGAAGCCCGTGCCGTCGTTCTTCTTGAAGGGCGTGCCGTAAGTCGCTTCCCAGCATGGAGCGCTTGGCGTTACCGGCTGGAGTTGGACGACGACCGGTCCCGTGCGAGGCCCCGCGGGCATCTGGAGGTTGGCGCCTTTGCCCTTGAACTGGATCTGCGCTTTGCCGTTGACGCCGCTCTTGAGCTTCAGCTGTTCGGCGCCGTCGGGGGTGTGGGCCTTGTTTTTGAACGCGTAGCTCGTGGCGCCTGGTTTCCAGCACGTCGGACACGCGACGGCCGACTCGACGAGCGTGGTCGAGACCAGCGCGCCACCATCGTAGAGGCAGAGATAGTAGCTCTCGCCGTCGTACGGGTTGCCGAAATCGCCGAGCGTCGTCGCCGCGCCGAGGGGCCACTTCCATTGCAGCTGATCCTTGGCGTTGTCGGCGACGTTCTTCATCTTGAGCTGAGACTTCGCCGAGACGGTCGGCACGCGGCATCCTGTTTCGGGCGTCGGGTGACACACCTCGAGGTGACAGAGCGGATCGCAGCCGTCGTCGGCGGTCGCGTTGGCGTCGTCGCAGGTCTCGCCGCAGCCGGCCTGCACGGTCCCGTCGCCGCACGTCATCGAATCGCCGCCGCAGATGCCGGCAGTGCATTGGTCGAGGATCGTGCACTCGGCGCCGTCGTCGCAGCCGGTGCCGTCGGCCTCGAATTGGTCCGCGGGGCAGATCGGCACGAGACCGTTGCAGGTTTCGGCAACGTCGCATTGACCGGCGTCGGCGCGACAAACCGCGCCGGCATTGCCTGCGGGATGCGTGCAGGCACCCGCGTTATCGCAGAGGTCGGCAGTGCAGATCTCGCCGTCGCTGGGACACGGCGTTCCCGCATTCTCGAATCCGTTGGCGGGACACGTCGTGTTGGCCCCGTCGCACTGCTCGCCGGGATCGCATGATCCGCTGGATGGACGACACGCCGTCCCCCCGTTCCCTGCCGGATGCTGACACGCGGTGCTGACACCGTTGCAGACGTCGAGCGTGCAGACCTCGCCGTCGTCAGGACAGGCAGTGCCGTTCGGCGTCAGCACATCGGCCGGACAGGTCGCGCTTGCGCCAGTGCAGAGCTCGGCTGGATCGCACGTCCCGCCCGACACGCGACACACGGTTGCCGCCGATTCGAAGAGACACGCCGACGAGCAACAGTCGCCGTTCGCGACATTGCCGTCGTCGCACTGCTCGCCGGGCTCGAGGGCGGTGTTTGCACAGATGTTGTTGAAGTAGCGCGCGGCCACGAGGTCGCCGCCGCCGCCGGCAACGACGAGACGTCCGTCGGCCTGGCGTTCGATGTCGAAGGGCCCCCCACCACCGGCGTGCAGCGCGATGCCCCCGGCGCCGAACACCGGATCGAGAGCGCCGGTCGACGTCAGGCGGACGAGCGCTTGTTGCGACCCGGCGAAGCCGGTCGCCGTGATGCCACCGTCCGGCTCGAGCACGACGCCGTAGGCCTCGTCGAAGACGGCCCCGCCGCCAGCATTCACGATGACCTTGCCGCCGGTGCCGAACGCAGGGTCGGGCGCGCCCGTCGAGAGCAAGCGCACGACCCCGAAGTTGGCCGTGCCGCTGAAGCCCCAGCCTTGGCCCCCGACGACGACGATCGCGTCGTCCGGCTGGATCACGAGCGCTTGTGCGCGGTCCGGTCCGGAGAGGTCGATCGCGGCGACGCCGCCGGTCCCGAACGTCGTGTCCGTCGTCCCGTCTATGTTGAGGCGAACGACGCCGAAGTCCCCGCAGGGATTGCAGGCCTTGTTCGCGATACCCACGGCGAGGATCTTTCCGTCGCTTTGCAGCGCGACGCGGCGAACATCCGAAAGGAGACCGCTGGTGTACTTCCCGCCCGTGCCGAACGACGTGTCGAGCGACCCGTCGGTGTTGTATCGCACGACCCCGAGGCCGACGGATTGCACGGTCCCGACGGCGACGATCTTGCCGTCCACCGGCTGGCGCGCGATGCCGCCGAGGGTATCGTGTTGACCGAAGAAGTTCGTGTTGACGAACCCACCCGACCCCCAGGTCGGATCCGGAACGCCACTGCTGGTGTACCGGGCCAGAAAGAAATCGCTCAAGCCCCCGGTGAGCGCCGCGAACCCGGCGACGACGATGTTCCCGTCGGGCTGGATGAGGACGTCCATCCCCTGATCGTTTCCGGTCAGGTTCAGCAAGATCGTGCCGCCGCTGCCGAACGTTCCGTCGAGCACGCCAGTGGCGTCCCAGCGCGCGACCGCGAGGCGGGGCGCTCCGGAACCGGCAATGGACGTCCCCACGACGACGACCTTCCCGTCGGTCTGCACCGCGACCGCATTCGCCTGATCCTGAAACGCTCCGGGGAAGTGGTACGTCACCACTCCCGTCCCACCGAACGTCGGATCGAGGTCGCCCGGTAACGCCTGCACCGCCGACAGCCGTGGATCTGCGAGTGCAAGGAGCGCGGTCAGGACGATGGCAACGCGAAGGACGACGCGGAAGCGCATGGGTATCTCCTGTGGTCAGTCGGACCAGAATCGCGCCGTAGCGCCGATGCGGCTTTCGTATCGGGAAAAAATCGATCCTCAAGCGAAATATCGCCGCCTGCGCCATTCCGGCGCTCGATTTGTGCGCACTGGGATCGCGAGCCGCCCTCCGGAGCCGGGGCTGTCGAAGAAGGTGAACGCCGCGGTGAAGAGTAACGGCGCCGCGAGGCGCCCGTCACCAAGGCCAGCACGCAAGCCATAGGGTCAGCGACAGCAACCGTCATCAGGTGCGACCCGCATCCCAAATGGATGGGATAGCAGGGGGTTCGCGCTCAGTGGTAGCTCGCATCCGATGCGTGTCGGGCGCCACCGCGCATGGAACGTCGCGAGCCTCTCGACGATCATGATGATGATCTTCGCGGTGCCGAGTGTGGAGGCCGCCCTCGTGAGCGCGGCCGGAACGTCGTGCGTCCGGACGCAGCTAAGATCAAGTTCAGCGAAGACCCGGCGACCGTCCTCGAAGACTGCCCCGCGACGCGCGACCTCACGAGCTACAACGCTCCAACCCTCCGCCAAGAACGCGGCAATGCCTTCGCGGCCGTGCAACAAAATGTCACGTTGAAGCCCCCGACCGGCTCCGTGCTCATGCACTCTCGTCGAGTGGCTTCGCGCAAGCCGTCGGCGACGCCGCGACCGATGCCTCCGCCTTCACCGAAGTGACGCTCACGTTTCAGGTGGACGCCGCGACGGCATACACGTTCGGCGCCGGGCTCAGCCTGCACGCGCAGGCCACGCTCGAGAAGCTCGAACCGACGCCGAGCTTTCTCGAATTTTGCATTCAGAGCTGCAACCGGACCGGCACGCTCGCGCCCGGACTCTATCGGGTCAAAGCCGGCGCCGGCGATGGCTCCGACGCGCCAACGCGTTCGTACGGCTTCAGCTTTCGCTTGGATACGCTTGCCACACCGAGCCCGACACCGAGTACCACCCCGAACGGCGTGGTTCAGTGGAGCAACCCAGCCGGCGGCGCCTTCGACGTGGCGGAGAACTGGGATCCGCCGACGGTGCCGATCGTCGACGCGACCCACGAAAACACGGCGGCCTTCGAGCTGCAGAATACCTATGCCGTGAACGTCGCAGGCGCGCATGTGAAGCGCATCGTGATTCGCGACAGCTCGATCGATCTCGTCGGCGGCACGACGGAAGCGACGTCCAGCTCCCCGACCGAGCCCTCGCTCGTGATCGGTCAGAACGGCAAGCTCCACCTCGTGTCAGGCACGCTGTCGAACGTCGACGGCGTGCTCGGCGACTTGTCGGGCGGCCGGGCGGAGGTGGATCTCATTTCCGGTACTCCGGTCTGGAACAATACGGGTCGTCTCACGATCGGCGACGCGGGCCCCGGGCTGCTCACGGTGGTCGCCGGCATGTCACCAGCGCCGAATCGCGCGTCGGCGGCGGTCTCCTCGGCCTTGGAGAAGCGATCGTCGGTGGCGACGGGACGTGGATCACCGGCAACGTCGGGCTTGGTCTCGGCGGCGGCGCGGGGACGCTCATGGTCGAGGACGGCGCCACGGTGATGAGCGACGGCGCCGTCATCGGCGTTGTGTTCTCGACCGGCAACGTCGCGACGGTGACCGGCAGCGTTTCCGGCGACGACACGTCACCATCGACCTGGACCGTCGACGGCGTGCTCGCCGTCGGGAAGGAAGGCGCCGGGCAGCTCGACGTCCTCGCGGGCGGCCGCGTGCACTGTGACACGCTCCGCATTGCGACCGCGACGCAAGGTGCCGCCACCGTGCTGGTCGATGGCAGCACCGCCGACGGCACGCCGCCCTCCACGCTGAAGAGCGATTTCCTGATCGACGTCGGGGCCGTCGGCGAGGGGACGCTCGAGGTGAAGCACGGCGGATTCGTCGACGCCTTCAGCGTCGGCGTCGGGGTGGACGGCCCGGGGGCGCTTGCGATCGAAGGCACGCGTCTCGACCCGAACGACCCGGCGGGCGTCCCGTCGTTCCTCTTCGCGTCGACGGACGCGACGGTCGGCGCTGGAGCCATCGGCACCGTCGACGTGCGAGAGAACGGGCAGCTCGGGACGCCGCTCCTCGTGATCGGATCGCAGGCGATCGGCGTCGTGACCGTCGACGCCGCGACCCTGACCTCGTCGCAACTGATCCGCGTCGGCGGCGGCAGCATCGGCACCCTCGAGCTCGCCAACGGCTCGACCGGCCTCGTGCACGCGATCGACCTCGGTGCGCAGACGACCGGCGCGGGGTTTCTCATCGTCACAGGCGAGAGCCCGCTCTCGGACCCCGCGGCGGGATCGCCGTCCGAGATCCTGGCTCACGGCGACGTGCGCGTCGGCGTGCTCGGTGAGGGCGAGCTCACCGTCAAGGACGGTGGCGCGCTCACGATCAAGGCACCGGCGCGGCTCGACGTCACCGCGGCCGGCGGCGCCAGCGTCGCCGATCGCGGCCACGTGACGGTCACGGGCCGCGGCACGCACGCGTCGCGCATCGACGTGGAGGCCGAGATGCGGATCGGCGGCGGCGGTCAGGTCGAAGCGCTCGCCGGCGGGCGTCTCACGATCGGCGGCGCGGCGCTTCTCGGCGGCGGCGGGGCCGGCGTGCTGAACGCCTCCGGCCTCGACGCGACGAGCGCGACGCCGGCGACGATCGCCGTCGGCGCCAACCTCGTCGTCGGCACCAACGGCGACGGCGTCGTCAGCGTGACGAGCGGCGGCACGCTCACGGTCGGCGGCACCCTCACCGGTGCCCTCGACTTGCGTCCCGGTCGCGACATCGTCGTGAAGATCGACGCGACGCTCGCGAAGCCTGCGGACCTCGTGACGTGGCAATTCACGTCGCTCGATCCGACGACCTTGACTGCCGTTACCGATCCCGACGCCGGTTTCCTTCCGCCCAATACCGACCCGCCGCACGGCGACGGTGCGGTGTCCTTCTTCGTCGAGGCGAAGGCGGGGCTGCCGACGGGCACGGAGATCGAGAACTCGGCCTCGATCGTGTTCGACTTCAACGCGCCGATCGCGACGCCGGAATGGCTGAACTCGATCGACGCGACGGAGCCCGTGAGTCAGGTGGACGCCGTGGACGGCGCCGGCTGCACCGCGACGGATTTGACCGTGCGGTGGTCGGGCACCGACCAGGGCGGCGGCATCGCCAGCTACAGCGTGTACGTCTCCGAGGACGGCGGCCCCGTGACGCCACTCGTCGTCGACAGCACCGCCACGTCGGCCCCGTTCGTCGGGCAGCTCGGCAAGAGCTACGCGTTTTACAGCGTCGCGCGTGACCTCGCCGGTAATGTCGAGACCGTTCCGGCGACGCCGGACGTCGTGCGGGTGATCGCGGATTGCTCCACGAACGATCTCGCGATCACGAAGATCAGCGCCCCGAAGAAGCTGACGCTGACAGCGAAGAAGCCCTCACGACCGCTGGCCGTGAAAGTGCGCGTCCAGAACCCGCAGCCCGCACGTCGAGACGATCACGGATGCGAGCACCTACGCGAAGCTCGTGCGTCTCAGCGTCCACTCGCTCAGCGCTTGCCCCGACCCGCTGATCGCGCTCAACACGGCGAAGCAGCCGAAGAAGTTTCCGGTGACGCTGAAGTCGAAGGGGGCGTTGGTGATCCCGTACCTCGTCACGTTCGCGTGCGCGAACGACGCCGCCAAAGGCGCCGGACACGAGGATTTCTCGGTGAGCGCGCTGGTGGATCATGCTCCGCTCGGGAGCGGCGACGGCCATCCGCTCGACGACGTCTGCCCGCGCACCGTCCCCGCCGGGGGCGTGGTCGATCCGTTCCCGAACGGCAAGATCGTCGACAAGGGCTGCGGAACGAAGAAACCCGACAAGACGCTCGGCGGGCCGATCCTGGTCGATGTCCAGGTGAAGTAGCGGTCGAAAAGCCTCTCCGGGCTAGTCGCCCTTCGCTTTGAGCTTGCTGACGTCGTTGGTGCTGAACGTCGTGAATACGGCTTCCCAACACACCGTCGTAGCCGGCTTCCGTAGACGCACGCGCCGTCCGGAGTCACCGCGACGCCTGAGGCATGGCGCAGCCCGTCCACTCCCCCGACCCCGTCTTCCTCGACCTCGAGGAACGTGAGCGCTCCCGTCGTGAGGTTGCGGGTGAACACCCCGAGAGCATCCTCACTGTTGCTCGCGGTATAGACGTTGGCCCCGTCGGGACTGACCGCGAGCTCTTCGGCATCGCGCAGGCCGTTGTTGGTGGGTCCGGGCTGGGAGACGTATTCGACGAACGAAAGGCCGCTGGCGTAGGCGACGGTTGCGGCCGCCGACATCCAGAACGCACCGAACAGGCAACACGAGAAGGCACGACCGAACGGGGATGTCATGGGCATCCTCCTTCAGTGGACGTCGCTACCCTCGCGTGGACGGCAGCGTCAACGGGAATCTGGGGCGCGCAACGTGGCTCTGCCGCGCCCACCTGGTCGTCCCGCCTCCCCGGTACTTACCTCCTCGAGGGAGCGGTGCAGAACTGCGGCTGGTGCAGAACTGCGGCTACAGACGCGCCGTCCAGGTGAGAACTAGGCCGACGGCAGCGTTGAAATGCCGAGCGGCGCGGCCGGGACGGGACGCACCGTCGCTGCGACCGCGGTCTGTGCGGACGCGGTCGCGTCGAATCGCTGCCGTGCCGTTCGACGCACGAGCACGGTGCGCACGCCATCGGCGATCTGGCGCGGCGTGAAAGGTTTCGGGACGCACAGGTCGGCGCGCGTCTCGCCACGCGGTACGCCGCCATTGCGGGCCAGCGCGCTCACGCGAACGATGCCGACCCCGGCGCGGGCGGGGTCGCGCTTCAACCACTGCATCACGGATTCGCAATGGCCGGGCGCCGCGAGATCGAGCACGACCGCGTCACACGTCTCACGCTGCAGGATGAGCCCGGCGTGGCGCACGTCATTCGCGATCAAGGCCCGCACGCCGGTGCCGACGAGCGGACGCGCGATCAACGTCGCGATGTCGAGCCGGTCGGCGACGATGAGAACAGTTGCGGGCATCGCGGCACATCCAGCAAGGACGGCGCCGCGCCCGGAGTAAGCGTTTGGGTCATGACGGCCTTCGCAGGAAACCCCCGAGAACCCGATCGTTTGTGCGCTCGGCGCCATGGCCTTTGCATACAAGCCAGGCTCGCATCAGCGCCGTCGATCGGGCGTGCAGGTGTGCATGGAGCGGCGAACCTTCGTGCAGGAGTGCGCGCGAGCGATCGCAACGGTCGCGTCATTGACCAGCCGCTCCCCGCGCCGCATCGCGACGTATTCCTGATCGGCGGAATCATGGTCGTAATGCGACCGTCAGCTCGCGTGCGAATCCGGGCTCACATCCGCGGTCGACCAGGCGTTCATGTCTGCATGGAGCTGCGAGCGGTCGGGCAGGCGCGTGGAAAATCGCGCGACTCTCTCGGCAACCGAAACGGCTGGTTTCTCTTGACCGCCGCCGACTCGTTTGCAGATAAGGACCTGGATGCGTTCCACCTCGCCTCTCGCCGTTCTGCTTCTGCTCTGTGGCTTGCTGGTCGCCACCATCGCTTCCGCCTCCGCCGCCACTTGGCACGTCGACCGAACGGATGACGCCCCCGCGGCGACAGCCTGCACCGATGAGACGCCGGACGATTGCAGCTTGCGCGGCGCCGTGCTGAACGCGAACGCCGCCGCCCAGCCGAGCACGATCGAGCTTCCCGCTGGGACTTATCCGATCAGCGCAGCCGCCAGCTGTACGTATCGGTCGGCCACTTTTCCTTTTCCTTTTACGTCGTCGGTGACCGAGCTCTGCTTCACCAAGCCGACCACCATCGTCGGCGCCGGGGCGGAGACCACCATCATCGACGGCGGTCTCACGAACCGCCTCGCCTATCTGGACCTCGACTCCGAGGTCGAGATCTCGGGGGTCACCTTGCAGCGTGGCACCGTGGTTGGATCCTTCGCGAACGGCGCCGCGATTTGGAACGACGGCACGCTCACCTTGCGGAACGCCATCGTGCGCGCCAACGTCGCCGAAGCGTCTGGGGGCGGCATCTTCAGCAACGGACCTCTGTCGGTCTTTGCAAGCCGGTTCGAAGCCAACCTCGGCCGGGAGGGCGGGGCCTTGCGGGTGCATGGCCCGAGCACGTTCGTGGATTCGCATTTCACCGACAACGCCGGCGGCGTGGGCGGCGCTCTCTTTCTCTATCGCTCGACAATCCCAGGGTCGGCGCCCGTACCCGTGGCCATCACCGGCTGCCTGGTCGACGGCAACCAGAGCGGACTCGGCGCCATCTCGAGCACGGGCGCGAACGTCGTCGTCACCAACACCACCATCAGCGGCAACCGCGGCGTCCAAGGTGCGACGGGGCTCGGCGCCGGCATTCGCGTCGATAGCGGGACCATGGCGCTCCGCAACGTCACCATCACCGACAACGAGGGCGTGTACGGCGGCGGTATCTCGATCTTGAGCGGTACGGTCAGCTTGCGGAACGCGATCCTCGCCGGCAACCGGGCGACGGCGGGCGGTGCGACCGACTGCCTCGCACCCCCCGAAAGCCCGCTCCTCTCCGAAGGTCACAACCTCCTCGAGAATCCCGCCGGCTGCAGCATCGCCGGCGATACGACCGGTAACCTCATCGGCCAGCCCGCGCTGCTCGGAGCGCTCGCCGCGAACGGCGGACCGACGCTCACTCACGCTCCCGGACCGGGGAGCCCGGCGCTCGACGCAGGGAGCGCGGCGCCACCCGGCAGCGGCGGCACCGCCTGCGCGGCAACGGATCAGCGCGGCGTGCTTCGGCCGGAGGGCACGCGCTGCGACATCGGTGCGCTCGAGAAGCCGCCCGCCCTCGGCCTCGGCGGGGTCGAGCCTTCGAGCGGAGGAAACGTGGGTTCCGTGCTGCTGCGTGCGTTCGGCAGCGGCTTCGAGCCTGGCGCAAGCGTGCGCCTGGTGCGCGCCGGCGAGGCCGACGTCGTCGGCAGCAGCGCCCAAGTCGACTTCGGCAACTCCACCATCGCCGCCAGCCTCGATCTCGGTGGCCGGACCGCGGGCACCTGGGACGTCCTCGTCGAGAACCCAGGCGGGGCGACGGCGACGCTTGCGGCCGGGTTCACGATCGAGGCAGGGGGCGGACCGGATCTCTGGCTCGACCTCTCCGGGCGCGCGTTCGCGCGAACCCTGCGGGCGACCACATTGGTGGTGGAGCTCGGCAACCGGGGCAACGTGGACGCGATCGGCGTGCCGCTCACGATCTCGTTCCCGAGCGACGTGCGCGTCGGGGTTCATGGTGACGTGCTCGTTCCACCGCTGCAGCCGGCGCAAGTGTTCGAGGACTGGAGCTTGGTGCCACTCCACGTGAGCGAAAACACGTCGACCCGCATTCACGTCCCGCTGCTGGTGCCCGTTATCCCCGCCAAGAGCACGCGGTCGGTGCGGTTGAGCGTCGTATTGCTGGGTTCGTCGGACGCCGCCATCAGCGCCGCCATGGGCACGCCGTACTTTCAGGACGGCGTCGATCCAGCGGCGGTCGCCAGCCGCGTCGACGCCGCGCTCGCCATCGTCGAGCGCACGGCGGGCCTGCCGATCCCCGGCGCCATCGGCGCGACGTTGCACGCGGACGCGACGGCTTACGTGACCGCCCAGAGCGAAGCGATCCGCGCCGACGCGCTCGGCCGTGGCGCGGAGGTGCTCGGCGCACCGCCGCGCCTCTACTCCGAGTCGCAGCTCCAGCTCGACGCCGCCTACTTCGCCGCACAGCAGGCGGGCGCACTCCTCATTGCGCAGTCACCCGAGCCGCAAGCGCTCGGCTCGCGTGTACGCGCGAACCTGTTCGCAACGGCTCAGGCATTCCAACACATGCTCTCGGCACTGGCCTCCGGCACTGCCGATGCCGCGA
>JBDSJB010000440.1:0-12971 GCA_039917665.1 Binatia bacterium
CGAGTTGAAGGCCATGGGGGCCGATGATAGGGTCCGCCGACCATGAAAGAAGGCATTCATCCGAACTACCAGGCGGCCAAGATCATCTGTGTCTGCGGGAGCATCATCGAAACCCGCTCCACTCGGCCTGAGATTCACGTCGAGCTCTGCTCGGCCTGCCACCCGTTCTACACGGGCAAGCAGAAGCTGGTGGATACGGCCGGTCGCATCGAGCGCTTCCGGAAGAAGTTCGGCAGCATCACCAAAGCGCCTGCTGCGCCGCAAGAGTAGCCTGGGCGCGACGCCCATCACGGTGCGGTATCACCGTGACGTCAGGGCAGGGAGTGGTTCCCCCGGCCCTTTTTTTTCGCCCACGCGCCCGCGCCTCTCAGGTTTCGAGACCGAGCCATGTTCGACAAGCTAGCGGCAGTGGAAACGCGGTACGTCGAGCTCGAGACCTTGTTGGTTTCGCCCGAGATCATCGGCAACCGGAAAGAGTTCACCAAGCTCAGCAAAGAGCGCTCCGGTATCGAGCAGATCGTTCACTCCTATCGAGCGTGGAAAGAGCTGCAGGAGCAGATCGACGGCAACAAGTCGCTCGTGCACGATGCCGACGAGGACGTCCGCGCCATGGCGCTGGACGAGCTTCCCGGTCTGAAATCCGAGAACGACGTGCTCGAGGCGCAGCTCAAAGTGTTGCTGCTGCCACGCGATCCCAACGACGATCGCAACGTCCTGCTCGAAATTCGTGCCGGCACCGGTGGTGAAGAGGCGAGCCTCTTCGCGGCCGAGCTTTTTCGCATGTACACGCGCTACGCCGAAAATCGGCGTTGGCGCGTCGAGATCCTGAGCTCCAGTGAAACCGGCCTCGGCGGCGTGAAGGAAATCATCGCGCTCATCGAAGGGCAGGGCGCGTACAGCCGCCTCAAGTTCGAGGGCGGCGTCCATCGCGTGCAGCGGGTGCCGGAGACGGAAGGGTCGGGCCGCATTCACACCTCGGCCGTCACCGTCGCGGTGCTGCCGGAGGCCGACGAGGTCGACGTGCAGATCGACGACAAGGACCTCAAGATCGACGTGTTCCGCTCGTCCGGTCCGGGTGGTCAGAGCGTCAACACGACCGACTCCGCGGTGCGCGTCACCCACATTCCGAGCGGGTTCGTGGTGTCCTGCCAGGACGAGAAGTCGCAGCTCAAGAACAAGGGGAAGGCGCTCAAGATCCTGCGCTCCCGCCTGCTCGAGCGCGCGCAAGCCGAGCAGCATGCCTCGATCGCCGCGTCGCGGAAGAGCATGGTCGGCACGGGCGACCGTTCCGAGCGCATCCGGACCTACAACTTCCCGCAGAGCCGCGTCTCCGACCACCGCATCAACCTGACGCTGCACTCCCTCGACAAGATCCTCGAAGGCGAGATCGATCCGCTGATCGACGGGCTGATCACGCATTACCAAGCCGAGCTGCTGCAGACGGCTCACTGATGGCGGAGCAGCGCGCCAAGGCCGCGCCCGAGACCACCCTCGCGTATCTCGAGCTGGCGGCGAAGTTCCTGGCGGGTCGCGGCGTGGCGAGCCCGCGCCTCGACGCCGAGCTGTTGCTCGCCCAGGTGATTGCGACGGACCGGGTCGGTGTCTATCTGCGCTTCGATCGGCCGCTCGGGAGTGTCGAGGTCGACGCCTACCGCGCGCTGATCAAACGCCGCGGCGAGGGGGAGCCGGTCGCGCATCTCACGGGACGCCGCGAGTTCTGGTCGCGCGCGTTCACGGTGACGCCGGACGTGTTGGTGCCGCGTCCCGAGACCGAGCTCGTCGTCGAGCGCGCGTTGGCCATGGTCGTGTCGCGTGACCGGGCGCTCCGCGTGCTCGATCTCGGCACGGGCAGCGGGGCGATCGCGGTTGCGCTCGCGACGGAGCTGCCGCAGGCCCAGGTGACCGCCGTCGATTGCTCGGAAGCCGCCGTCGAGGTCGCGACCGGCAACGCCGCGTCGGCCGGGGTCGACGGCCGCGTGCGCGTGGTGCTGAGCGACTGGACGACGGCGCTCGATTCCGGGGCGCGCTTCGATCTCGTCGTGAGCAATCCGCCGTACATTCCCTCCGACGACATCGCGGCGCTCGCGCCGGAGGTTCGCCGCGAGCCGCGCCTCGCGCTCGACGGCGGTGCCGACGGCCTCGACGCCTATCGCCTGATCGTGCCCGAGGCCGCGCGCGTGTTGGCTCCCGGTGGCGCGTTGGTGTTGGAAGTAGGGGCGGGCCAGGCGGAGCAGGTCGCCGCATTGCTCGTGGCCGCCGGCTTCGATGCCGTCGGCGGGCATGCCGATCTCGCCGGCATCGAACGCGTGGTCGATGGGCTGGCAGTCGCCGGCAGCGCCCGTCGCGCGGCTTCGTCATGACGAAGATCGTCATCCACGGCGGCCGTCGCTTGAGCGGGACGGTTTCGGTCAGCGGCTCGAAGAACGCCGGCTTGCCGTTGCTGTTCGCCTCGCTCCTCACCCGTGAGCGCTGCACCATTCGCGGACTGCCACGCGTGGCCGACATCACGACGACACTCCGCCTGCTCGAAAGAGTCGGGGCGCTCGTCAGCGACGACGCCTTCGAGGCCATCCTGGTCGAAGCGCGCGAGCTCGACTCGATCGAGGCGCCGTACGAGCTGGTGAAGACGATGCGGGCGTCGTTCCTGACGCTCGGGCCTTTGGTGGCCCGCGGCGGTCACGCGCGCGTGTCGACGCCCGGTGGCTGCGCAATCGGCAGTCGTCCGGTCGACATTCACCTCGCCGGCCTCGAGCGCCTGGGGGCGACGATCCGCCAGTCGCACGGCTACGTCGAAGCCGAGGCGTCGCGTCTTCGCGGCGCGCGCGTCCCGCTCGCCTTTCCGTCCGTCGGGGCCACCGAGAATCTCATGATGGCGGCGACGCTCGCCGACGGCGTGACCGAGATCGAGAATGCCGCCGCCGAGCCCGAAATCGAGGATCTCGCCGCTGCGCTCGTCCGCATGGGTGCCAAGATCGAGGGGGCGGGAACGCCGACGATCACGATCGAGGGCGTACGCGAGCTCGGCGGGTTCGATCATCGGGTGATCCCGGACCGTATCGAGGCGGGAACGCTGCTGATCGCCGGCGCCATCACTGGCGGCGACGTGTTCGTCCGCGGCGCGCGCGCCGCGCACCTCGACGCCTTCCTCGTGAAGCTCGAAGAGGCCGGCGTCACGGTCGATCGGCTCCCCGACGGCGTCGGCGTTCGCCCCCGTGACTGTTGCAAGGCGACCGATCTGCGCACCTCACCGCATCCCGGCTTCCCGACCGACTTGCAAGCGCAGTTCATGGCGCTCATGACGATGGCCGAGGGCCGGAGTGCGATCACGGAGACGATCTTCGAGAATCGCTTCATGCACGTGCCGGAGCTGGTGCGCATGGGAGCCGACATCAAGGTCGACGGGAAGACGGCCCTCGTGCGCGGGGTGCCGCGGTTGTCGGGGGCGCCGGTGATGGCGACGGACCTGCGCGCCAGCGTGTGCCTCGTGCTTGCCGCGCTCGCGGCCACCAACACGAGCGAGGTGTCGCGCGTCTACCACCTCGATCGTGGATACGAGCGTCTCGAAGAAAAACTCTCCAGCCTCGGCGCCGAGATCGAGCGGGTGCGCGGATGAGCAAGCCAAGCGACGTTCTGTTCATCGCGCCGACGCGTGGGCGCGCCTTCGAGCGTCGCCTGGCGCTGCTCGAAGCGCGCGGCGAGCAGGCCTCCGGCAAGGTCGAGCGAGCCGTGCGCGCGATCGTCGACGGCGTACGTCGGCGCGGCGACGCCGCGCTCTTCGCGTATACGAAGCGCTTCGACGGGGTCGCGCTCACCGCCCGCACGGTCGAGGTTCCGGCGGCCGAGATGGCGGCGGCGTTGGAAGCGATTCCTGCTCCCGTCCGAAGCGCGCTCCGGCTCGCGGCCAGTCGCATCGCCGCCTTCCACAAGCGCCAACGGCAGAAATCGTGGTCCTTCCGCGACGCGACCGGCGCCAAGCTCGGGCAGCAAGTGCGCGCGCTCGATCGCGTCGGTGTCTACGTTCCCGGCGGCACGGCGGCCTATCCCTCGTCGATCCTCATGAACGTCGTCCCCGCCAAAGTCGCGGGCGTCGGCGAGGTGATCGGCGTCACGCCGCCCGGTCACGCCGATCCCGCGGTGCTCGCGGCCGCGCACATCGCCGGCATCGATCGGCTCTTCCGGGTCGGCGGAGCGCAGGCCGTCGCGGCGCTCGCGTACGGCACGCGGACGATTCCGCGCGTCGACAAGATCTGCGGCCCCGGCAACATCTGGGTCGCGACCGCGAAGCGACTCGTCTTCGGTGCCGTCGACATCGACATGATCGCCGGCCCGAGCGAGGTGCTGATCGTCGCCGACGCGCGTGCCCGCGCCGACTGGATCGCCGCCGACCTGCTGTCGCAGGCCGAGCACGATCCGCTCGCGGCCGCGATCCTCGTGACGCCGTCGGCGGCGCTCGCCGAGCGCGTCGCCCGTGCCCTGGAGGTGCAGCTCGGCGAGCTGTCGCGGCAGTCGATCGCGCGGCGCGCCCTCGCTCGCTACGGCACGGCTTTCGTCACGCCGACGCTCGCCGACGCGATGGAGCTCGCCAACCGGCTCGCGCCCGAGCATCTCGAGCTCGCCGTCCGGAATCCCGAGCGCTGGTTGCCGTCGATCCGGCACGCGGGCGCCATCTTCCTCGGTGACCACGCACCCGAGCCTTTCGGTGACTATCTCGCCGGCCCGAATCACGTGCTCCCGACCGGCGGCAGCGCCCGGTTCTCGTCGCCGCTCGGTGTCTACGACTTCGTGAAGCGGTCGAGCATCATCGGCGCCGGGCCGCGGACGCTCGCGAAGCTCGGTCCGGCGGTGGCGCGGCTCGCGCGCGTCGAGGGGCTCGATGCCCACGCCCGTGCGATCGAGCGGCGTCTGGACGACTCTAAAACGCGCTGATTTCGACGTTAATCGTCGGCGAGCACCGTCACGCTCACGCGTCGATCGGAGCGCGGCCCATCGAACTCGCAGAAGAAGATGCCCTGCCAGGTCGAGAGACCGAGCGCGCCGGCGATCACCGGGATGGTTTCCGACGGGCCGATCAGTCCCGCTTTCAAGTGCGCGTCGCCGTTGTCGTCCTGTTGGTCGTGCAGCCAGACGCCGGGCGGGATCAACGCCCGCAGGAACCGCACCACGTCGGTCGGCACGCTCGCGTCCCAGTTCTCCTGGATCATGATCGCGGCGGTAGCACCGTGGGCGTAGACGCAGCAGAGCCCGTTCTCGATGCCGGCGTCGGCAACGAGGGCGCGGACACGCTCCGTGATGTCGACGAGCGTCTCGCGCTCGTCGGTAGCGAGCTCGATCGACCGGCGCACGCCTACGCCCCCCGGATGTTCTGCGCGACCTGTTTCAGGCCCGCGCGCAGTGCCTCGCGTTCTTTGGCGGGCAGGCCGCGGACGGCACGCGCGACGACGTCCTCGATGAGGCCGCCGAGCACGGCGTGGAGACGGCGCCCGGTGGCCGTCAGCCGCACGCGATAGCTGCGCCGATCGTCGGGGTCGTCGGCACGCGCGACGAGCTTCTTCTTCTCGAGCGTATCGACGAGGCGCGTGACGCCCGGGCGGTCGCGACCCGACGCGCGCGCCAACGCCGATTGCGAACAGTCGCCGCGCTGCCACAGCGCGGTCAGGATCGCATACTGCTCGGTGGTGAGATCGTGACCCTTCTCCTGGAACATCCGCAGGATGTCGGTGCGGAGCGCGTGATGCGCTTGATGAAGCCAGAAGACGATCGCCGCTTCCTTGCTGTAATTGGGTCTGGTCACAACTGTTGTTGCGACAACAGTGCGCCGATGTTACGCGCCGTGCAACCGCAGCGAGAAAGAGGGCCAGTCATGAGCACGCTCGTCACGTACAGCACCGAAGAAGGCGTCGCGACCATCGCCATGGACGACGGCAAGCGCAATGCATTGTCGTCGGAGATGTTGGCCGAGCTGAACGCGGCCTTCGACCGCGCCCTGGCCGAAAAGAGCCCGGTGATCCTGACGGGTCGCCCGGAAACGTTCTCGGCCGGCTTCGACCTTAAGGTGATGATGGCCGGCGGCGCCGCGGCCGCGAGCATGGTGCTCACCGGATTCGAGCTCGGGGAGCGGCTCATGCAGTTCCCGACGCCCGTCGTCGTGGCGTGCAACGGCAACGCGATCGCGATGGGCGCTTTCCTGTTGCTGTCGTCCGACTACCGGGTCGGGACGGCCGGCCCCTATCGCGTCGTCGCCAACGAGGTCGCGCTGGGGATCACCATGCCGTATTTCGCGATCGAGATTTGTCGCCAGCGTTTGACCCCACAGCATTTCAACCGCGCCGTGAACAACTCGGAGGTGTACGGTCCCGAGGACGCGGTCGTGGCGGGGTGGCTGGATCGCGTCGTGCCAGCGGCCGACCTCGTGAGCACGGCGCGTAGTATCGTTGGCGAGCTGATGAAGCTGAACGCGGCGGCGCACGCTGCGACCAAGCTGCGTTCGCGCGCCGTCACGCTGAAAGCGATCCGCACGGCGATCGAAGCCGATCGCGCCTCGTTCCGGACGCTGTTCGGCGCTTAGGTCGTCCCGCCGGCGAGCGCCCGAACCCGTTCGAGCGTGTCGATCTCGGCGACGGGCTTGTCGTCGCGGACGCGGACGATGCGGGGAAAGCGCAGCGCGAAGCCCGCGGGATGGCGGGTCGAGGGCTGCACGATGTCGAACGTGACCTCGAGCACGACCTCGGGCCGGACGCGATGCCAACCGCCACGGCGCTCGACCGTGAGCGCCTCGAAGCGGGTGGTGAGGGCGGCGATCTCCGCGTCGGTGAGGCCGTTGTAGGCCTTGCCGACGGCGAGCAGGGTCGGGTCGTCTTCACCGGCCCGCACCGCGAACGTGTAGTCCGAGAGCACCTCGTGACGTCGGCCGTGGCCACGCTCGACCGCCGTCACGACGACGTCGAGGGTCGCGAGCGGCCGCTTCAGCTTGATCCAGGTCTTGCCGCGGCGCCCGGGCGTGTAGGGCGAGCCGGGATCCTTCGCGACGATGCCTTCGTTGCCCGCGGCGCGCGCGGCGGCGAAGGCGGTCTCGACGGCGTCTGCTTCCGAGGCGAGGTTCGTCGGCGCGAGCCGCAGCGTGGGTCCCGGCCATTCGAAGGCGGCGAGCCGTCGACGCCGGTCGCGATACGGCTCGTCGATCACCAGCGTGGCGTCCGCCGCGACGAGATCGAAGACCACGTAGGCCACCGGGACGCGCGCGATCAAGTCGGCGCTGGGCTTCTTCCGGCCGAGGCGTTGTTGCAGGGTTCGGAACGAGGCGATGCGATCGGCAGGCTCGGTTTCGAGCGCCACGACCTCGCCGTCGAGCACGAGACCGGCCGGCAACGCGCGGAGCGCCGCTGCGACCTCGGGGTACGACACCGTCACGTCGTCCAACGTGCGTGAGATCAGAACGACCCGATCCGCACCCACGTGGGCTTGGACGCGGATGCCGTCGTACTTGTCCTCGACCGCGAACGGCTCGGGCAGCGTCGCGACGAGCTCGGCGGGCGTCGCGAGCGGCTGGGCCAGCATGAAACCGATCGGGTGGAAGAGCGAGAGCGTGGCGGTCGCGAGCGCGTCGTGCTTGGCGAGGAGCGCGACCTCGCCGACGTCGCCACGCAGCAACCCGGCACGACGGACGTCGACGATCGGCCGTCCGAAGGCGGCGGCGATCGCGTCCTCGACCTGCGCTTCCTTGAGGCCGATCCTGAGCTCGGCGCCGAGCAGCTTCACGAGGTAGCGCGCTTCGAGCGCGCCGGCGCGGGCCAAGACCTCGTGCACGAGAGTGCGGCGGCCTTTGGGACCCGCGGCCGCGGCGAGCCCCGCGAAGAATACCTGGGCCTCGGCCAAGGTGAGGCCGCTCGGGGGACGATCGGCGAAGAGCGTCCCCGTCAGGTCGCCGAGGTCGCCATGGGCGACGTAGGCCTCACTGAGCGCCGCGGGGTCGAGGCCCGAGATGGCGAGGAGCACGTCGCGGACGATCGCCCATCCGACGCCGGTCGTCCGGGCGTCATGGCGGGGGAAGACGTCGCCGGCGAAGAACCGGGCGGCGATCGGCAGATCGGCGTCGTCGAGGACCCGTAAATAGGCTGTCAGAGCGGCGTTCTTCTGCGTGCGGGCGCGGGTTGCCCGGATCGCCTCCGCGACCTCGACCCAGGCATGCACGGTCCCGGTTTCGCCGCTCGCCATCGCTGGAATGGTAGGTCGGGGCCCGGAGCCACGCCACCGAATGACCGTTCGCGACGCCCTGGAGCCTCGGGTATGATGCCGCGCCATGGCGCGAGCACGCACGATCAAACGAGTCGGGGTCATTCGCACTGTGGGTCGATCGGCAACGGTGAGCCGCAAGACGAAGGAAACCGCCATCGAGCTGTCTCTGAACGTCGATGGGACCGGACGCTACGACATCTCGACCGGCGTTCCCTTCCTGAATCACATGCTCGAGCTCTTCACCCGCCACGGGTTCTTCGATCTCACCATCCGCGCCACCGGCGACATCGACGTCGACGATCACCACACGGTCGAGGACGTCGGCCTGACGCTTGGCCAGGCGTTCCGCCAGGCGCTCGGCGACAAAGCGGGCATTCGCCGCTTCGGTGAGGCGACAGTGCCGCTCGACGAGGCCCTGATCAGCGTCGTCGTCGATCTCAGCGGACGGCCGTTCTTCGCCTACGACATCAAGACCAAGCAGAACCGCATCGGGAGCTTCGACGTCGAGCTGATCCACGACTTTCTGCTCGCGTTCGTGAACGAGAATGGCATGAATCTCCACGTCCGCATGCTCGCGGGGCGGAATCCCCACCACATCGTCGAGGCGACGTTCAAGGGCATGGCGCGGGCGCTGGACCTCGCGACGCAGCGCGATCCGCGCGTGCGCGGCGTGCTCTCGACCAAAGGAACGCTCTCCGGATGAACGGCTGGCCCATCGTCGGATGGGCGACGCTCGCCGTGTCGGCGATCGTCGCGGCCATCCTCGCGATCGAGGGCACCGGCGCGGAAGGGCTCGGCATGGCGATTCGCGCGACCGCGCGGACGTCCGTCGTGTTTTTCACGCTGGCGTTCGCGGCATCGGCGCTGCGCCGCCGCTGGCCGAATCCGACGACGACGTGGCTGCTGCGCAATCGCCGGCAGCTCGGCGTGTCCTACGCGTCATCGCACTTCATTCATTTGCTTTTGATCCTGACGGTGGCCGGATGGACCGTCGACGGTTTCATGACGGTACGGCCCATGAAGACGATCATCGGTGGCGGCATCGCGTACGTGTTCCTCGCGCTCATGACGATCACGTCGTTCGACACCACCGCCGCGTGGCTCGGTCCGAAGCGTTGGCGCCAGCTCCACGTGACGGGCGCGTACTACAATTGGTTCATCTTCGCGCAAAGCTTCTTCCGGATGGCGTTCACGTCGGCGATCTATCTGCCGTTCGCGGGTTTCGTCGCGGGCTCCATGCTGCTCCGCTGGCTGCCGCAGCCTGCGCGGGTGATGTCGTCCGATCTCCGCCGGACGGCCGCCTACCCATGACCATCGCCGTCATCGATTACGAAATGGGGAATCTGCGGAGCGTCCAAAAGGCGCTCGAGCACGTCGGCGCGGACGCCGTCGTGACGCGCGATCCCGACGTCATCATGGGTGCGGACGCGGCGGTGCTGCCCGGCGTTGGCGCGTTCGGTGCCTGCATGGACAATCTTCGCCGCTACGAGTTGATCGAGCCCGTCAGGATCTTCGCGGCGAGCGGACGCCCGTTCCTCGGCATCTGCGTCGGCATGCAGATCCTCTTCGACGAGAGCGAGGAGTTCGGACGCGTCGAAGGCCTCGGCATCCTGCCGGGCAAGATCGTGCGCTTCGCGCCCGATCCCGAGGGCAAGCGCAAGGTGCCGCAGATGGGCTGGAACTCGCTGTCGATCGAGAAGCCCGCGCCGCACCTCGAAGGGTTGAAGGACGGCGTCCAGGTCTACTTCGTGCACTCGTACTATCCGGTACCGGCGGATCCTACGCTGGTCGCTACCACCACCGATTACGGCGGTGCCTTCGCGTCGTCGGTTTGGCAGGACAATGTTTTCGCCACGCAGTTCCACCCCGAGAAGAGCCAAGCCGTCGGTTTGCGGATCCTCGCCAACTTTGCCGCGTTGGCGGGCGAGACCGACACGACGGCCGCGGCTCATTGAGACCATTCCCATGTTGGTGATTCCCGCGATCGATTTGAAGGGTGGCCGTTGTGTGCGTCTCGTGCAGGGCGACATGGCGCGCGAGACCGTGTACGCCGAGGACCCCGTCGCCGTCGCGCGCGGCTTCGAAGAAGCGGGCGCTGAATGGATCCACATCGTCGACCTCGACGGCGCCATCAGCGGGAAGCCGGTGAACGAGGACGCGATTGCGCGCGTCTGTCGTGCGGTCGGTGCCAAGGTCGAGGTCGGCGGCGGCGTTCGCGATCTCGCGACGCTCGAACGCGTGCTCGCGGCGGGTGCCGGACGGGTGGTGCTCGGGACTGCCGCGCTCGAAGATCCGACGTTCTTCGCGGCGGCGTGTCGCCAACACCCCGGCCAGATCCTCGCTGGCATCGACGCCCGCAAGGGCAAGGTGTCGGTCGCGGGTTGGACCAAGGACAGTGCGACCGACGCTGCGAGCCTCGCGGTCGAGGTCCAGCGCGCGGGCGCGGCCGCGATCGTCTTCACCGACATCGCGCGCGACGGCACCGGCGACGGTGTGAACACGGTCGCGGTCGACGCAATCGCCGACGCGGTCGACGTTCCGGTGATCGCCTCGGGGGGCGTGGCCTCGCTCGATGATCTGCGCAAGCTCCGCGCGCTCGGACGACGCAACATCGAGGCCGTCATCGTCGGACGCGCGATCTACACGGGCGCCGTCGACCTCGCGACCGCGCTCCGCGTTGGCCGCGGCGACGAGGCATAGCGCGTGCCCCTCGCGAAGCGTGTGATTCCCTGCCTCGACGTCAAGGACGGACGGGTCGTGAAGGGCGTCAATTTCGTCGGTCTCCGCGACGCCGGGGATCCGGTCGAAGTCGCGACCCGCTACGATCGTGACGAAGCCGACGAGCTCACCTTCCTCGACATCACCGCCTCACACGAAGCCCGCCCGATTCTGCTCGACGTCGTGTCGCGCACGGCGGAGCGCGTGTTCATGCCGCTCACCGTCGGTGGCGGCGTGCGCGAGATCGCCGACATCCGCGCGCTCTTGAATGCGGGCGCCGACAAGGTGTCGATCAACACGGCGGCCGTCGCGCGGCCCGAGTTCGTCGACGAGGCGGCCCAGCGCTTCGGCAGCCAGTGCATCGTCGTCGCGATCGACGCCAAGCGCGTGCCCGCGCCGGCAACCGAGACGCCGCGCTTCGAGGTGTTCACGCACGGCGGCCGTCGGCCGACGGGACTCGACGCCGTCGAATGGGCAGTGCGTATGGAGCGGGCCGGGGCAGGGGAAATTTTGCTCACCAGCATGGACCGCGACGGCACGCAGGCCGGCTACGACGTGCCGCTCACGCGCGCGGTGAGTCGCGCGGTCAGCATTCCCGTGATCGCGTCGGGGGGTGTCGGCACCATCGAGCACCTGTACGACGGCCTGATGGCCGGCGAGGCCGACGCCGTTCTGGCGGCATCGATCTTCCACTACGGCACGTACACGATCCGCCAGTGCAAGGAGTACCTGCTGGCGCGCGGCGTACCCGTTCGGTTGTAGCGGGGCCTCTGGCGCGGCGCTGTTGCCGTCGCTTGCCGATCAAATCGGCGGCGATGAAGCGGCGGCTGTTCGGCAACGCTGTGCGGGTTGATTCTCGGGCTCTGACGGCGGTGCGCTGTCGCTGAGTCGCAGTGCGTTCGGATGACGACGCCGTCGTCGTGGCGTCACATTCTCTCTACCCATTCGCTATGTCGACGCCAGCGCGCTCGTTGGAGTGCATGACGTGTTCGATGCGTCCCCGACGGTATGGCCATTGCTCTGCCTTCGTCATGCGCCGTTCTCAGAATCAATGCCGTTCGCTCGCGTGGTTAATCATCTCGGCACTCGCCGTCGCCGGAGTTTCGTTTCCAGGCGCGGCTGCGGCCGCGCCATTTCCCGGGACGCTCGCATGGGAGCTCCGCGCCGACATTCCTGGGGGCGTGCACGGCGCCGCAGGCGGTGTCGTCGGGAACGGGCTCTACGTGAGCCACGGATTTCGGGGCGCGGACAGCGCCTTGCTCGACGTCTACGACTTCGGCGCCGACGTTTGGACGAGCGGACCCAACGCCACGGAGAGCCGCTCCGCCCTCGCGGGTGCCGTTGCGGACGGAAAACTGTACGCGATCGGCGGACGCGGACCAACCGGCACCGTCGAGGTCTTCGACCCCGGCAGTGGCACGTGGAGCACGGTCGCGAGCCTGAACGAGCCGCGCGGCGGCCTCGCGGCCGCGAGTGTCGGCGGGCTGGTCTATGCGATGGGCGGACGCACCGGTGCATCGGTTGGAAGCGGAACGCTCTTCGACACGACCGAGGTCTACGACCCCTCGACCGACACGTGGACGATGGTTGCGCCGATGCCTCTCGCCGTCTCCGACGCGACGGCGACAGTCGGGCCCGAGGGTTTCATCTACGTGGTTGGTGGTGCGATCAGTCCGGGCACCCTGGTGGGCGAGCTACAGATCTACGATCCGGTCAACGATGAATGGTCCCTGGGGGCGTCACTCCCGTTGCCGCGCGCGGCGATGGGGGTGGGAGTCCTCTGCGGCCAAATCGTGGCGTATGGCGGTCTGGACGTCGAGGTCGGCAGTCAGCCCGCGACGTACCTCTATGATCCCGCGGATGACAGCTGGACCAACGGGCCGGACATGCTGGTGCCCGCGAGCGCGATGGCGCAGGGCCCGACGCAGAACGCCTCGTCGATCTTCTCCGTCGGCAATCGCCCGTTCGGGGAAGGCTCGGTCGTCGTGCAGGCGCTGGAAGCCGGGTGCGACGGCGAGCCT
>JBDSJB010000441.1:0-2764 GCA_039917665.1 Binatia bacterium
ATCGCACGCGGAAAGATCGCCGCGGCCGGCGTCGAGATCCGGCTCGTCGAAGGCTCGGCGACGGCGCCGCCGCTCCCGCCGGCGTCGTTCGACCGCGTGCTCAGCACGCTCATGCTGCATCACCTGACGACGCCGCAGAAGCGCGAGACGCTCGCGGCGGTTCGGCGCCTGCTCCGTGACGGCGGCGAGCTCCACGTCGCCGACTGGGGCAAGCCGCAGAACGCGCTCATGCAGGTCGCGTCGCTGAGCTTTCGGTTGTTCGACGGCGACGAGACCACGGGGCCGAATCTGCGCGGCGAGCTACCGGCGTTGATCGCCGCGGCGGGCTTCAGCGAGGTTCAGGAGGTCGAGCACCGCATGACGCCGCTCGGCACGCTCACGTACTTGAAGGCCCGGGTGGCCTGACCGCCCGCGTCGCGGCGCGCTCCTCGCCCATCGTTCCGACATAGAGATTGCGAATCTCCTCGATGTGGCGGTCGAGATCCTCGAGCTTCCAGTCGGCGGTCGGGATCGGCGGGTGCACGACGACCTCGATCGTCGCCGGCCGCACGATGATGCCATGCTTCGGCAGCGCGTCGAGCGTGTTGCGGAGCACGATCGGGACGATCGGCACGCCCGCGGCCATGGCCATGTGGAAGGCTCCCTTCTTGAAGCGTCCGAGCTGGCCGGTCGCGCTCCGCGTGCCTTCCGGCGCGAGCACGAGCGAGAGGCCCTCGCGAATCGACTCGACGACCGGCTTCAGCGCGGCGACCGCCTTGTCATGATCGAAGCGGTCGATGAACACGGTGCCGCAGGCGGCGAAGACCGGTCCGAAGATCGGATTCCGCCGCACCTCCTGCTTCGCGACCGCGATGATGTCGCGACGGAGCAAACGGCAGAGCACCAGCATGTCGACGCCGCTCTGATGGTTGAAGATGAAGACGGCCGGGCGGTGCGACCAGAGGTGCTCCTCGCCGACGACCGATACGTCGATGCCGGCGAGCGCGGTGCCGAGCTCACCCCAGGTGGTAATCGCGACGTTGATGGCGCGGCGCCAGCTCCAACCGAGCACGGCCGCCGGCACGCCGAGCATGAATGACGGAAAGAGCGCACCGACCGCGAGCGAGGTGCGCACCACTTCCAACGCCCCTGGTGTGCCGCGGCTCGTGAAGCGGTTCACCGGCCAGCCGCGCTTGGCGGCGATCTCGGCGAGCCGGCTCGACGGGTTGGTCGGCCGCGGCTTCCCGACGATCTCGAGGAGCGGCAGGTCCTCGTCGCTGTCGGTGTAGAAATAGCTCTCTTCGAAGTCGATCTTGCGGGGCGTGCCGAAATCGCGGGCCGCCGTCGCCTTGCCCTCGCCGTAGCACGTCGGCTCGATCACGCGTCCCGTGAACTTGCCGTGCTTCACCTCGAGCCGCGTGCAGAGCACGTGGTCGATGCCGAAGTCGCGCGCGAGCGGATCGATCTGGTAGCGCGTCGCCGACGAGACGACGGCGATGGTGTGGCCTTTGCGCCGGTGCGCCTGCACGAGCGCGCGCGCCTCGGGATACACGTCGGCGGCGAGGTGCTCGATGAACATGTGCTCGGCGTGGCTCTCGAACTCCTTCTCGGACATGTCGCGCAGGCGTTCCAACGTGCCCGCCACGAAACCCGAGAACCCGATCTGCCGGAGCTGGAAGAGCGTCGCCGCGAGCAGGGTCTGCGCGAAGTGCTTGGCGCTCATGCGGCCCGCGAGAATGTCCTCGCGGACGAAATGGACGGCAGAGAAGCCCGCGAGCAGCGTGCGGTCCAGATCGAAGAAGGCCGCGATCTGCGGACCGGAGGCGCCTTCGTCGACCTCGCGCGTAAGCTCGGCGTGGAGCATGGAGGCAGCTTCTTTAGCAATCACGGGAGGGAAGCGCACGGGCCGATTGCACGACCCGTCCGGCCACCCTCATTCGTCCTGTTGGCTACCTTTGCGCGTGCGCGACCGTTGGCCCGAGCCGTAGTCGCCGAACGGGTCATCGCGGTCGCGGACCGCCTGGCGAAACCCGACCTCCTGCGCGCGCCCGACGAAATCGAGCCCCTCCTGGGTGTGGCGCGCGATGCCGTCGAAGAGCGTCCCGAGCGTCCGGCTCGACGTGAGGCCCATGTTCTCGGCGGTCTGATTGCAGAGCAGCTTCAGCATGACGAGCTGGTTGGTCGGCAGGCGCGCCATGCGCTGCGCGAACGCCATCGCGTGGGACTGGAGCTCGGCGTCGGGCACGCTTTCGAGGATGAGGCCGATGCGCGCGGCTTCCGGCGCGGGGATCTCGTCGCCGGTGAGCAGATAGCGCTTCGCCTTCTCGAGACCCATTCGGTAGACCCACATCGCCGTCGTCGGCGTACCCCAGACGCGTGCGGGCGGGTAGCCGAACGTCGCACCCTCGCCGGCGATCACGATGTCGGCGCAGAGCACCATGTCGGTGCCGCCGCCGATGCACCAGCCCTGCACCGCGGCGATCGTCGGCTTCGCCGCGTACCAGAGCTTCATGTAGACCTCGACGAAGCGGCCCATCATCCGAAGGTCGGCGACCGAGTCCCAGCGCCGCTCGCGCGCCTCTTCGGTTGCCTGCGCGACGGTCGACCAGTCGAGCCCGTAGCCGGCGCAGAACGCCGGCCCTTCCGCCCGCAACAAGATCACGTGGACGGCGCGATCGTCGTCGGCTTCGTCGATCGCCGCGGCGAGCTCGTCGCGGAACGCCGGCGTGATCGTGTTGTACTCGGCGGGACGCGCGAAGATGATCGAGCGCACGCCGGCTTCGGT
>JBDSJB010000442.1:0-3889 GCA_039917665.1 Binatia bacterium
CGCCCATGTGCACCGTCGACGCGAAGCGCAGGCTCGCGATCCCGAGATTGGCCGCCATCTCCTCGGCACTGCCGAGGTTCGGGAACGGCATCACACCGTCGATCTGGCGCGGCGTGAGACCGGCGTCTTCCAGCGCACGAAGGGACGCCTGCAGCTGAATGCCGAGCTGACTCAGGCCCGAGCCCGGGGCGCGGCAATACGACGTCTCCCCGATTCCGACGATGCAGGCGCGATCTTTCAGCGTCGACATGGCGTCGGCACATAGCCGATCGCCCACGACCGTGCCACCGCGTCAGCCCGCGAGCAGCTTCCCGAGCACCACCATGCTGACCGGTTTCACGAGGTGCACGTCGAATCCCGCCGCCAGCGCGCGGGCGCGATCCTCGGGCAAGCCGTAGCCCGTGAGCGCCACGAGCTTCATGTGTGAGCCACCCACCTCCGCCGCGCGAATGCGACGCGCGACCTCGTAGCCGTCCATACCCGGGAGACCGACGTCGACCAGCGCGATCTCCGGTCGTGACGCGAGCGCGGTCGCGAGCCCCGATACTCCATCGGCCGCGGCACGGACGTGATGCCCGCCGAGCGCGAGCAGCTCGCAGAGCGCCGTGCGCGCGTCCTCGTTGTCCTCGACCACGAGCACGTTCCGTCCGGCGGCAGCCTCGGCCGGGACCGCTACGGGTGCGGCCGCTACGTGCGGCGCCGGCAGCGCCGGGATGCGGACCGTGAGCTCGCTGCCCTGCCCCGGGCCGGCGCTGAACACCGCCGCGCTGCCGCCGTGCAGCTCGGCCAGACGCTGCACCAACGTGAGGCCGATGCCGAGACCGCCGGACGCCCGATCGAGCGGCCGGTCACCCTGCACGAAGAGCTCGAACACGCGCGTCGCGAGCTCCGATGCCATCCCGACGCCGTTGTCGCTCACCCGCAAGCACGCCGCGTCGCCGTCGCGACCGACCGCGATGGTGATCGTGCCGCCGGCCGCCGTGTACTTCACGGCGTTGCCGACCAGGTTCATCAAGATCTGCTCGATGCGAATCGGATCGCCGTCGATCCAGACCGGCTGAAGCTCGCACACGACCCGGTGACGGCCGACGTCCGCCGTCGTGAGGGCGCGGGCCACGATCTCGGCGAGGTCGATGCGCTGGCGGTCGAGCACGATCTTGCCGGTGATCACGCGGCCGGCATCCAGCAAGTCGTCGGTGAGACGCGAGAGGTGCGCCGTCTGGCGGGAGATGATCCGACGCGCGCGGGCCGCGGCTTCCGGCGCCACGTCGGCGTGGTCGAGCACCGCGACTGCGTTCGCCACGGCCCCGAGGGGATTCCGGAGCTCGTGACCGAGCATCGCGAGGAACTCGTCCTTGGCACGATTGGCCGACTCGGCGGCGGCGCGCGCCTGCTGTTCGCGCCCCAAGAGCGCGTCACGCTCGCGCTCGCCGCGGGCGCGCTCCTCCGCCGCACCCGCCAGGGCTTGGCCAACTTGCGCGATTTCCGCGATCTCCGTGACGGGATGATCGATCGGCTCTCCGCGTCCGAGCGCGGCCGCCGCGTCGCCGAGCGCACCGATCGGACCGGTGATGCTGCGCGCGATCCGCGACGCCGCCATGATGCCGATTACGAGCGACACCAGGATGCCACCCCCGAACAGGAGCGCCGCACGCAGCATCGCCCCGTTCACCAAACCCACCGGGATTCCGGTCGCCACCGTCCAATGCAGATTCTTGACGCGGCTATACGCCGTGTAGATGCGGTCGCCCTCCACGGCCGTCGTCGGGCCCCACCCTTCTTCGGCGGGCTGCGCCATCAACGCCACGACCGACGCCGCCCCGTGCTTCCCGAGATTCTCCTCGTGCGCGCGCGACCGGGCGACGCGTTGGCCGGCCGCGTCGAAGATCGAGATCACCCAGTCGGACGGGACGCGCTGACGCTGGAGGATCTCGAGGATCGCCGTCGGGTCGACCAGCGCGATCGCGACGAAGCGCAACACGCCGTCGCGCATCACGGGCACCCGAACGCTGAAATCGAACGCCCCTCCTTCGGCTTCACCGGCGCCGACCCGCGCCAGATCGCCGATGACCGGTCGCATGGTTTCGCGTACCGTCGTCACATTCGCCCGTTCGGCCAGTGGTGGAATCGCAGCGCCGACCGAGAATCCCGTGTGCAAGAGCGGCGTTCCGTTCGGATCCACCAAGACGATCGCACGCCAGTGCGGCTGCGTCTCCGCGACGCGGGTCACCCGCCGGAAGAACTCGGGAAGGTCGCCGCTGTCGAGGGTCGGCGACGTGGCGATCGCTTCCATCACCGAGATCGACCGCCCGATCTCGGCTTCGACCGCGGTGGCGAGCGCCCGCGTCAACTCGATCCCGGCCCGCCGCGCCTCGTCGCGCTGGTGGTCGACGAGCGCATAGAGGCCGAACCCGGCAATCGCCGCGAGCGGCAGGAGAGCCGCGGCCGTCAGGAGGAAGAGCCTGCGCCGAAGGGGAACCATGCGTCGTCTGGCTTTCTACATGCCAGACGCCAGGGCGCTCCGGCTACTAGGGGACTGCCTTATGCGGGCGCGGCGATCCGCTCCATGGCGAACGCGAAGGCCCCGATCGTGCGGGCGAGGTCGTCCTCCCCATGGACGGTCGAGAGGAACAGCTTCTCGTGCGCCTTCACCACGCCGGCCTCGAGTAGCCGGTTGGTGAACGCCGCCGCGCGGCCGCGATCGGCCGCAAGGGCGCTCCGGTGGTCGACGATCGGCGTCGCGCTGAACCACGGTTGAAAGACCGCCGGCTCGCCTTGGACGTGACAGGCAATCCCTGCCTCGTCCGCGCTGCGCTGCAGAGCCGTCATCAGGCGCGTGCCGGTCGCCGCGAGACGATCGTAGACGCCGGGGCGGCGGAGCTCGGCGATGCACGCGAGTGCCGCCGCGGCCGCGACCGGGTTGCCGCTGTACGTCACCGTGAGCAGCACAGCGTCGCCGTGCTCGCACCGCTCGGGATCGGCGAGCGCAAGCACGTCGTGCCGCCCGCAAACGACGCCGAGCGGCAGTCCACCCGAGATGCTCTTGCCGAGCGCGCAAAGGTCGGGCGTCACGCCGTAGCGGGCCTGCGCGCCACCGAGCCCGAAACGAAAGCCGGTCACGACCTCGTCGAACACCAGGAGAATCCCGTAGTGCTCGGTGATGCGCCGCAGCTCGGCGAGGAAGCCAGGCACCGGCGGAATCGTCCGCTGCAGGGGCTCGACGATCACGGCGGCGAGCGCATCGTGGTGACGCTCGATGATCGCCGTCGTCGTGGCGATGTCGTTGAACGGCGCGACCAGCACCTCCGCCGGCACGCTCGCCGGAATGCCGCGCGAGCTCGGCACCGCGCCAGGAAACGGCGCCGGGGCCTGCGTCCACTGCGTGCTCATGAGCGCGTGGTCGCTCATGCCGTGGTAGGCACCTTCGAATTTGAGGATCGCGTCGCGGCCCCGGTACGCTCGTGCCAACCGCAGCGCGAAGAACGTCGCCTCGGAGCCGGTGCTGTGGAACGTGACGGCTTCCGCGCACGGCACGAGCTCGACGAGCGCCTCCGCCAACCGGATCGCCGGCTCGTTCACGAGGAGATAGCTCGTGCCACGCTCGAGCTGGGCCTGCACCGCAGCCACGACGGCCGGGTGCGCGTGCCCGAGCAGCAGCGGCCCGGACCCGAGCAGATAGTCGACGTACTCGTTGCCACTGCAATCGGTGAGGCGCGCGCCGCGCGCGTGGGCGACGACCATGGCGTACTCGGCGAGCGCTGACGGGTTGCGAACGCCGCTCGGCAGGAGCCGACGCGCCGTCGCGAGCAGCTCAGCCTCGCGCGCGCTCCGCGGCCGACGCGGCGGCAGCGGCGGCGCGCTCACGCGGGCTCCGGCCGAAGATCGAAGT